>CAKUHJ010000138.1 GCA_934655935.1 uncultured Oscillospiraceae bacterium | reverse complement strand
CCTCCGGCGTCGACCCGCAGGATTCCAACATCCGCATTGCGCCCTCTCTTCCGCCGATTTCCGAGCTTGACCAGGCGATGGAGGTTTTCTGCACCAGCCTGAAGCTTGCCGCGCTCGAGCAGCTCACAAAATAAATTGAACCGTGCCGGGACAAACGTCCCGGCACGGCCTGTTTTTTATAATCTTGCCGCCCGGAGGCCTGCATCGTACAGCAGGCAGAACTGGCGGTATTTTCTTTCCAGTCTCTCGTCCGGGTGCGGCGTATAACGCGTGGTCAGGCGGACGCAGTCCGCCGCCGCAGCCGGATAATCCGGATATTTTCCGCTTGCCACAGCCGCAATCATCGCCGCGCCCAGGCACGCCGCCTCCTTCTCCTGCGGCAGCACCACCGGAAGTCCGGTAATATCCGCCTGCAGCTGGCACCAGACCGGGCTCTTTGCGCCCCCGCCGGTGGCGATAATGTGCCCGAGCCGGGTTCCCTTGGCACGGATGTCGTCGCAGTTTTTCCGCAGCATGAACGCCACGCCCTCCATGACGGCGTGCGCCATATCATAGACGTCGTGCTCCTGCCGCAGACCCCAGAACATGCCGCAGGCGTCCGAATCGAACTCCGGCGCGTTCGTCCCGACCAGATACGGAAGGAAAATCAGGTCGTTTCTCCCCCGCTCCAGCAGCACCCGGTTCATTTCATCGTAGGAAATTCCGTTCATGCACGTGCGGTGGAACCATTCCAGGCTCACGCCGCCGGATTCCGCCACGGGAAGCATCACGTGCGTATCCGGCAGGAAGCCGTAGTGCATGGCGATGCCGCTGTTCCGGGGCGCAGGCTCCTCCGCCATCGCCGTCAGCGCCATCACCGTTCCGGTTGAAAGCGTCATGCCGCCCAGGCGCACGTTGCCGGTTCCGATCATGCCGGCAAAATGGTCGAGCGTTCCGGTATTGACCAGCGTCTGTCCCTTCAGGCCCATGGCCCGCGCCGCCTCCTGGCACAGCGGCCCCACCGTGGTGCACGGCTCGCACAGCTCCGGAAGCCGCGCCTCGGTGATTCCGATTGCGTCCAGCATTGCCTTCCAGTAGCGTTTTTCATAAATATCAAAATAGAAGCTGAAGGTTGCAATGGACATATCGGCGCGCTTCACGCCCGTCAGGCGGTAGACAATGTAATCCTTCAGCAGCATGAAGCACGCGGTTTTCTCAAAGATATCCGGCCGGTTCCTGCGGAGCCACAGGATTTTTGTCGCAGGCCAGGTCGGCAGCACCGCCTGCTGGCCGGTCACGCGCTCACAGAGCGCGGGATCAAACTGCGCAGCAAGCTCCCGGCACTCCTGCACCGAGCGCTCGTCCATCCAGGAGATGGCGTTCATGCAGGCTCTTCCGTCCGCCCCCACGCACACCAGCGTCTCCGCCTGGCCGGTAAAGGCAAGCTGCCGGACCGTGGAAATCTGATTTTGCCGCAGCATCTGACCGATCAGAGAAAGCAGCAACGCATAGTACTGCTCCGCGTCAAACTCCACGAAGCCATTCTCCCGCAGATAGACGACGCCGCGGCTCTGCCGGTCCAGCAGCTGCATATTTTCATCATAGACGGCAGCCTTGATATTGGTGCTGCCAAGGTCGACGCCAAGATACATCTCTCTTCTCCTCCATAAAAAGGCGCTGCAGAAGCTGCAGCGCCTTTATGATTTTTTCTTACGCTTACATGACAAGGTCAATGTCCATCAGCCTGCAGAAGTCCCGCAGCTGTTCGGTATAGTCGCCGTAGGCGACGATCACATGCTGGCAGCAGACGTTCTGCGCAAACTGCTCGACCGTGCACGAATCCGGGAAAATCTGCAGACTCGGCAGCTGCGGCGCGGGATCGTCCCAGCCGAACTCGTTCCACGCGGGCGGCGTCTTCGCCTCGCCGGTGTAAACGTGCATGCGGTAGCGGCCGCCGAAATATGCAAGCCGCGCGCAGGTCACATAGCCCGTTCTGACCTTCGAGACGCAAAGCAGCGACGTGTTGAGCAGGCCGAAGGCCGCCGGAAGCACCGTAACCGCGCCGTCCGTCGCGCTCTCGGGCACATAGTCCGGAACGCCGGCCAGCATGCTGTCCTCAAAGAACTCGTAGTACTCCAGATACGGAACGGTCTGCCCCGTCAGATACTTCATGATCAGCTGCGTCACGCAGCCTATCACGTCGTTTTCCGGCGTGGTCGGGATATCGTAGTAGTGCGCCAGCAGAATGAACACCATCGCAGGCGGGAAACCCTCCAGCTTCTTCATGCCGTCGACGTCGATGAGCGTCAGCGCGTCCCAGCCGCGCGCGGCGATCTTTTTGCCGATGGCCAGCGCGTATTTTACGCCCTTTACGATAATTTCCTCATCGCAGGGCTTTTCAAATTTCCAGTTTTCCTTTACGTAGCGGACGCCCTCTTCCACCTTTCCGGCGTCAAGCCCGTCCAGCTCACGCACCATTTCCAGCATCTCATAGGGCTCTACCTCGACGCCAAACTTGCCGCGCATCGAGCCGCCCTCAAACTGCGTGCCGTAAAGGAGCATATCGCGGTAGCCCATGCTACCGACGCGTGCGTCCCGCAGGGCGCGCCTTGCCGCGCAGGCGCTGATATAGGCGTCCAGCTTCTGCCGCGGGTAGTCCTTTCCAATGATGTTGTAAACGTATTTGAAGGAATAGCCCAGCAGCTCAAACGTCGGGCGGATGGCCGTGGTGCCGGCCTGCTCGGCGGTTGTGATAATCCGACCGTTCTCCTTCCAGCCGCAAAGGCCCCACAGGAGCATCGGGATGTGGCGATACGGATCGGTCACGCGGGTCACCGCGTGTGTGGGAACCCAGCCCGCCACGCACACGACCAGGCAGCACATATCAAAGCCCTGCAGCTTCTTTACGGCCGCATCCGCAGTTTCGTATTTTTCGTCATCTATGACCAGGCCCGCGTCCAGCAGCTCGTAGCCCATGCCCTGCAAAACCGCAAGCGCCTCATCATGCTTCATCCGCAGGCGCTCGATGGGCGTGTTGATCTCGCCGAAGCAAACAAATCCGACTTGCTTTTTCATTCAGAATTTCCTCCACGTATCATTTCGTGAAACTTCTATAGGGTATTCTCCCATACGGCGCTTAAATAGTCAATAAGGAATGAACGGAAATATTACGGAACATTACGCAATTTTAACGCTGCCTTCTGCGCGCCGGGCAGCGCTCAGGTCGTGTGGCGGACAATCAGATTCGGCCGCAGCGCGATCTGCTGCTGGGAAATCTGCGGATTTTTCGCGCGCTTGGCCAGAATGTTCACCGCGATGGAAAGCATGTCCTCATAGGGGTTGGCGATGGTGGAAATGCCGCCTTCGATATACTTTGAGGCCGTGAGGTTGTCAAAGCCGAGCACGGCCATATCCTCCGGAATCCGAAGGCCTGTTTCCCGCAGGGCGTGGATGGCGCCGATGGCCATCTGATCGTAGCAGCAGAAAACCGCGTCGGGCGGGTTTTCCAGCGACAACAGCTCCTTCATGCGCAGATAGCCGCCGCTTTCCGCGCGCTCGGGGCCGATGCAGATGAGCTGCGGGTCCGCCTTCATATTCTGAAGCTTCATGGCCTGCTTGAAAATGGTAACGCGGTTGACAGAGATCCGGTCGGAAATGCAGGCGATGCGCTGATATCCCCTGCTCTGCAGATGCTGCACACCCATAACAATTCCGCTGTATTCGTCGAGGTGAATGCAGTCAAACTCCAGAAGCGGATAATATTTTGAGGTAATCAGCATGATCGGCAGGCCGCTGCGGTGAATCATGCGGATAATCTGGTCGGACATCGCCTCCTCGGTGTCCATGACAATCAGCAGGCACTTGACATGAATCCGGCTCATGGTATTGATGGCCTCCAGCATTTCCGTCGTTTTGAAATCCGTGAGCTTCACGATAATGGAGTAGCCCTTTGCCGCCAGGAATTCCTTTGCCTTATGCACCAGCCGCGCATAATATTCCGACGTAATTTCCGGAACGATAATCCCCGCAGAATTCCAGTCCGGCGTTGCCCGGCCGCCCCGGCCCTGCAGGCTGTAGCCCATCTCGTCAGCCGTCTGACGGATTTTCTCCTTCATCTGCTGGCTGATTTCGCTGCTGCCGTTCAGCGCTCTGGAAATGGTGGACACGCTGACGCCAAGCTGCTGCGCAATATCCTTGAGATTTGCCATTTTGAAGCATCATCCTTCCGTTTTGCGCCGCGAACCGAACGGCGCGAAATATCTGCCTTCATTCTAGCACAAGCGCAACAAGTATGCAATTATATCTTCTTCCTTTTTTCGTTTTTGCGGATTTCCTGACAGGCTGAAACAAGGAAACGGCATGTGCCGTTTCCTCGCGAGACTGTCGAAAAACTATGATAGGCAGCTCTGCGACAGAGCAGCGGGGG
>CAKUHJ010000137.1 GCA_934655935.1 uncultured Oscillospiraceae bacterium | reverse complement strand
GCTGAGGCGGGGAGTGTATGATTCATTCCAGAGAGCCGTTGCCGCCGGAGGTGAGGCAGGTGAGGTCGTCACGCATGACGAGGACGACGTCCGGCTGATAGTCGAGAATGTATTCGGTGAGCGTCTGCTCGGAATAGTGCCGGAAATCAAGGCTCCGCATCTCGCCGAAGCTGCGGTAGCAGAGCGTTTCGAAGGCGTTTGTGAACGAGTCGCCGACGATGAGAATTTTGCCAAGCTCCGTACGGTCGGTCTGGACGATGGTTTCGCCCATGTCGCCGCCCATGTAGGCGGTGTAATAGGCCTCTGCGCCGGAGGATTCGATCATGGGGCGGTCGGTGCGTTCGCCATTGTCCCAGCGGGAGTAGGGGATGGCAGGTGCAAAATCTGACTGGAATTGCTCCGAGATGGGGGACAGGCCGTACAATTTCCGGTTGTAGGTGCCGAGGAAGGTTTGCTCTGTGGCACGCACGTCGGGCTGGATGAACGGAAGGTTCAGTGCGTCGCAGACGGTTTTGTAGGCCAGCTCTGCGCCCAGGAGGGTGTAGTGGTGGTCAACCGTAGAGTAGTAGTCTTTGCGGTTGTCCACGGCGCGGTAAGTCTCCGTCAGGTCGAGCATGGGGACACTTTGTGCCTCCATCGCGGCGGTGAAGGCCGCGCGGGTGGCATCGTACTGCGCGGCGCGGTTTTCCATCCAGTCCGGGTAGTAGTCCCGCAGGGCCGAGCGCTGCTCGGGGACGAGGACGTAGCAGAACTGCCCGCCTGCGGCCTCCGTCGCGGCCTGGATGGCTGCGAGGCTCTCGGCCATTGCGGCGGCCTTTTTTTCCAGCACGCCGGTGCGGTAGTCCTCGATCTCGGCGACGGGAAGCAGGGCTTCGTCGCCGAGCACGACGTCGCTCACAACGGGGCGGCGCAGGACGCGCATCTGGAACCAGACGTCCAGCTTCAGCAGCGTGCTGCGGCCCACGAGATGATCTTTCAGAAAGGACTCGGTCTGCGCGGCGGTGGCGCCCGTCCAGAGCGCGGAGACGGACAGCTCCGGCTTGCCCGCAAGGGCGCGGTTTTCCTGCGTCGACCAGCCGCTGGGGCTGCGGAGCGCAGTGAAGATTGTGAGCAGCGGGACGAGGAGAATCAGGAGCAGGAAGGCGAGGCAGAGCAGCTTTTTGGTCAGTTTCATTGCGCCACCTCCTAAAACTGCGCGTAGATGAAGGCCTGCATGGTGGAACCGGTCATGGCCAGAAGGGAGAGCGCGAAGATTGCGCCGAGCAGGATGAGCTTGATCCAGCGGCCGGCAGGGCTCTGCTCCAGGCGCGCCATCAAACGCTTTCCGACCGGCGTGCAGAGCGCCAGGGCCGCGAGCAGCTGCAGGCCGTACTGCCGCAGCGTCAGCAGGAAGAACGGCGCGTCCGCACCCGTCCCTTCGCCGAGGAAGCACATCGCGCGGAGGTATTTTCCGGCGGCGCCGAGGCTCGGGCTGTTGAAGAGCACCCAGCCGATCAGGATGGCGAGCAGGGCATAGAGGCGGCGAAGAAATTTCGGCGCCCTTTCCAGCCAGCGGCCCAAAAACAGCTTTTCGGCGATCAAAAGCACGGCGTACCATGCGCCCCAGGCCACGAACGTCCAGGCGCTGCCGTGCCAGAGGCCGGTGAGCAGCCAGACGATGCAGAGGTTCAGAATCTGACGTGCCTTCCCCTTGCGGTTGCCGCCGAGGGGGATGTAGACATAGTCGCGGAACCACTGCGAGAGCGTGATGTGCCAGCGGCGCCAGAAATCCGTGACGGATTCGGCCAGATAGGGGAAATCAAAGTTTTCCGGCAGCGTGAAGCCGAACATCCGGCCAAGGCCGAGGGCCATGTCGGTATAGCCGGAAAAATCAAAGTAAATCTGCAGCGCGTAGCAGACCGCGCCGAGCCACATTTTCCCGGGCGTGAGCGCCACGGCGGAGAGGCGAAAGACCTGCGCGGAAACCGTACCCATTGCCTCGGCCAGAAGAACCTTTTTTCCGAGGCCGAGGAGGAAGCGCTCGATGCCCGCCGGAAGATCGGCCCGGCGCGCGGTGAGCTGCGGCGAAAACGCGCCATAGCGCACCAGCGGGCCCTGGGCGGATTTGGGGAAGAACGTGAAACAGAGCAGCAGGCGGCCGAAATTGCGCTCCGGCGCGATGGCGCCGCGCGCCACGTCCGCCAGGTAACTGATGGCGAGGAAGGTGAAAAACGAGACGCCGAGCGGCGCGGCCACGGTGGGCACCGTAAGCGCCAGCCCCGTCAGGCGGGAGAGATTTTCCGCGAAAAAGCCCGTGTATTTCAAATAGCAGAGCGCCGCCACGCAGAGCGCGATTCCGGCGTACTGCCAGTCTCTTCCCGGCAGGCGGGTGAGAAGGTAGACCAGGGCGCTCATGCCGAGCACGAACAGCAGCCCGGGGATGCCGGAGCAGGCATAAAACGCAAGGCTGAGCACAAGCAGCGCGAGGTTCTGCCCCTGCAGGTGTTTGCGGGTCAGGAAGGCAAGCAGAAGCGCGCAGGGGAGAAAGAGGAAGAGAAACGAAAAGTTTGTGATCTGCATGTTCAGCTCGGATATTTCAGAATTTTATCGGCGCGCAGCTCGTCCTTGGACTTCAGCTTGCGCTTGTTGCCCTTTTCGTCGACGATGTAGGTTGCCTCCAACTGGGCGACGAGATTTTCGCGGAAGGCCGCGACGTATTCCCGGCGCAGCCGGTCGCGCTCGAGCACCTCTTCTTCCGTCAGGCCTTCGGCCGTTGCCTTGCGGGCCAGCTCGTTGATGCGGTCGATTCTTGATTTTTCCATGGTGATCCTCCTAGAGATAGCGGCAGATTTCGACGGAAATCCGCCCTTTTTTCGTGGTTCCGCCGACGGATGCCAGCTGCATTTTGCCAAGGCCCCGGACGGAGATCACGTCGCCTTCGGCGACGGCGCGGTCGGGCTTTTGGCAGAGGGTATAGTTGAGCTCTGTCTTGCCGGCGGCGATGAGCTCTGACGCGCGGGAGCGGCTGAGCGCGAAGCCCTCGGCCACGATGCCGTCGAGCCGCAGCGAGGAGACCGTGCCGCGGAGCTGCTTCGTCTTCTGCTCCGGCGCTTCGAGCGCGGAGAGCGGAATCTGCTCGAGGTGCAGCCGCGTTCGGCCGGCGTCGGTCAGGTTTTGCAGGACGTAGGGCAGGATGTCGCGCGTGACGAGAAAGTCGCAGCGGCCCGCGGCGGGGTAGAGATCGCCGACGGTCTCCCGCTTGATGCCGCAGCCCATGAGCGCGCCGAGAAAATCGCGGTGCGTGAGCGCGTCGGGCGCGAAAAATGTTGCGCGCACGGCGGCAATCGGCCCATCGTCTGAGGAAAGATGATCCTCGCCGAGATAATCCGGCAGGTAGCAGCAAACCTCGCGTTCGGCGGTCGGAAGGCCGCCAAAAAAGCGGATGGGCTCGCCGCGCAGGAGCTCACGGGTGAGCATCTGCTCCCGCCGGGAGAGAAAATTGGTTGCGGCCGGGATGTCCCGCCGGATGGCGGCGGTCAGTTTTTCGCACACGCGCGTGAGCAGGTACGCCTCTTCGCGCGTGGCGGCCAGGTGTGCGATCTGTTCGCGTTTATCCATAAAGTTTGCTCCTCCACGCGCCTATTGTACCAGCCGAATTGCCACTTGGCAAGCCCGCGCAAATCGTTTATACTAAGATGAAACGGATTTTTCCTGTTTGGAGGCGCGTATGAAGGTTTTGATTATCGGCGGCGGGGCCAGCGGACTGATGGCGGCGCTGAGCGCGGCGGAAGAGGGCTATGCGGTGACACTGGTGGAGCGGCAGGGGCGCGTGGGGCGCAAGCTGCTTGCGACCGGAAACGGCCGCTGCAATTTGACGAATACCGGCGCGGACAGCCTGCGCTATCACGGGGCGGCACCGGCGTTTGTGCGGCCTGCGCTTGCGCGCTTCGGCGTCCGGCGGACGCTGGAATTTTTTCGCACGCTGGGACTTTTGACCGTGGAGGAGGCGGATGGGAAGGTCTATCCGCTCTCCGATCAGGCGTCCAGCGTGCTCGACGTGCTGAGGTTTGCGGTGGAGCAGCGGGGCGTGCAGATTGCAGGCTCCTGTGACATTGTGGAGGTGAAGAAAAAAGCGCGCGGATATGAGGCCATCGCCGCGACGGGAGAGAAATTTTTCGGCGACAAGCTGATCATCTGCTGCGGCGGCTGCGCGGGCAAGCGGCTCGGCGGCGTAAAATCGGGCTATTTTCTGCTCGGGCAGCTGGGGCACCGCTGCACAGCGCTCTATCCCAGCCTCACGCAGATCAAAACGGATCCCACCTGGGTCAAGGCGCTCAAGGGCATCCGCGCCGACGCGCAGCTTTCCCTGCGGCGGGGCGGAGTGGTTTTGCAGGAGGAGGCAGGGGAGATTCAGTTTACGGATTTTGGCGTCAGCGGGCCGGTTGCGTTTGC
>CAKUHJ010000136.1 GCA_934655935.1 uncultured Oscillospiraceae bacterium | reverse complement strand
ATGATGACGTTGCCCTTCGCGTCGATGAGCTCTGCCTGCGGATATTTTTTCCGCAGCGCCGCTTCCTCGCCGACATCGACGATTTTGCGGCCCTCAAAGGCGACGCCGCCCTTCTCGTAATAGCCTCTGCCGTTCGGGTCACGGGTGATGAGCCGGCCGTTTGTGAGTAAGTACATGGATAAGCCTCCTCGGAATGAATTTCGGATGAACAAAAAGTGTTTCAAGCCTTTCGGCTTGAAACACTCAGAAGACAGACCTGAGTGATAGTTGCAGCCCGTGCGCGCAGCACTTCGTTACAGCTACCAATCTTGGATTGTTCGGTTCTTAAAACTATTATAACGAACCGGATGCAAAAAAGGGAAGTGTTGATTTCTACAAAAATCGATGCCGTATTTTTTGCAGATTGCCGGATAATTGCCTACAGGCCGAGATACGCGCGGCATTTCTTCTCCGCCGCGGCGGCAATCTGCGCCTCATCGACAGTGGCGAGCCGCCCGTTCCGGACGGTGACGCGCCCGTTTACAACGGTGTAGTCGACCGGGCCGCGCACGCCGACGGTCGCAAGCACGGACCTTGGGTCATAGCACGCGCCCGTCAGCTCCAGCCGGCGCGAGTCGATCAGGAACAGGTCACAGCAAAGACCCTCGGCAAGCTGGCCGATATCCGTGCGGCCAAGAAGCCGCGCGCCGCCGCGCGTGGCAAGCTTCAGAATCTCATAGCCGGAGGGCGCAAGCGCGCTGGCGGTCAGCCGGTGCAGGAGGAAGGCGGTCCGCAGCTCCTCCATCAGGCTTGAGCCGTCGTTGGAGGCAGAGCCGTCCACCCCAAGCCCCACCGGGACGCCGAGACGCAGCATCTCGGGAATGCGCGCGACGCCGGAGGCGAGCTTCATATTGGAAATCGGGCAGTGGCACACGCCGGTTCCGGTTTCGGCAAGCAGGCGGAGCTCGTCGTCACTGAAGTGGATGCCGTGCGCGAACCAGACGTCGGGGCCGAGCCAGCCGAGCGTCTGCATGAACGCGAGCGGACGCATGCCCTCGCGCTCGAGCATGTAGTGCTCCTCGTCCTTCGTTTCGCAAAGATGCGTGTGCAGGCGCACGCCGTACTGCCGGGCGAGCAGGGCGCTCTGCCGCAGAAGCTCCTCGGAGACGGAAAACGGCGAGCAGGGCGCAAGGGCTAACTGCCGCATCGAGCCGAAGGACGGGTCGTGATACGTCTCAATCAGGCGCGCGGAGTCGGCCATGATTTCATCGACCGTCTGCACGACGGAGTCCGGGGGAAGGCCGCCGTCCTTGACCGAAAGGTCCATCGAGCCGCGCGAGGCGTGCATGCGGATGCCAAGCTCCGAGGCCGCGGCAAACTGCGCGCCGATAAGGTCACCCCGGCCTGCGGGAAACACATAGTGGTGGTCAAAGCAGGTCGTGCAGCCGTGCTTCATGAGCTCCCCCATGCCGGTGAGGCTGGAAAGGCGGACGACCTCCTCGTCAAGATTTTTCCAGATTTCGTAGAGCGTCTTCAGCCAGTCAAACAGCTCCATGTTCTGTACCTGCGGAAGATTTCTGGAAAACTGCTGATACAGGTGGTGGTGCGTGTTCACAAGGCCGGGGAAGCAGAGCATGCCCGCCGCGTCGATGGTCTCGTCCGCGTGAAGCTGCAGTCCGCGGCCGATTTTGCGGATGACGCCGTCCTCCGCGTAGAGGTCGACCGAGGAAAGCAGGCGGTCAGAATCGTCGCAGGTGACAAGCTGCGCGATGTTCCGGAGCAAAAGCGTTTTCATCTGGAAAACTCCTTCTGTTTTTTCTTTCAGTATAATCCGGCCGCGCGCCTTTGTCCAGTGGCAGTCGGACGGACTGGAAGAAAATCAGGATTGTCTCTTTCGGCGGAATGTGATAAGATGAAAGAAAATCAAACGGAACAGGAGTCTATTTATGGCGCTTACTGCAATCAAAAGCGGCTTTACGGAGCTTCGCAGCCGGGAAATTTCCGAGCTGGACGCCGTTCTGCACGAATATATCCATGAAAAATCCGGCGCGCGGCTGGTCTGGCTGGAGCGGAAGGACGAAAACATGACCTTTTGCGCCGCGTTCCGGACGCTGCCGTACGACGACAGCGGCGTATTTCATATCCTGGAGCATTCCGTTCTCTGCGGATCGGAAAAATATCCCGTGAAGGAGCCGTTCCTGGAGCTGATGAAGGGAAGCCTCAGCACCTTCCTCAACGCCATCACCTATCCGGACAAAACCTGCTATCCGGTCAGCTCCCGCAACGGGCAGGACTTTGAAAACCTTGTCCGCGTGTATCTTGACGCGGTCTTCGCGCCGCGCATCTATCAGATGCAGGAGATTTTTGCCCAGGAGGGCTGGCATTTTGAGCTGGACGAGGAGGGAAGGCCCAGCTACAAGGGCGTGGTATTCAATGAGATGAAGGGCGCGTTCTCAGACCCCGACACGGTTCTGTATAACGCCATGCAGACGCTTCTGTATCCGGACAACTGCTACCGCTTCGTCTCCGGCGGCGATCCCGCGGCGATTCCCACGCTTACATACGAAAAATTCCTGGAAACGCACAGGCGCTTTTATCATCCGTCCAACAGCTATCTGTATCTTGACGGCAGCGTGGACCTTGACCGGATGCTTCCACTGATGGAGGAATATCTGAACCGCTACACCCGCATAGACCCGGACACGAACATTGCCCTTCAGAAGCCCGTAAGCCCGCAGCGCCTGACGGTGGATTATGAGCTGGGCGAGGAAGAGGACGCCGCCCGCAAGACCAAGCTTGGCCTTGGCTATGTGATCTGCGATTTTTCGGACCGGAAGACGCTGATGGCCGCGCAGGCGCTGTGCGACGTGCTCTGCGGCAGCAACCAGGCGCCGCTGACGCGTGCAATTCTGGAAAAGGGCCTTGCCGAGGATGTGCTGATGCAGCTGGACGACAGCCAGCAGCAGCCCTGGCTTCTTCTGCAGCTGCAGAATCTTCGTCAGGAGGACCTGGAAGCCGCGCTGGATACGCTGCGCGAAACGCTGCAGGCGCTCTGCGCCGAGGGTCTTGACCATGCGCAGCTGGAGGCAAGCCTGGCGCGGATGGAGTTCCGCCTGCGCGAGTGCGATTTCGGCACCATGCCGCGCGGCCTGGTCTACGGAATCGAGATGCTTTCCACCTGGCTTTATGGCGGCGACCCGGCGGACCGGCTGAGTATCGGCAGCCTCTTTGACGAGCTCCGTGCGCTGCTGGACGCCGGCTATTATGAAAAGCTTCTTAAAACCCTGCTTCTTGACAATCCGCACCGGGCCTGCGTGCAGCTTCGCCCGTCCAAGACTCTGGGCGCGGAGCGTCAGGCGCAGGAGCAGGCGCGGCTTGCGGCCTGTGTGCAGGGCTGGACGGATGCGCAGCGCCGGGAGATTCAAGCGCTGCAGGCCTCTCTGGAGGCCTGGCAGCACGCGCCGGATTCGCGCGAGGCGCTTGCCTCCATTCCGCAGGTGACGCTCAGCCAGATTTCAGCCGAGCCGGAGGAGATTCCGGCCGAGCCCGCGCCCGATTGCGCGCTCCCTGCGGTGCAGCATGTGATCAACACGGGCGGAATTGTTTATGTAAACCTCTATTTTGACGTCGACGGCCTGCCGGAGGCGCGCATCGAGGACGTCTCGCTTCTGACCTCGCTGCTGGGCCAGCTGGGCACCGCGCAGCTTTCCATGCAGGAGCTGCAGAGAAAGCTCCGCCTTCTGACGGGCGGCTTCCAGTCGGGCTTCAGCGTCTATGCCGGCGTCAACGAAACGCAGCGCAGCAAGCTCCGCGTGACGGTCGGCTTCAGCGCGCTCGAGGGAAAGCTGCAGGAGGCCGCGGAGCTTGCCTGCGCGATTCTGACCGAAACCGAGCTTTCGGACCATGCGGAAATCCTGAATCTTCTGCGGCAGCAGCGCGAGGAGCTCTATCAGTCCATCAGCACCAGCACATCCTTTGCGCTGGGGCGTGTGGCGGCGGCCTGCAGCCAGGCGGACGCGTACGCAGAGCGCGCCGGAGGCCTCAGCTTCTATCGCTGGCTTCAGAAGCTGGAGACGAATTTTGAATCCGAGCGCGGCGCGCTGACCAAGCGCCTGCAGACGCTTGCCCGCGAGATTTTCTCGGCCGGCCGCCTGTCCTTCAGCACGACCGGGACGCTTCCCGGCGCGCCGGCGCTGCTTGGCGAGATTTTCAGCCGGAGGCTTACGGACGCTGCCTGGCCCTATGGAACGCAGAACCGGCTCCAGATGCTTCCGCCCTGCCGCCTTGGTATTCAGGCGGCGACCGACGTCAGCTATGCGGTGCAGGGCGGCGCGCTGACGCAGTTCGGCGGCGGCTATTCCGGAAAAATGTACGCCGTGTCCAGAATCGCGACGCTTGCGTATCTCTGGAACGTCGTGCGCGTGCAGGGCGGCGCCTACGGCACGGGCCTGACG
>CAKUHJ010000135.1 GCA_934655935.1 uncultured Oscillospiraceae bacterium | reverse complement strand
ACAGTCTCAAAGCCTGTCATACGTCCTCGTCCGGCTGGCTTTTGAATTTCCGGCCCACGCGCTGCGAGGCCTCCGTAACGCCGCCGCGGACAATCGCGTCGGAGCCGAAGCGCCCCCGCAGCTCGTCCACGGTCCGGTCCAGGCGGCGGGATTTTTCTCTCTGCGCATCCGGAAAGAGCGAAAGCTGCACGATCTCACCGTCCGTCACCTCGCTGAGCGTCACGCCAAGCAGGCGCAGGGGCGTTCTTCCGTCCCAGAGCTCTGAAAAAAGCGCCTTGCAGAGCGCGTGAATTTCCCGCGTGAGGTCCGTCGGCTCCGGAAGGCTGCGCTGGTGGGAGCGGGTCTGAAAGTCCGTACTGCGGATGGTGACGCTCACGCGGCTGCAGCGCCGCCTGTCCGCGCGCATGCGCGCGCAGACGCTGTCGCAAAGGGCAAGAAGGATGCGCCCGGCCTGCTCCTGGGTAGTCACGTTTTCCTCCAGCGTCACAGAGTTTCCGTAGCCCTTGACCGCCTCCGGCTCGGCCAGAACCGGGCTTGGGTCGACGCCGTTCGCATGGTCATGGAGCACCCGCGCATTCTTCGCGCCGACAAGACGCTGCAGCTCGGAAAGCTCCATGCCCGCCAGCATGCCGACGGTAAAAACGCGGGCACTTTTCAGCCGCTCCGCGGTTTTTTTGCCGACGCCAAACAGCTCGCCCACCGGCAGCGGCCAGAGCTTTTCCGGAATCTCCTCCGGAAAAAGCGTGTGCACGCGGTTCGGCTTTTCAAAATCGCTCGCCATTTTCGCCAGCAGCTTATTGGGCGCGACGCCGATATTGACCGTGAAGCCGAGCTCTGAAAAAATGGCGTCCTTGATGGTGCGCGCAGCGGCGACCGGGTCCGGGTAGATAAGCCGCGTGCCGGTCATATCAAGAAAGCATTCGTCGATCGACACCTGCTCCACCACCGGCGCAAAGCGGCGGCAGATGGCAAGAAAGGCCCTGGAGCTTCTGCTGTACAGCTGGAAATCCGGCCGGACCAGCACAAGCTGCGGGCATTTGCGGAGCGCCAGGCCGACCGGTTCTCCGGTCACAACGCCGAATTTTTTCGCCGGAATGGATTTGGCCAGGATGATGCCGGTCCGCTTGCTGCGCTCCCCGCCGACGGCCGAAGGAAGCTCCCGCAGGTCCGCCTCCCCGCGCGCCACGCGCCGGGCCGCCTCCCAGGACAAAAACGCACTGTTGACGTCCACATGAAACACAAGCCGCTGCATAAACACGCCCCCCATCCGGCTTCATGATAGCACAGCGCGTCGGCAAATGCAAACAAAAAGTCGAATAAGAGGCGTGGAAAGGGGTATCAATCGGAAGCGGGCCTGGAGGAATCCGTGTATTCCAGCGTCTGCTCTGTCAGCGCGCCGACCTCCTCGGGCCCGACCTTTTTCGGAAGCGCCAGCGACAGGCTCATCGCCACCACGAACACACCCGCAACTGGATTGCCCGAAAAAATATCGCTGACAATCTGCGGCATGCCGGAGAAGAATTCCGGAACCTGCGTTACGCCGATGCCGATGGCAAAGGAGGTCGCGGCAATGATCGTGTTGCGCTGGTCAAAGCCGCATTCGCCGAGCATGGTCACGCCCGAAACAATGATCGCGCCAAACATGATGACCGTGCAGCCGCCCAGAACGCAATCCGGAAGTGTGGAGAAAAATGCGCCGATCGGCGGGAACAGCCCCGCAAGAATCAGCGTCAGCGCGCCGAAGAGAATCGTAAGGCGGTTGACGACCTTCGTCATGGCGACCAGCCCCACGTTCTGGCTGAAGGAGGTGATGGGCGGACAGCCGCGGAAGCGCAACGACGCCGAGCGCCTGAACGGTCTGCTTCATGGACGCGAAATCCACCATCCCGAAAAACAGCGAAATCAATAACTCCTTTTATTGGATGGCCGGAGCCGCAGCTGCGGTGGCACGCGGCAGCGCCGAAAAGGGAAAAGTGCGCTGCGCGGGCCGTTGTTCCGGCCTCAGATTCAGTATAAGCGTTAAGATCGTGTGAAGCAGCAAAAAATCATTTTTTAGTCAAACAAAAAATATGTTAGTTTTTGGTGGAAAAATGCAGCTTTTCGCCTTTGCCGAATCCGCCGCCCTGTGTTATACTGAGAAAAAAGAAGGAGGGCCGGATATGCGATGTACAAACTGGCTTCTGGAGCTTTTATACCCGTCCAAGTGCATGTGCTGCCGGAAAATTCTGGACGGCGGCGGTGCAATCTGTCCGGCCTGCGCAGACAAGCTCACCTATCTGGACCGGCCGGTTCCGGGCGTCCGCGGCGCGGCGCGCTGCGAGGCGGTTCTTTGCTACGAGGGCGACTTCCGCGAAGCATTCCACCGCTTCAAATTTGGCGGGATGCGCCGCTACGCAGAGGATTTCGGCCGCTGGATGGCCCGCTGCGTGCAGGACCGGCTGGCAGGGAGCTATGACCTTATCACCTGGACGCCGGTCAGCGAACGGCGGCGGCGCGAGCGCGGCTATGACCAGGCGGAGCTTCTTTGCCGCGTGATGGCGCGCGAGCTTTCCATGAAGCCTGTGCGCACGCTGCGAAAACTGCGGCACACACAGGCGCAGTCCGGACTCAGCGGGCGCAGCGCGCGGCTTGGAAACGTCCTGGGCGTATATGAAGCGGTGGAACCGGAAAATTTTGCGGGTCTGCGCGTGCTGCTGGTTGACGACGTCGTAACCACCGGCGCAACGCTCAGCGAGGCTTCGCGCACGCTTCTGAGCGCCGGCGCCGGGCGCGTGGTCTGCATGACGCTGGCAGCCGCCGTAGGAACCGCATAAGCAAAAAGGGTATCCCGCAGCTGCGGGATACCCTTTCGAGCCTGTCAAAAAGACAGGGGCTTTTTGGAAAAAGCGTCTGCGCCGGCTGCAGCGCAAAGCATTGCACGTCGAAGATACACGATCTTCCAGATTTGAAATTCTCAATCGGCCTGCGGAAGCTCCAGTTCGTCGAAGGAGGCCTCGGCGTCGGAGAAAATAGCCTGGAGATCCGCAAGCGCGTCCTGCAGGCGGGAAAGCCCCGCGGAAAGGTCCTCGCGCAGGGCGGAAATCTCCTCCTCGGAATCGGCGTAGCGCGTGCGTGCGCTGTCACAGATGGCGCTCAGCTGCTCGCGGATGCGGCGGGCACGCTGCGCAGCGTTCTGCTCGGTTGCGGCGGCGCGGCGGTAGGCCGCAAGCTCCTGACCGGCATAATCCGGCGTCTGGACCTCTGCAGGCACGCAGGCCTCCTGCGTCTCAGGCTCTGCCTCTGGCTGCGGAGCGGCGGATTGCTCTTCAAACAGCTCCTTGTAGGTCTGCAGCTCCTCCTGCAGGTCCTTGAGCTGGGCGTTCGCTTCCTCCAACTCCTGCCGCGCCTTCAGAAGCGCCTGCTCTGCGGCGTCCTTTTCCGCGCTCAGCCGTTCGTTTGCGTCCTGCAGCTCACGGAGCTTTTTCCGGTTTTCAAGGGAAGAGGACTCAATGAAGTTGACCACGTCCTCCCGGCGAAAACCGCCGACAGCCGTGCGAAACTTTGTGTAATCCGCCATGGTTGGGCCTCCTGCTGTGCGTGCACAATTTTTTACAGTATAGCACAGCTTTCCGCAAAACTCAACCGCTTTCGCGCGGGACAGACGCATGGTCCGTACGGAAAGCCCGCCGTCCGTTCATTTTTTTCGGAGCTGCCAGAACGCAACCGCGCTGGCCGCAGCTACGTTCAGGGAGTCCACGCCGTGCGACATCGGAATACAGACGGTATAGTCGCATCCGGCGATGGTCTGCCGGGCAAGGCCGTCGCCCTCCGTACCAAGGACAATGGCCAGACGCGGCTCGTGCATGAGCGCCGGATCGTCCACGCTGACCGAGGCCCGGCTCAGCGCCATTGCGGCGGTTCTGAAGCCGAGCGCATGCAGCGTCCGCAGGCCCTGCTCCGGCCAGTCCGCGGCGCTGGCGCCGATCTGGGTCCAGGGGACCTGAAAGACCGTTCCCATGCTCACGCGCACGGAGCGCCGCAGAAGCGGGTCGCTGCACGTCGGACTCACCAGCACCGCGTCCATGGACAAAGCCGCCGCCGAACGGAAGATTGCGCCGATGTTTGTCGAATCGACAATGCCCTCCAGCACGGCCACGCGCGCCGCGTTCCTGCAGACCTCCTCCACGGAGGGAAGCTTCGGCCTGCGCATGGCGCAGAGCACACCGCGCGTCAGCTCATACCCCGTCAGCCTTTCCAGCAGCGCCCGCCCGGCCGTATAAACCGGCACGTCTGCGCTTCTTGCAAGCAGCGGCGCGGCCTGCGCGGCAATGTGCTTTTCCTCCATGAGATAGGAAAGCGGCTCATAGCCCGCGTCCAGCGCGCGGGCGATCACCTTCGGGCTTTCGGCGATAAAGACGCCTTTTTCCGGCTCCAGCCGGTTTCTCAGCTGTGCGTGGGTGAGGCTGGTATATACAGCCAGCTCCGGCGCGTCCAGGTCGGTGATGGTAATGACATGTGCCATGATTTTCTCCTGTTTTGACAAAGGAGCGCTGCTTCTGCAACGCTCCTCAGCGTGTCGAAAAAGTCTTTTCGCCCCGCTGAGCC
>CAKUHJ010000134.1 GCA_934655935.1 uncultured Oscillospiraceae bacterium | reverse complement strand
GGCGAACACAGGGAGGCTTAAAATGATCTGGTGCGTAGAGGATGACGCCAGCATCCGCGATATTGAGGTTTACACGCTTTCCTCCACGGGTTTTTCCGCGCGCGGCTTTGAAGACGGCCTTGCCTTCTGGCAGGCGCTGCAGGCAGAGCCTGCGCCGGAGCTTGTGGTTCTGGATGTGATGCTGCCGGGCCTGGACGGAATTGAGCTGCTGCGCCGCATGCGCGCGCACGCGCAGTTCCGGGATATTCCCGTCGTCATGGCCACGGCCAGAGGCGCGGAATACGACAAAATCCGCGGGCTGGATCTTGGCGCGGACTATTATCTGACAAAGCCCTTCGGCGTTATGGAGCTGGTGTCCTGCGTCAAGGCGGTGCTGCGCCGCTGCGCGCGCCCCGCGCAGCAGGCGCTTTTGTCGGCCGGCGGGCTGAGCATGAATCTGGACGAGCATACCGTAAGCCTTGACGGCGTGCGCGTGGCGCTGACGTATAAAGAATATGAGCTGCTGCGTCTTTTCCTGCAGCATCCGGGGCAGGCCTTTACCCGCGAGCAGCTGATGGCGCGCGTCTGGGGGACGGACTACTGCGGCGAAAGCCGCACGGTGGATATGCACATCCGCACGCTGCGGCAGAAGCTGGAGCCGTGGGGTGAGCAGCTTGAGACCGTGCGCAACGTTGGCTACCGGCTGGAGGTGCACGCATGACAAAACGGATTTTTCATTCCATTTTTCTGGCTGCGGCCGGGGCTCTGCTGGCGGCGCTCGTTCTGGTAACGGGCTTCCTTTACAGCTATTTCGGCGGCCTGGAGCGCCAGCAGATGAAGGACGAGCTGTCCTTGTGCGCGCTGGCCGTGGAGCAGAGCGGCGAGCGCTACCTTCGCCAGATTTCCTCCGAACGCTACCGCCTGAGCTGGATTGACGCGGACGGAAACGTTCTTTATGACACAAGGCGGGACGCGGAGAGCCTGGAAAACCACGCCGGGCGCGAGGAAATCCGGCAGGCCCTGGAAACGGGTGAGGGCGAGAGCCAGCGCTATTCCAGTACGCTCCTGGAAAAGACCATCTATACCGCCATGCGCCTTTCCGACGGCACGGTGCTCCGGATTTCCATCAGCCGCGCAAGCGTGGCCGTACTGGTGATGGGGCTTCTGCAGCCGCTGCTGGTGATTCTTGCGGCTGTTCTGATTGTGGCGGCGCTGCTTGCCAAGCGGCTGTCAAAAAAGATCGTCGGGCCCTTGAACGAGCTGGATCTGGATCACCCGATGGACAACGCGGACGCCTACGACGAGCTTGCGCCCCTGCTGGGCCGGCTGAACCGCCAGCGGCAGGAGATTGACCGCCAGATGCGCCTTCTGCAGAAGAAAACCGATGAATTCCAGCAGATTACCGGCAGCATGCTGGAGGGCCTGGTCCTTCTGGACAGCGAAGGCCGCATTCTTACCATCAACCCCGCCGCACGCCGGTTCTATGGCGCGCAGCAAAGCTGCGCAGGGCAGGATTTCCTGACGCTGGAGCGCAGCCACGACGTTTCCTGCGCGCTGCAGGAGGCGCTGCGCAGCGGGCACAGCGAGATTCGCGTGACGCGCGGCGAGCAGGTGTTTCAGCTGGATATTACCCGCAGCGGCCCGGCAGGCGCGCCGTCCGGCGCGGTGCTTCTGATGTTCGATGTGACGGAGCGGGAGCATGCCGAGCTCAGCCGCCGCGAATTTACCGCCAACGTTTCGCATGAGCTGAAAACGCCGCTGCAGGGCATCATCGGCAGCGCGGAGCTGATCGAAAACGGCATGGTAAAGCCGGAGGACCTTCCGCGCTTCGTCGGCCATATCCGCACGGAGGCGCAGCGGCTTGTCACGCTGATCGGCGATATTATCCGCCTCTCCCAGCTGGACGAAGGTGTGGAGCTGCCGAAGGAGCCGGTGGCGCTGCGCGCGCTGTGCAGCGAGGTCCTGCAGGATCTGCAGGACGAGGCTGACAAAAAGTCGGTTTCCCTGCACCTGGAGGGCGAAGAGCAGACCGTTTCCGGCGTCCGGCGGCTTCTATATGAGACGTTTTACAATCTTGTCGACAACGCCATCAAGTATAACCGGGAGGGCGGCAGCGTCACGGCGTCTCTTTCCCGAACGGACGCGGAGGTCTGCGTCTGCGTGGCGGACACCGGCATCGGCATTGCGCCGGAGCACCAGAGCCGGATTTTTGAACGCTTTTACCGCGTGGACAAGAGCCACTCCAAGGCCTCCGGCGGAACCGGTCTGGGCCTTTCCATCGTCAAGCACGCCGTCAAATACCACGCCGGCCGGCTGGAGGTGGAAAGCGTGCTCGGCGAGGGCAGCCGGATTCGGGTGTTTTTTCCCCTTCAGGCGCAGCCCTGACGCTTTTTGCAGCCCCGGCCGCTTCCGGCGGATTCGTTGACTTTGCTTTCCGGAAGGGCTATAATGAAGCTGGTGAACACAGAATTTTCCGGAAAGGGAGCGGTGCCATGAAACGTTTACTCAAGGGCGGCGTCATCGTTCGCGGTGACGGCTCGTTTCCCGCCGACCTTTTGATGGACGGCGAAAAAATTCTCAGGATCGGTGAAAATCTCTCGTCCGAAGGCGCGGAGATCGTCGACGTCCGGGGAAAGCTTCTCTTCCCAGGCTTTATCGACGCGCATACGCACTTTGATCTTGATGTGTGCAATACCACCACGGCGGACAATTTTGACACCGGCACCCGCAGCGCTGTCTGCGGCGGAACGACGACCATTATCGACTTTGCCTGCCCCAACAAGGGCGAGAGCCTGCAGTACGGTCTGGATCTCTGGCACAGGAAGGCGGACGGCCGCGCAAGCTGCGACTATGGCTTCCATATGACCATCGACGACTGGAACGAAGCCATCCGCGCCGAGCTTCCGAGGATGCTCGCCCAGGGCGTATCCTCCTTCAAAATGTACATGACGTATCCGGCCATGATGATCGGCGATAAGGATATGTTCTTTGCCTTTGAGGCGCTGAAGGAAGCCGGCGGCGTCGCGGGCGTGCACTGCGAAAACGCAGGGGTAATCGACGCGCTGATTGAAGAGCACCTGCGCGCAGGAAAAACCGGCCCCGCGTCGCACCCGGCTTGCCGGCCCAATGCGCTGGAGGCGGAGGCTGTGGCGCACCTGCTGCGGATTACGGAGGTTGCGGACGTTCCGGTCATTATCGTGCATCTGAGCACAAAGGAGGCCCTGGCCGAGGTGGCTTCCGCGCGCGCGCGCGGACAGAAGGTTTACGTGGAGACGTGCCCGCATTATCTTCTTCTGGACCAGACATGCTATTTTGACCCGGATTATTCGCAGAGCGCGCGCTTTGTCTGCGCGCCGCCGCTGCGGACGAAGCAGGATCAGGAAGCCCTCTGGCAGGCTCTGGCAGACGGAACCATTCAGACCGTCTCCACCGACCATTGCAGCTTCACCCTCCGGCAGAAGGACGCCGGGCGGGGCGACTTTACAAAAATCCCCGGCGGTCTGCCGGGCGTACAGACACGCGGCGCGCTTCTTTACAGCGCCGGCGTAGTCGAAGGGCGCATCACAAAGGAACAGCTGTGCCGCCTTCTTTCCGAGAATCCGGCGAAGCTTTACGGCCTGTACCCGCGCAAGGGCACGCTCACCGAGGGCAGCGACGCGGATATCGTGGTCTACGATCCGCAGGCAGATACCGTGATTACCGCGCAGGCGCAGAGCGCGAATGTGGACTACACGCCCTTTGAGGGCTTCCGGACGCACGGGTCCGTTGCGCAGGTCTATCTGCGCGGCCAGCTTGCCGCCGAGCACGGCAGAAGCGTCCTGGGTCCGGTCGGCCAGTTCCTGTCCCGCGGCTGCAGCACGCTGTAAACAATCTGTCAGAAAACAAAAAAGCGCCTCCGTTCTGGTCTGAAAAAGAAACGGAGGCGCTTTTATTTCTTATGGAGCCAGGAAGCGGGCCTGTTTTATCCGGACACATCCTGCCGCGTAATTTTCGCCAGAAATACGGTCTGCCCGGCCGGCTTCTGCGCGTCGGCTCTGGACAGCCGCAGCTCCAGCCCATCGTCTGTCCCGCGCTTCTCCAGGCGCAGAAGCTCGCCTTCAAAGCAGGGCGCGCGGAAAATCGCGTCGATTTTTCTGATCCGCATGGCCCGCAGCTCCTCATTGGAAAACGTGCTGAAAAGCAGGTGCAGATACGCGGCGTTGTTCATATGCCCGCCGACATCAATATCCGTCGGGCGCACGCGCTCCTGCGCGCAAATATTTCCGGCGTCAAAGGTATCCGGAATCTGCGCAAACGCATCCGGGCAGACGCCGTCCCTCGTAAACACAAGCCCCTGCGGATAAACGGTCTCCACCGGCGTCAGGCGCTGTGTTTTCGTGTTCATAACCGCCCATTCCGTCTTTCCGGTAATCAGCGTCTGGCCGCTGCGGGTAAGGGTGTAGCTCCGGTTCGCCCGCATTCTGTCCGGCTTTTCCGGCCACGTCGCCAGGGTCACGGAATCCATCATCCCCGGCCGTCCGGCAAAGCAGATCTGCGTCTTGACCGTCAGCCAGAACAGCGCCTGCGCGGCCATCGCCCGCAGGCCCACGCCAAGCTGCTCCGCGTGGATC
>CAKUHJ010000133.1 GCA_934655935.1 uncultured Oscillospiraceae bacterium | reverse complement strand
GGTAAGGTTCCGCTCCTTCTGAAGCTCCATCATCAGGTTCAGAATCTGGGCCTGAATGGAAACGTCCAGTGCGGAGACCGGCTCATCGCACACCACCAGCTTCGGGTCCAGAATCAGCGCCCGGGCAATGCCGATACGCTGACGGCGGCCGCCGTCGAGCTCATGCGGATAGGTGTTGACCAGGCGCTGTGCCAGGCCCACCGTGTCCATCAGGTCCAGAACGCGGCGGAAGCGCGCGTCCTTATCCTTGATCTGGCCGGACAGGATGATCGGCTCCTCGATCGCCTGGCTGATCGTCTTGCGCGGGTCAAGAGAGGCGAACGGGTCCTGGAAGATCAGCTGCATCTCCGTGCGCAGCTTCACCATCTCACGCTTGCTGAGCTTGGTGACGTCGCGTCCTTCGAAAAAGACTTCGCCTGCCGTCGGCTCCTCCAGGCGGAGGATGGCGCGGCCCGTCGTCGTTTTGCCGCAGCCCGATTCACCAACCACACCGAGCGTCTTGCCGCGCTCCAGAGTGAAGCTCACGTCGTCTACCGCGTGCAGCAGTCCTCGGGGGGTATTGAAGTATTTTTTGAGGCCTTTTACCTCAAGCAAAACATCGGCCACAGTTAACCCTCCTTTTCAGCGAGCTGACTGTCCGTGGTGTTTTCATAGAGCCAGCAGCGCACATAGTGTGTGTCGTTGATGTCGAACTTGGGCGGCTCTTCCTTCTTGCAGCGCTCCATGCAGTAGTCGCAGCGGGGGGAGAAGGAGCAGCCCTCGGGCATGTTCGTCGGGTCGAGCATCTGACCCTTGATGGGCTTGAGCTCGCTCTTGCGGTTGGAGATGTCGGGCAGGGAGTTGAACAGGCCCTCGGTGTAGGGATGGCGCTTGTGGTCAAATACATCCTCAAGCGTGCCGTGCTCGATCACGCGGCCGCCGTACATCACGGAGACCTCGTCGCACACCTCGGCCACAATGCCGAAGTCGTGGGTGATCATCAGCAAGGACATGTTGAACTTCTGGCGCAGTTCCTTCATCAGGTTCAATACCTGCGCCTGAATGGTCACGTCGAGTGCGGTGGTGGGCTCGTCAGCGAGCAGGAGCTTGGGGTTGCAGGCGAGCGCGATGGCGATGACCACGCGCTGCTTCATGCCGCCGGAGAACTGGTGGGGATATTCCGATGCACGCTCGCCGGGGATACCCACCGTCTCGAGCATCTCGCGCGCACGCTGCATGGCGGCCTTGTCGTCCACCTTCTCGTGGATCTTCACGACCTCGGCGATCTGCTCGCCGACGCTCATCACGGGGTTGAGCGCGGTCATCGGATCCTGGAAGATCATGGCGACGTCGTTGCCGCGGATGGCGGCCATCTGCTTTTCGTCAAGCTCAAGGACATTCACGCCGTTGAGCATCACCTCGCCGGAGATGACCTTGCCCTGCGGCTTGGGGATCAGATTCAACACGGACAGCGCGGTGGTGGTCTTGCCGGCGCCGGTCTCGCCGACCAGGCCCAGGGCCTTGCCCTCTTCGATGTAGAGGTCAACGCCGTTAACGGCCTTGGTGACTTCGTTGCCGGAGACGAATTCAATGCGCAGATCCTTGATATTCAATACTTCTTTAGCCATTTTCATTCACCCTCCTTACTTCTTGAGTTTCGGGTCGAGAGCATCGCGCAGACCGTCGCCGAGGCAGTTCAAAGCGAAGATGGTCACGAACACCGCAAGGCCCGGAGCAAGCACCAGGTGAGGATGGTCGCGCATGTTCAAACGGCCGGAGGAGAGCATGTTGCCCCACTCAGGAGTCGGCGGGTTGACGCCAAGGCCGAGGAAGCTGAGGGAGGAAACGCCGAGCAGAGAGGTGGCGAACATGGAGGTGGCGGAGACGATGATCGGGCCGGAGGCGTTGGGGACCATGTGACTGGCAATGATCTTGCCGACCGGCATGCCGATGGCGCGCGCCGCTTCCACGTATTCCTGGCCGCGGACGGTCATCACAGCGGAGCGAACTGTTCGCGAGAAGCCCGGCACCTTGGAGATGGACATGGCGATGATCAGGTTGGGGATGTTGGAGCCGAAAGCGGCGACGATTGCCATGGCCAGAAGGATGTTGGGCAGGCACATGAAAACGTCCATCACGCGCATGATCACATTGTCGAGCCAACCGCCGAAGTAACCGGAGACAGCGCCGATGATGCCGCCGGTGATGACGGCGAAGGCGGTGGAAACGAAGGCGATGGTCAAAGAGATGCGGGCACCGTGGATGATGCGGGCGAAGACGTCGCGTCCGGCCTCATCCGTGCCGAACCAGTAGGTGGCGTTGGGATGCTGCAGGCGGTCCTTGATGTTCATCTTGACCGCATAGAGATCATAGGGGCGCAGCACTTCGGAAAGGCAGGCGAAGATCAGCACGATGGAGAAGAGCACAAGGCCGATGATCGCCAGGCGGTTGCGGAAGAAGCGGGCCATGATCTCCTGCATGGGGGTCTTTTTCTTGTACTTCTTGAGAATGGAAGCGCGGGTGACATGTTCATTGTTGTTCGTTATAGTAGCCATGTGATCACTTTCCTTTCTTGTACATGGCCTTGATGCGCGGGTCAATCAGGGCAAAGATCAGGTCCACCGCAAGGTTGCAGATGCCGATGCTGATGGCCAGAACGACCAGGCAGGCGAGGATGGTGGGCGTGTCTTTCTGGTTGATGCCGTTGATCATCATGATGCCAAGACCGGGATAGGAGAAAATGGTCTCCGTGATGGAAGCGCCGCCCATCTGGCCGCCGATGTTCATACCAATACTGGTGATGATGGGCAGGGCAGCGTTTTTAAGGGCGTGCTTGTAGATAACGTCATGCTCGGCCACGCCCTTGGCCCGGGCAGTACGAACATAGTCCTGGTTGATGCAGTCCAACATGGACGAACGCGTGATACGCATGTTGCCTGCCAGGAAGTTCGCCGTCAGAGTGATGACCGGCATGAGCAGGCCCTTGAAGCTGATATCAGCAATGGCGGGCAGCCAACCGAGCTTCACGGAGAACAGCAGCATGAGCATCAGGCCCAACCAGAAGGTGGGCATTGCAACGCCGAGCATGGCAAATGCGGACCAGAAGGTCGAGAAGAACGAATCGGGCTTGACTGCGCTGCGGATACCGATGGGAATGGAAATCATCGCGCAGATACCCACGGAAAGGAACACCAGAATCAAGGTGTGGGGCAGGCGGGCAGCAAGCTGAGCAACAACAGGCTGACCCGAGATGTAGGAATTGCCGAAATCAAGGTGCAGCAGATCCCAGACATAGCTGAGATACTGGACGATGAAGGGGCGGTCCAGGCCGAGCTCATGGCGCAGAATATCACCGGCTTCGATGGTATAGTCATTGCCGAGGATGATGATGGCAGCATCCGCGGGAGACAGATACATAATCAGCTGAATGATGAAAATGACGCCGAGGATCACGGGGATCATGGCCAGGAGCCGCTTGAAGGTGTATTTAAGCATATCAATTCCTCCGGCTCAAATTTTCGAGAACAGCTGCCCGCCTGAGCGGGCAGCCGTTTTTTAAAGAGTAATTAATTCAGGTAACGGGTGAAAGCTGAATTAATAATGGAGAGCCCAGAGATGGGCGAGCTCGCCGTTGCCAAGGTAAATGCCCTGCAGACCCTTGCGCGCGATGGTCACGTAGGTCGGGTTGTAGATGGGCACCCAGGGAGCCTCTTCAGCGATGATGGCGCAGCCCTCTGCATAGAGCTCAACGCGCTTGTCGGCGTCATAAGTACGGGCTTCGACATAGATCTCTTCCATGCGCTCGTTCCACCAATACTGGGAGCTGTTGCCGGACTCGACAACGTCCTTGGCGAGCAGACGCGGCCAAACGAGGTCAGTGTCGGTGAAGCAGCCCCAGGAACCGACGCTCATCGGGACCTGATGGTTCTGCTGCATGGAGGCGCGCACGCCGGTGTCGTACACTTCAACGGTGGCGTTGATGCCAACTTCGGCGAGGAAGCCCTGGACGATCTCAGCGTTGCGCTTGCCGAGGTCGTTGAACGCCATGAGCTTGGTGTCAAAGCCGTTGGGATAGCCGGCCTCGGCCAAAAGCTCCTTGGCCTTCTCGGGGTCATAGCTGTAGCCGCCGGGGTTATCGACGTAGCCGATGCAGCCCGGGCCAAGCGCGGTGTAAAGCGGCTGTCCCAGACCGTCGAGGATGGCGTCGACAGAAGCCTGACGGTCGATGGCGTAGCTCACAGCCTGACGGACGAGCTTGTTGTCAAACGGAGCCATGGAGCAGTCAAAACCGATGTAGTAAACGGTCTCAGTTGCACGCTCGAGAACCTGCAGATCTTCGTTCTCCTTGCAGCGGGCGTAGTCAGCCGTTGCGAAGGACCAGTTGATGTCAGCCTCGCCGGACTCGACCAGGATGGTGCGGGTGGCGGCTTCGGGGACAAAGCGGAAGGTCAGGGAGTTGTTCTGAGCGGAGTGCTCGGTATCGCCGTAGTTGGGGTTCTTGACAAGCTTGGTGTACTCGCCGATGACGCGCTCACCGAGCATGTAAGGACCAGAGGCAAGGGAACCGTCCCAGTTGCCGGCGGCTTCCTGCGCCTCAACAAAGCTCTGGGGCAGGATGGAGGTGCCGGG
>CAKUHJ010000132.1 GCA_934655935.1 uncultured Oscillospiraceae bacterium | reverse complement strand
GCCTAACCCGCTCCGAAGTGGTATTTTTTTCCTGCTGCTGCTGCCGTCAATACAGGGTCTCCTCATTCTCGGCGAACAGCTTGTCGTTCATTGCATAGAGATCCATCTGGTTTGCGATGCCGTAGAAAATGATTGCGTCGCGCCGGTTCTTGAGGTAGAGCTGCGCGTGCCCGCACTGCTTGAGCAGCTCCTGCGTTTCCTCCAGCGTGGCGCTGAGTCCGAAGCAAAGGCACAGCAGACGGTTCCGCGACGGATTCCGCCGCCCGGCAAAGACCTGATGCAGATAGACCTCGCTGATGCCGGCGCGCTTGGCAAGCGTGGCTTTGGAAATGTTTCGCTTCCGGAACAGGCGGTTCAGCAGATCGCAGACGGTGCCGGTGTCGAAATTATCCTGATTTTCGGACAGAAATTGATCGAGATCGGGCGTTTCCATCAGCTCCTGCCGGAGATTGTTTGTGTCTTTCATTCTCTCACCGCCTTTACAACCGCACATTTTTGGTTTACAATACCTTTACAATAGTACCGTTTTTGGCTGGTAAAATCAATATGCACAGAGCATAGCCGCAGGGGAGGGAGCACCATTTACCGCTATCTGACAGAGAGCGCCGCGCGGGAGTATGAGACCATCCGGCTGCTTAAAACGAGCGCGCGCGGCAGTGTTTCGCTTCTGCGGAACCGGCACAGCGGTGTGCGCGTTATTTTTCGCAGCTACCAGGGAAGCTGCGAGGTATACAGGCGGCTGCTGCCCGTCTCCTGCCCCAATCTGCCGCGAATCCTGGAGGCGGCGGAGGCGGAGGGCATGGCGGCGGTGCTCGAGGAATATGTGCAGGGCGACCCGCTTTCGGAGGTGCTGCAAGGCGTGCGCATGACCCCGGCGGAGGCGCGGAAGATCGCGCTGCAGCTCTGCCGGGCGCTGTGGACGCTGCACAGCCTGGGCGGCATCCACCGGGACGTCAAGCCGGAAAATGTGCTCCTGCGCGGCGATCAGGCGGTGCTGATCGATTTTGACGCCGCGCGCGTCTTTAAGAAAGACGGCGGCAGCGATACGCAGGTGCTTGGCACGACGGGCTACGCCGCACCGGAGCAGTACGGCATCGCGCAGACCGACGGCCGTGCGGACATCTACGCGCTCGGCGTGCTGCTCAACGTCATGCTGACGGGCAGGCACCCCTCCCGGGAGCTGGCGGAGGGAAAGCTCGGGCGCATCGTGCAGAAATGCACGATGGTGAATCCGAAAAAACGCTACAAAAACGTGCTTCATCTGATGGAAGCGCTTTCGTGAGGAGAGAATTTATGAGCAAACAATGCAGAAACTGCGGCGCGGAGCTGCCGGAGGACGCGTCCTTCTGCCCCTACTGCACCCACAGCCAGATTGACAGGACAGAGGCGCCGCCGCCGCGCCTGTGGCGAAAGAAGGCGCTGATCGCAGCGCTTGTTCTCGTTCTGCTGACGGCTGCGGCGCTGGCATGGCTGCTGCCCCACCGCCCCAAGACCTATGAGGGCGGCGCGTCCGTGACCTATCAGGACAAGGACGGCACCTATACGCTGCTTGTCACGACCTTTATCGACGATCTTGTGGCTGGGATTCCCGAGGAAAAGCGGACGCTGACCACCGCGGCGGGCAATAAATTCCAGCTGCCCGCGCTGCTGGGCGTGCTGCAGGACGGAAAGCCGGTCGATGCCAAGGCGTTCCTTGCCAAGGTGGAGCGGGCGGAATTGGAGGCGGTTCCCAATGAAAACGGCGCGCTTGACGTGAACGAGCCGGTCAACTCGGAGGCGTTTGCGCCCGCGCTGCTGGAGTCGGACGTGATCTACACCAGTGCGAGCGGCACAAATGACCTCGTCTGGACGCTGACCATGAAGAACGGCGACACCATCCGCCTGACGCAGACCTATGAGATCATCGAGCTGGTGCATCAGGCGTATACCGCCGCCGACGCACCGATGGATACCCTTGAGGAGCTGGAGACGCTCCTCGGCCGCATTGAGGAGGAGGTCCCGGCGGACACGATCGTAGACCTCTACTTGCCGCCGGTCACCTACCCAGGCGATCTCACGATCGCCTCCCGCGCCGTCAACCTCTACGGCTGCGCCGACGGGACGGGGCGCACCGTGTTCGAGGGCACTCTGAGCGTCCAGACCCACGAGCCGGACGAGGTAAAGCTCTACGATCTGGACTTTGTGGGAAACGGCGGTGTCGGACTCCGTGCCTCCGCCTCGACCTACATCTGCGGCTGCTCCTTCACCGGCTGGGACATCGGCGCGCAGGTGAAAAACGGCGGCATGATCGCCGTGGACGCCTCCGCCTTCCGCGATAACGGCATCGGCTTCCAGTATGACACCGTGGAGTATTACTCCTACAAGGACACGATCCCGGACTCCCGGTTCGAGGGGAACGACATCGGCGTCCAGATTTTGAACCTGCCGGGCGGTATTCCGCTTGGATTCACCGATACGGAATTCACCGGCAACGGTACGGATGTGGACAACCAGTCAAACCATCCGGTCGATCTGTCCGGCGCGATCAGAAACTGAATTCTGCGTTTTTCACGCAAAGCACCGCAGGAAATCCCCACGGATTTCCTGCAGTGCTCTTTTTTTGTGAAACTCCGCGGATACTATGCTGGCTGTTAATTGTTTTCAATGCCGCGTTACGGTAAACTGACAATGATACGCAAATATGGAAGTCTGTCGATGAAAAACAAGAGCGGCAGGCATCTGTCCTGATACGCAGACCTTTGCCGTCGCGCGGACGGCTGCAAAATAAAAAATCGGAAAAGAGGAGAACGAATGAACTTCTGGAAAAAAGCGGGCGGCGTGCTGCTCGCGCTGGCGCTTCTGATCGGGCTGCTGCCGCTCAGCGCAGCAGCGGCTGCGGTCTGTGAGGACGGCAAGCACACGCCGGATCTCACGACGCTGTACCCCGCCGACTGGAACTCTGTGACCGGCGGCTACGGCTATGATTACTACAAGTGCAAGGATTGCGGCAGCGCCTGCCACAAAGACGGGAAGAGTGCGGTGTTTGTGGGGCCTGGTAACGGCTGCAGCGGCGGCGAAAAGTGCCATCTGCCCGGCGCGGCGCAGTACCCCGCGGACTTTGATGTCTGCAACGGCGGCTATCAGGAACCCTACTACCGCTGCACGCACTGCGATCGTGCGGTCGATGCGCAGGGCACGATCATCAAGCGGTATGAAGGCGCGCATACGCCCGGCGCAGATCTGCTGAACCCGGATTACATCGCCTGCGTCGGTGGGTACCAGAACAGTTACTATAGATGCACCGTCTGCGGCACGCCCTGCAATGCGGACGGCAGCACGGCGGAGTGGATCGGGCCGACCGCGAAGCACATGCCAGACAGCGAGCTACGCTCTGCGTACTACGCCCCCTGCACCGGCGGCTACAAGGAAGATCATTATAGCTGCACGACCTGCGGTCAGCCCTGCGACGCAAACGGCGTCAGCGTAAAGTGGTATGAGCCGACCGCGAAGCATACCCCCGGCGGTGAAAAGCATGACGCAGATTACACCGCCTGCGGCGGCGGATTCCGGAAGGACTGGTATGAATGTACGGTCTGCGGACAGCCGGTCGATGCAAACGGCAATGATGCAGAGTTTGCGGAGCCGACCGCGAAGCATACCCACGGCAGCGAATGGAATGATGCGAACTACACATCCTGCACCGGCGGCTACACGATGAGCTGGTATGAATGTACGGTCTGCGGTCAGGCGTGCGATGAAAACGGCGACAGCGTGACGTGGCTTGAGCCGAGCGGCAGCGGACACCACATCCCCGGCGGCGCAAGGCATGACGCAGATTACACCGCCTGCGGCGGCGGCCTCCGGAAGGACTGGTATGAATGTACGGGCTGCGGACAGCCGGTCGATGAAAACGGCAATCTCATCGAGTGGTCCGAGCCGACGGCGGCGCACACGCCCGGCGGCGAAAAGCACCCTGCGGACTACACGCTCTGCGGCGGCGGCTGCAAGAGCGACTATTACCTCTGTGATGTCTGCAACTCTACCTGCAATGCGGACGGCAGCTCTTGCTACTATTATATGCCGGAGCCGGGTGTCACCCATATCCCCGGCGAACTGCAGGCGGCGGACTACACCGTCTGCGGCGGCGGTTATAAGACCACCTACTATCTGTGCGAGGTCTGCGGTCAGGCGGTCAATCCAGCGCTCGAGTGGTTTGCCATGTGGTATGAGCCGACTGACCCGCACACGCTGACGAAGATGGATGCGCTTGCGCCGACCTATGAGGCGGACGGCAATGTCGAATACTGGCACTGCACCGTTTGCGGAGCGAATTTCTACGATGCCCAGGGCGAAAACCCGGTCGAGGACATGGACGACCTCCTCCTGCCCAAGCTGGAGAGCAGGCTCCAGACCTCGATCAAACCCGGTCTGAGCGCGGTTCCGGCGAGCGTTGCTGCGCAGTATCCCACGGTGAGCGATGTCAAGCAGGCACTGGTAAGCGCCGCGCTGACTGCCAATACGACGCTCATCGGCACCGAGGCAAATAGCGTCCTGATGGATGTGTCGCTGCAGCGCCAGAATCCGGACGGCACGCTGACGCCGGTCTCCGCCGAGGACTTCCCGGCGGAGGGCGTGGAGGTGCTGCTGCCGTACCCGGAGGGCACGGACCGGACCTACACCTTCGTCGTCACGCATATGATCACCGCCG
>CAKUHJ010000131.1 GCA_934655935.1 uncultured Oscillospiraceae bacterium | reverse complement strand
CTGGACGCCAGAATTCCAATTTCCAGCCGCAATCCGGACCTGGCCGCGCTGTGCGAAAAAAAGCCGCGGATGATCATTCTTAACCGTGCCGACCAGGCTGACCCCGCCGCGAGCCGCCGCTGGGAGAGCTATTTCAAGTCCCAGGGGCTGGTCACGCTGCAGACGGACTGCAAAAACCGCAGGGGCCTTTCCGGCTTTGAACCGGCGGTGCGGAGCCTGCTTGCCGAGAAGCTGCGCCGCTACGCGGAGAAGGGGCAGGGCGGAAGGCCGCTCAAGCTGATGATCGCCGGCATTCCAAACGTCGGAAAATCGACCTTTATCAATCAGATCGCCGGGCGCAAGGGCGCAAAGGCGGAAAACCGGCCCGGCGTGACCCGCGGCAAGCAGTGGGTGACCGTCAGCCAGGGGCTGCTGCTTCTGGATACGCCGGGCATCCTCTGGCCGAAGTTTGAGGACCCGGAGGTCGGCATGCACCTGGCCTACACCGGCGCGGTCAAGGACGATGTGATCGATCTTGAAACGCTGGCGTGCCGGCTGATGCAGCTTTTGGCCGCGCGGTATCCCGCGGCGCTGACGGAGCGTTATAAGCTTGCGCTTTCAGGCGAAGACGACGGCTGGGCGCTTCTGCAGCAGGCGGGAAGGCGGCGCGGATATCTGCTTTCCGGCGGTCAGATCGATACCGAGCGGATGGCGCGCGTGCTGCTGGAGGAGTACCGCGGCGGAAAGCTTGGGCGGTTTACGCTGGAAAGTCCGGAGGATCTGAAATGAAGCAGACGCAGGCGATCGATCTATGGCGCTTTGAGCGCGAAGCGGCGGCAGAGGGGTTCAAAACGGTATGCGGCGTCGACGAGGCCGGGCGCGGGCCGCTGGCGGGCCCGGTATGCGCGGCGGCGGTGATTCTTCCGCAGGGCTGCGTGATAGAGGGTCTCAACGATTCCAAAAAGCTGAGCGACAAAACCCGGCGCGCCCTTTACGACGTCATTACCGCCGAAGCCGTGAGCTTCGGAATTGCCTTTGCCTCCGAGCAGGAAATTGACGAGATCAACATTCTGCAGGCGACGTTTCTTGCCATGCGCCGCGCGCTGGCGCAGCTCACGGTTTCACCCTCGCTTGCGCTGATCGACGGCAACCGGGCCCAGGGCTTTGACCTGCCGGTGCGGACAATTGTCGGCGGAGACAGCCTTTCCGCCTCCATTGCTGCGGCCTCCATCCTGGCTAAGGTGACAAGAGACCGCTTCATGGAGCAGCAGGACGCATGCTACCCGCAGTATGGCTTTGCGGTACATAAGGGCTACGGTACAAAGCGGCATTACGCCGCCCTGCGCGAGTTCGGACCCTGCCCGATTCACCGAAGAAGCTTTCTGAAAAAATTTTACGCGGCGGGCGGCCATGGAGCAGAATAAGCTTCTGGGCCCCTGGGGCGAGGCGCTGGCCGCGCGGTATCTGCGCAGAAAGGGCTACCAGATTCTGTGCGGAAATTTTCGCTGCCGCTTCGGCGAGATTGACTTGATTGCGCAGAACCGGCAGTTTCTCGTCTTTGTCGAGGTGAAGCTCCGCAAATCCGCCTCCTTTGCCGCAGCGGCGGAGTATGTCGACCGGCATAAGCAGCGCCGGCTTCTGAGCACGGCGCAGTGGTATCTTGCCATGCATGAAACGGAGCTTCAGCCCCGCTTTGACGTGATTGAAATCTACGCGCCGGACGGGCTGCAGACAAAGAAACCGCAGCTCCGGCATCTGGAGGACGCATTTTCATGAGGTTTCCTGTTTTTGACGGCCATTGCGATACGCCGGTGCGTCTCTGGCGGCACGCGCAGGCGCTGGCAGACAACGACGGTCATGTCAGCCTCCGGCGCGCGCAGGCGCTGGACGGCTATGTGCAGTTCTGCTCGTTCTGCATGGCATGGATTCCGGGCGGCCGGTCGCCGGAGGAGAATTTTCAGGCGGCATATGCCTTTTTTCAGGCGGAGCTTGCGAAAAACCGGGATTCTGTCCGGCTGGTAACGGACGCGGCGCAGGCCGCGGCCGTGCTTTCCGGCGGCGGAGCCGGGGCGATGCTTTCCGTTGAGGGCGCGGAGGCGATCTCCTGCGACCCCGGAAGGCTGGAGGAGCTGAAGCAGGCCGGCGTGCGGATGATTGCGCCGGTCTGGAATCTGGAAAACGCGCTTGCGGGCTCCTGCGAAACCGGCTCCGGGCTCAGCGCGCAGGGCAGGGAATTCTGCCGCCGCGCGCAGAGGCTCGGCCTGTTGTTGGACGTCAGCCATCTGTCCGAGCGCGCGTTCTGGCAGCTCTGCGAGCTGGCGGAAAAGCCGGTTGTGGCCAGCCACTCCAATTCTGCCGCGGTCTGCCCGCATGCGCGGAACCTGACGGACGATCAGTTCCGCGCGCTTTGCCGCCTCGGCGGTACGGCGGGAATCAATCTCTACGCGCCGTTTCTGAACGCAGGCGGAGCTGCCGCGCTGGACGATATTTACCGCCACATCGATCATTTCCTGAGCCTGGGCGGCGAGGGGCACGTTGCCCTCGGCGCGGATTTTGACGGCTGCCACAGCCTTCCGGCCGGGATTTGCGGTGTGGACGATTATGGAAAGCTTGCGCAGTACCTGCTTGACCGGGGCTACGCGGAGCAGACCGTAGGTTCGATTTTTTCCGGCGCGCTGCTGCGTGTGATGAAGGAAGGAGGCCCGGATGGCGCTTTACGCGATCGGTGATCTTCACCTTTGCCTCGGCGCAGACAAGCCAATGGACGTCTTCGGCGGCCGCTGGACCGGCTATATGGACAAGCTCTGCGAGAATCTGAGGTGCATTGGCCCGGAGGATACGACGGTGCTTCTCGGGGACCTCTGTTGGGCCATGAGCCTTGCGCAGGCCAGAGAGGATTTTGCGTTTATCAACGCCATCCCGGGCCGGAAGCTGATTCTGAAGGGGAACCATGACTACTGGTGGACGACCGCGGCGCAGTTTTACCGCTTCTGCGCGGAAAACGGCTTTGAAAATATGCTCGTCCTCAACAACAACTGCTATTTCTACGGCGAAACCGCGCTCTGCGGCACGCGCGGCTGGTTTTACGAGGAGCAAAAGGGCGCAGGCGGACACGATGAGAAAATTTTCCGCCGGGAGCTCGGGCGCCTGGAGACCAGCCTGAAGGCCGCCGGCGGGCATGAGAAGCTCTGCTTCCTGCACTATCCGCCGCGCTACCGCGGCTATACCTGCCCGGAGATTCTGGCGCTTCTGAAGCAGTATGGCGTGCGCTCGTGCTATTACGGCCATCTGCACGCCGACTCCATCCGCCTGGCCCTGGAGGGCGAATACGAGGGAATTGATTACCACCTGCTTTCTGCAGATTATGTAAACTTCATGCCGCAGAAAATACTGGACTAAAAAAGCAGCACGGAGCAGAGCCCGTGCTGCATTTTTTATATATTATATATGTAGTAGCTTAGCGGCTTATTTGGGGGTGCCGTCGGAATTGAAGACGGGCAGGGGATTGAGGTAGATGATATCGGAACGGTCCTTTGCCTCGCCCTCGGCCAGCACAGCCATACGCCCGGCAACCTTCGCGCCGGCCTCCTCCACAAGGCGTTCCATCGCCTTGAGAGATTCGCCGGTGGAAATCACGTCGTCCACAATCAGAACGCGCTTGCCCTTGAGCTTCTGTGCATCCTCGCCGGAGAGAAAGAGCTCCTGCTCGTGCTGCGTGGTGATGGAGTTGACGCCGACGTGCAGGGGATTGGTCAGGTAGACCTTCATGCCCTTGCGGGCGACAAAATAGGTGTCCGCGCCGGACTGGCGGGCCATTTCATGGATCAGAGGAATGCTCTTGGCTTCGGCGGTCAGGAGATAATCATAGTCCTTCGGCGCCTTTTTCAGCAGCTCCCGCGCGCAGGCAACCGTAATCTCCGGGTCGCCGAACATGATGAAGGCTGCAATATAAAAGTTTTCGCCGACCTTGCACAGCGGCAGCTCCCGCTTCAATCCCGCGATGGTCATCGGATATTTCATGAGTTCGCTTCTCCTTACTTTTGCCTGACGGCAGTCTTTTTCCAACAAAGTATTATATCGGCAGAAGTACGGAATGTCAAATAATTTCCGCATTGTCGAAAGGATTCTCAAAATTTGTGCAGGTCTGTGAATTATCTGTGAATTTTTTGTTGATATCGATTCCGGCCGTCAACTTGTTTTTCCCCTGCAGATTCGCTATAATATGCCATGTAATACAATTGCCGGCAGGCTACAGCCGGTCGGCAAGAGAAAGAAACGGAGGAATTTCCACCTATGGGCAACTACTTCAAAGTGAAGGAGAATGGCTCTACCGTCCGCACCGAGCTCATGGCCGGTCTTACGACCTTTATGGCAATGGCCTATATTCTGATGGTCAACGCCGGCATGTTCGCTTCTCTCGGCACGGTCAGCTACGGCGCAATCTACATCGCCACCGCCATCTCCGCGGTCATCGGCACGGTTCTCATCGGCCTTCTGGCGAACCTTCCCCTTGCACAGGCCTCCGGCATGGGCCTGAACGCCTTCTTTGTCTACACCGTCTGCTTCACCTTCGGCCTGAGCTATGCAAATGCGCTGGTTCTGGTTCTGGTGGACGGCATCGTCTTCATCCTGCTGACCGTGACCGGCCTGCGCAAGATGATTTTCGACGCTATCCCCGCTGCGGTCAAGACGGCGATTTCCGCCGGCATCGGCCTGTTCATCGCCTTCATCGGCCTGCAGAACGCCGGTATCGTCGTGGAC
>CAKUHJ010000130.1 GCA_934655935.1 uncultured Oscillospiraceae bacterium | reverse complement strand
TCCCCTGATAGAAGATCGGGGAGAAAATAATGATATCGGGAAGGTGGGTGCCGCCGATGAAGGGATCGTTGTGCATGATCGCATCACCCGGCTTCAGGCGGGCCTTGTCGATATGCTTCAGTGCGCCTTTAACGCCCCAGGGCAATACGCCGGAATGAACGGGAATGTGTTCTGCCTGCGCGATGGTATCACCGTTCACATTGAACAGGGCACAGGAACAGTCCCGACGATCCTTGATGTTGGTAGAATAGGCTGTCCGGATCAGTGCGGCACCCATTTCCTCGGTGATGGCGAAGAAGCGGTTGCGCATGACCTCCAGTGTAATTGCATCCATAGCTCTCGGTACCCCCTTTACTCAGCAGCGTCCACGGCAGCGCGGTAAGCCGCATGCCCGGCAACGTCCACAATCAGATTCTGCCGTTCATCGACGGTCAGGTGATCGCCCGGGCCGATGACGGAAGTTGCACCATGCTCTTCAATTATGGCAGGACCGTCAAACTGATCTCCCACCTTGAGCTGATCACGGCTGAAGACCTTGGTCTGCATCCATTTTTTGGAAAAGTAGGCTGGACGGACTGCGATGGGCTCCGGTGCTCCATTGCCTGCTTCGCCAAGCGCATACAGGTCGGCATGGTCCATCTTTCCCACCACGGACAGGCGCAGACTGACGATTTCTACCGGGTCATTGTCCTTACGGAAGCCGTAGGACTGCTGATGCATTTGGCTGAACTCTTCCACCAGCTGATTCCAGACCGTCTGAGAAATCGGCGTGCTGGGAATGCAGACGGTTAATTCATAAGCCTGTCCAAAGTAACGGATATCCACCTTGCGCTGGAAGGTGACGGCGTCCTCCGACACTTCGTCACGGCGCATTTCTTCCCGGGCTGCGTGCTCGAGCCGGTTGAACAGCTCCTCCATCCGGCCCAGATCGACATCCTTCTGATGCTTGTGGTAGGTGCAGACCTCGTCATAGCGAATGGGCGCGACCAGGAGTCCGAAAGCAGAGAAGTTGCCGGGGGCTACCGGGATTACGACCTTGGGAATGTCCAAAGCCCGCGCCAGATCCACGGCGTGCAAGGCGCCGGCTCCTCCGTAAGGCATCAGCACGAATTTGCGGGGATCAATTCCCTTTTCCACGGTCATGACGCGGATGGCGCGCACCATGTTGGCGTTCGCAACGCGAAGAATTCCCTCTGCGACTTCTTCCACCGTCATATTCAGCCGGGAAGCCAGACGCTCCTTCATGACATTCCGTGCCGCCGGGACATCCAGCTTCATCTCGCCGCCGAGCAGCTCACCGCCGACCCGGCCCAGAACGGCATGTGCGTCAGTCACGGTGGGCTCGGTTCCGCCCTTGCTGTAGCAGACCGGTCCGGGTACCGCGCCGGCACTGCGGGGGCCGACCCGAAGCGCGCCGCCTGCGTCCAGCCAGGCGATGGAGCCGCCGCCGGCACCGATGGTTGTGATATCAATGTGGGGGAATTTCACGGGGAAGCCTTCGATTACGCCTTCGCCCGTGATGCCGACGGTGCCATTGTGGACAACGGCGACATCGAAAGAGGTTCCTCCCAGGTCGCCGGTAATGATGTTGTGATACGGCGTAATCCGGGCAAGAAACTCGGCAGCCAGCGCACCGCCGGCAGGCCCGGATAGCAGCGTGTTTACACTGCGGGAGGAGGCAATCTGATCGGTCATCATGCCGCCGGAGGACTGCATGATTGTCAGCGGTGCGTGAATGCCGTTCTCGTCCAAACGACCGCGAAGCTGAGAAACATAGTGCTGCATCCGGGGCTGAACGTAGGCATTCAGCACGGTGGTGTTCATGCGTTCAAACTCGCGGAACTCCGGCAGAATCTCGCTTGACACGGATACCGGAAAGTTCGGAGCTACCTCCTGGATGGCGGCCAAGGCCCGTGCCTCATTTTCGCTGTTGGCATAGGAGTGGAGGAAGCATATCGCAATGGACTGTACGCCATCCTGAAGCAAATCACGGATGGTGGATTTCAGATTCTCTTCGTCCAGCTGCACCAGAATAGTACCGTCATGGAGTGTGCGCTCCTTCGCTTCACGGCGCAGCCAACGGGGAATCAGGGGATCTTGTTTTCTCGCGTGCAGGTCGTACAGCTCCGGACGACTCTGGCGTCCGATGTGCAGAACATCCCGGAAACCCTCGGTCGTAATCAATGCGGTAACGGCGCCGTTGCGCTCCAGCAGAGTGTTGGTGGCCACGGTGGTGCCATGTGCGACGGCGGTAACGCAGTCGGTGGGCGCCTGCAGCTGCATGAGCAGAGCACGGATTCCGTTCAGAACACCAATGCTTTGGTCCTGCGGCGTCGAGGGTGTCTTGGCAAAGAATACCTTTCCGTCCTCTCTGATACCGACCACGTCAGTAAACGTGCCGCCCACGTCGACGCCAAGCTTCAATTTTATCATTTCCGATCAGCCTCCTGTGATTTTGATCATGTTCCCTCGTAGTAGTTAATTTTTGGCATATATTTGCTCCCCAGAATTGCGTGGAACTGTGGATAACGGGATTGTTCCGGGTGGCGCCCTTTCCGCTCAGTTGCGTCGTTGGCAAGCCATTGCAGCGGGATGGGATAATAAAGCGGTGTCAGCAACTCATCTGAGCAACCGGGCAGTCCAAGAAAGCTGCAGGTGAGCGTCATTTGGTCTTTCAGACGCTCATCGCCGATCACCAGGACATGGTCACTATGCTCCTGCGCAAAATCGATCAGCCGCATAGCCCGGTCTGTGCCCGGCCCTCCGTTCACCAGGAAAATCAAATGCGACCATTTTTCCAGGCAATGGTAGGGGCCGTGCATATATTCTTCGACGTCATATACCTCAACCGGGATTCGCACGCCCTCCAGCATTTTCAGGCCGCCTTCTTTGGCCGCCGCAGACAGGGGCCCTCCTCCCAGGATGGTGACAGAGGGTGCTTTCCGATACGTCTCGGCCAGCTCATCCATAATGACGGCTGTCCGACGGAGCGTTTCTTCCATCCGTGCGGGAATTTCACCAAGGTCCAGAGGCGTGTGGCCCAGCCACGCTGCGAACAGGAACAGCATTCCCATGGTAGACGTAAAGCCCTTGGTCTTTGCTCCCACCAGCTCCAGGCCCGTGCAGGTGTTTAGGACCACGTGCGCGCTGGATACGCCCGGATTGTCCGGTTCAGCTGTCACAAACACGGTCTTTGCGCCAAGACTTCGGCTGAGCTCCACACACTGAATTGTGCCGATGCTACGAGCCGTCTGAGAAATGCCAAGAACCAGCGTTTTTCCGCTGATGCGCTTATGCGGACCGTAGTTCAGGAAGTCAAAAGGGGTAAAGACCTGGATTTCTGCGGAAGTCCATTTCAGCAGCGCATATTTTGCAGCAATCGCGGCATGAAGAGAGGTTCCGGACCCAATCAGGTAAATCTGATCGAACGGGCCATTTCCAATCGCTGCTTCGACAATCCGCATTTGCTCCGGTGCGCCGGCAATTACGTCCCGCATGGTCTGCGGCTGCTCTAAAAGGGACTGCTTCATCGTATGCTTCATAGAAGTTGCCTCCTTATCGCTGCACCTGAATATCCTGCTGCTCGATCTGATAAGACGCGTAACTGATGGCACCCAGTGCCCCGGCACGTCCTCCCAAATCGGGGTCATCTGCATGACTTCGTCGCGAATTCGAAAGATTACCGCGTCCATGGAATCGGAGACTCCTCCGCCGATTACAATCTTGGAGGGATTCAGCAGGCTGATGCAGTTTGCAATGGCTACGGAGAAGTCGAGAATAAATCGTTCAATAATCTCGATCCCCTGTGGATCTCCGTTGCGATAAGCTTGAAACAGTTCTTCTGCGGTACATCCGTGACTGCTCAAGGCTGTTCCGGAGCATTTTTGCTCTAAAACGCCCTGAAAGCCCAGCCGGTTGAGCCTTCCGCATTCCACGTCCTGACGATCCAGGAAGTAACCGATTTCGCCGGAGCGCCCCTGAGAACCCAGCACGATGCGGCCATTGCAGACCAGAGCACTGCCGATCCCGGTTCCGAGCGAGATGAACAACATATCGTCCACCTGATTTCCGGAGCCCAGCCATCTCTCGCCTAGGGCGGCCAAATTGACGTCGTTGCCCACAAAAACAGGGAAGGAGAAGGCCTCATTCAACAGCTGCTGAAGCGGGAGATTGTTCCAGTGAAGAGCCTTGGCCCGCACAACAACACCGTCGGACAGAACGGTTCCCGGGACGCCGACGCCCATTCCGAAGATATCAGTCTCCTTGAGCTTTGCGGCCTCCAGAGCGGAATGGACAACCTCAATCAAGTCTTCAACCCGATTTTGGGTCGGGATTTTCTTCTCATATCGGATGTTCCCGACCAAATCCGTGATAACCAAAAGCAGCTTTGTACCGCCGATATCGACCCCGATGCAGAAAGCGGATTCCGGGTTGAAGCCAAGCATGGTGGAAGGCCGGCCGATGCCGCCGGGTACGGGGCAATCACCGTATTCCATAATTAATTTTTTCTGAATCAGCTCGTCTACAATTGAGCTGACGGTCGCCTTACTGAGATTCAGTTTTTTAGCAATCTGCGCCCGGCTGATTGGCTGCTCATTCTTGATGGTGTTCAGGATCATGGACTGATTGATCCTGCGGATCAGCTCCAGATGCCCCATGTTGGTTGTCTTTCCCATCGCTCTTCTCCCGTTCATTTTCAAATCCAGCAATTCACTGCCCTGCCATATTTGTTTAATGAGAAAACT
>CAKUHJ010000129.1 GCA_934655935.1 uncultured Oscillospiraceae bacterium | reverse complement strand
CCCCAGAAATTCATGGAGACGACCGTATCGCCGGGAAGGAAGGTAAAGTGCGTGCCGTCGGTTGTAAATTCGGCGTCCTGACCGCGCTTGAAGATCTTTGTATGCTCCTCCACGCTTTTGAGAAGTCCGTGCTCCTCCCGGCATACGCCGCGGGAAACCGAGCCGAACTCGGTTACGGTGTTCCGCAGCAGGTAGCCCACCATGGCGCACGGCACGTCGGCGGGCGCCCCGCACAGGAAATCGTACATGGCCCGGTAGGCGCCGCGGCCGTAAAAATCGTCGGAATTGACGACGGCGAACGGACCGTCCAGCACGTTCCGGCAGCAGGCCACCGCATGCGCCGTGCCCCAGGGCTTTACGCGCCCTTCCGGAACGGAAAAGCCATCCGGCAGCACGTCTGTCTCCTGAAAGACATAGGCGACGTCGAAAAAGCGCTGCATCCGCGCGCCGACTGTCTCATGGAAGGCGGCCTCCAGCGCGTGCTTGATGATGAACACCACCCGGCGGAAGCCGGCCCGGTAGGCGTCATAGAGGGAATAGTCGATGATAAACTGGCCCTGCGGATCAATTGGCGTCATCTGCTTGAGGCCGCCGAAACGGCTGCCCATGCCGGCTGCCATGATGACAAGCGTCGGCTGCTGCGTCATAATCTGTCAGCTCCATCCTGCGTAAAATTAAAAGCCGGAGCACCTGTGCGATGCTCCGACTTTATTTTATCAGACCTGCGGGGAAAAGGCAATCTGTTTTTCATCCCGCGTAGTTCAGCAGCTCAAAGTAGGACCAGTCGTCCTGGCCGGCAATCTGCCACTGCGCGCCGTTTTGCTCCATGAAGATGGTAAGCTTTGTGCCGTCGGAAAGCTCCGCCTGCGCAAAGCTCCGGTCGTCCGAGGCCAACACCAGAAGCTGCGTTCCGACTGCAAGCGTCTGCTCGCTTCCGTCCTCCAGCGTTACCGGCAGATCCCGGCAGACCGTGAGCCAGAGCGGCGTAACGTCCATGTCCTGCGGGAAAATGCGCGTCCACCGGTCCTCCGACGGGACCAGCGCCCCGCCCTCCATGTGGTATACGCGCCGGCCGCTCCAGCTGCCCAGAATGTTCAGCCGGGCCGTCAGCTCGATGGAGCGCTCCGTAAAGCCGGTGATGCGCGCGTCCAGCCGGTCCAGCCCGTCCAGGGACAGGGGCACAAGGTCCTCCGCGCCGAGCGTGAAGCCGCAGAGCATATCGTCGTCCGAGGCAAAGTCGCCGTAGAAGAACAGCTCCAGAATGCCGTCCTGGTCAAGATCGGTCAGCACAATGTGCGCGTCGCCTGCAAGGGCGGTCTGCGTGAGGCCGTAGCCATAGTCGATAAGGACGCCGGCGTCCAGCGCAATCCCGTCCTTGACCACCCGCATTACGTAAGAGCTCTGGGCAAACTCGTCGCGGATGCAGAGCAGCTGAATATCCTCGGTCTGTCCGCATGCGTCCAGGTCGTACTGGGCCTCGCAGACGACCAGGGTTTCCACGGCAGGGAAGCCGTAGCTGGTTGTGCCGCCGTAGGGCGTCTGCGCCTCATAGGGCTCCGGCGGCTGCGCGCCGTAGAGCGGCGCGGTAATCTCAACCGGAGAAAACGGCTCCGGCTCGGGCTCCGGGAGTACCGGCTGCTCCGGCTCGGGGTCCTGCACGGTTTCGTTTGCGGCGACCACGCGGATGGCCACGGCCAGCACGCGCGCGGGGTAGCTTTCCTGAATCTCGCCAAGATAAGTGATATCCAGCCGCATGCCCGGCAGAAGCTCCGATATGGCGATGGGCCAGCCGTCCGCGCCGCAGGGCACCAGCCCGTCGGCCAGCGCAATCTCAAACAGATCCGCGCTCTGAAGCTCCAGGCTTCCGGCGTCCGGCGTGACCAGCAGCGCAGAATCGTGGCTGAAGACCGTGCCTGTGAAGGTGGTGACAAATACCGGCGCCTGTTCCTCTGGGTCGGACGCCGGCGGTTCGGTCTGCTGCGTCTGGGCCGGCTTTTCCGCCTGACAGGCGCAAAGCGCCGCAAGCAGGCTCAAGACCAGCAGCAGGCTCAAAAATCGTTTCATGCTGTTCCTCCTTTGGCCGCGCGGCCAAAGCATACTTTACTATACTATAAAATCCGGATATCCGGAAACGGTCCGTTTCCGTCTCAACATCATAGCGGATTTCCCGGCGTTCGTCAATGGATATTTTGGCAATTCACGTGGTTTTTATTCGCAAAAACCGTCATTTTGCACAAAACGCACACGCTCCGTCTCCTCCGCGCGTGCGCGCGGCAGGCGCTCCGGCTCGCAGAAAAGCTCCCCGAGCTCCGCTGCGCGGCATTCAAGGGCATAAAACGCGGCTGCGTCCGGCGTCTGCCCGGCGTTGACAAGCGGCAGCGGGGCGGACCTGCGCATCGCCTTCAGCCGCGCCGCGCCGCGCGGGGAGAACGCGAGCGCGCGCACGTAGGGGACGGGCTGCGCAAGCGTCTGCGCCGTAAGACCCAGGTATGCGCACAGGAACAGCCGCTGCAGGCGCGTTCTGGGGTAGCGCCTGGTCTTGCAGTAGGAAATGATTTCCTCGTAGGAGGCGCAGGCGTGTACGGCGCGCTGCGCCTTGGACCACAGACCCTCCGAGCCGTGCGCCGCGCAGGCCCACGGCTCCGGGCTCAGCGCGCGCAGCCGCGCGAGCATGGCCCGTTCACCGAAGGCGAGCGCATAGCGCGGTGAAGCGCGGTAGAGCTCTGCCGCGCGCGCCGGCACAAAGGGCGCGGCGTCCCCGCCGGCGCGCATCCTTGCGCGCAGAGCGGTGGCCGAGGGATTTTCCGGGTCCGCGTGCAGCGCGTGATAATCGCCCGCCCGCAGGACGGCGAAGGGCGAAAGCCGGCTGCTCTGCCGGATGATCGCGCGGCAGTATTCCAGGGCCAGAATGTCGTTGGGGCGCTGCAGAAGCGCTCCGTCCGCGCCGAGCGCCTGCGCCGCGCGCTGCCGCGCGGCGGCGTAGCTCAGCCCGCTTTGCAGCGCCTGGCGCAGCTGCAGGTCAAATTCCGGCCCCTGCATGTTTTCTGCCAGCTCCATAAGCGCCGCTCCATTGCCGCATTCGCAGCCGAAGCTGAGGACGTCCGCGCCGAGCGCTGTGAGAATCTCCACGCCGCCGGCGGCAAAGCCCTCCGCCGACTGCAGAACCCTTGTAACCGGCAGCTCCAGCACCAGGTCCGCGCCGCCGCGCACGGCGGCCTCGGCCCGCACGGCCTTTGGCAGCAGCGCCGGCATGCCGCGCTGGACAAAGCGGCCGCTCATCAGGCAGACGATCTCCGCCGCAGGGCCAAACTGCGCCCGGATCTGCCGCAGCTGCTTTTCGTGCCCCAGGTGGAACGGATCATATTCACAAATCACGCCGACAAGCGCCATATGCAGCCCTCCGGATGATAAAATATTGTGGAAAGCACTTGTTTCCTCTTTGGTTTTGTTGTATGATAGCAACATCGTGATTTATTCTAGCACAAATCTGGAAAAAAAGAAACACAGGAGTGATTTTACCATGAATGTACTGGTGATTAACGCCGGCAGTTCGAGCCTGAAGTATCAGCTGATGAACCCGGATACCGGCGATGTGACCGCGAAGGGTCTTTGCGAGCGAATCGGCCTGGACGGCCGCCTGACGCACAAGGTTCCGGCCAGCGGCAAGAAGGTGGAAAAGGAAATCCCCATGCCCACCCATAAGGAGGCCATCGAGGCGGTTATGGCCATTCTGGTCGACCCCGAAGACGGCGTCATCAAGTCTGTCGACGAGATCGACGCGGTCGGCCATCGCGTGCTCCACGGCGGCGACAAGTTTGTCGAAAGCTGCATTGTCGACGAAGCCTGCAAGCAGGCCATCCGCGACTGCATCCCCCTCGGCCCGCTCCACAACCCGGCCAACCTCATGGGCATCGAGGCCTGCGAAAAGGCCATGCCCGGCAAGAAGCAGGTCGCTGTGTTTGACACCGCGTTCCACATGACAATGCCCCCGAAGGCGTACCGCTATGCCATCCCCACCAAGTATTATACCGAGGATCATCTGCGCCGCTATGGCTTCCACGGCACGTCCCACCGCTTCGTTTCCAAGCGCTGCATTGAGCTGATGGGCGGCGTGGAAAAGGCAAGCCGCGTGATTGTCTGCCACCTCGGCAACGGCTCGTCCCTGTCCGCAGTGAAGGACGGCAAGTGCCAGGACACCTCCATGGGCCTGAGCCCGCTGGCCGGCGTCCCCATGGGAACGCGCGCGGGCGATATTGACACCTGCGTTGCACAGTTCATCATGAACAAGTACGGTATGTCCGCGGACGAGTGCCTGACCATGCTCAACAAGAAGTCCGGCGTGCTCGCCCTGTCCGATGGCGTCTCCTCCGACTTCCGCGATCTGGACGCGGCGGCGGAAAAGGGCAACGAGGCCGCGCGGCTGGCGCTGGACAAGTTCGCCTATGAGGTCCGCAAGTACATCGGCGCCTACACCACGGTGCTCGAAGGGCTGGACTGCCTGGTCTTTACCGCGGGCGTCGGCGAGAATTCCGCGTCCATGCGCGCGTCCATCTGCGAGGGCCTGGATTATCTCGGCGTCAAGCTCGACCCGGAGAAGAACAAGCTCCGCGGCGAGGAGGTCGTCATCTCCACGCCCGACTCCAAGGTCACGGTCTGGGTCATCCCGACCAACGAGGAGCTCATGATCGCGCAGGATACCGCTGAGCTGGTCAGGTAAACACAAAAACAAAGCTTTCAGCAAAAGGCGCCCGAGCGGTGCCTTTTGCATCAGCGGGGCGAAAAAGTCTTTTCGCCCCGCTGAGTCCGGTTTTCTGAACTTCAAAAAGTTCAGAA
>CAKUHJ010000128.1 GCA_934655935.1 uncultured Oscillospiraceae bacterium | reverse complement strand
GAAAACCGCTTGATTGAACGCGAAGGGGGCTTTTTGCCCCCTTCACACTTCCCCCGCTGCTCTGTCGCAGAGCTGCAAATCATAGTTTTTTCGACAGTCTCAATTGTTCAGGATCGTTCAGGGCTTTTCCGGATACAGGCAGGCGACGCCCTGCTCCTCCAGAAACGAGAGCCACGCAGCGTCCGGCCTTGCATTGGTCACGATGGCGTCAAAGCCGGTGACTGGCGCGATATCCACAAAGGAAACCTTGTCAAATTTGCTTCCGTCCAGCACCAGAATCCGCTTCTTCGCGGCCTGCAGCATGGACTGCTTCGTCTGTGCGTGAAACTCGCTGGAGTCGGTCACGCCGGAGCTGCGGTCGAGCCCCTTGCAGGAGATGATCGCCTTGTCCACATGATACTGCCGCAGATACCGCTGCGTCTGGTCGCCGACGAGCGCCAGAGACTCCGGCTTCAGCCGGCCGCCGGTCAGCATCACCGTCCAGCCCTCTACGCCGCTGAGCTCCATGACCAGCTCCACGGAATTCGTGATGACCGTCAGGTCCTTTTTATCCTTGAGCTTTTTTGCGGCATAGAGCGAGGTGGAGCTGTCGTCCAGCATGAGGTGGTCGCCGTCGTCGACAAGCGTGGCCACAAGCTCGGCAATCAGATTCTTTGCCTCGACGTTGGTTTTGTTCCGGATGGTATAGGAAAGGTCGGACTTGGTGCTGTTGCCCCAGATGGCGCCGCCGTAGGTTTTGGTGGCGTAGCCCTCCTTTTCCAGCTTGTCCAGATCCCGGCGGATGGTTTCCTCCGTCACGTGGTAATACGCGGCCAGCTCGTTGACCAGCACGCGCTGCTCTGTGCGCAGGCGGTTCTGAATTTCATTTTTCCGTTCAATCGCCAGCATGGCCTCGCGCTCCCATCATAAAAAGTCAGAAAACAAATAAAAACCACGGCTTCACTATAGCACGCCCGGCGGAAAAAAGCAAGCGCCGCGTGTCCGCAGGCCGGAAACACGCAGGAAAAGCGTCGAAAAAAGGCAGCCTGCCGCTTGAAATTCTGAATTCGGTCTGTTAGACTATAAGACATGAGATTATGTCAACGGAGAATCACAATATGGTTTTTTCCAGTCTGGTTTTTTTATATCTGTTTCTGCCGCTGTGCCTGCTGTGCTATTTCCTGATGCCCTCCATCCGCGCGAAGAACGTGGTGCTGCTGGTTTTCAGCCTGCTGTTCTATGCCTGGGGGGAGCCGGTCTATATCTTTCTGATGCTGGCGATGGCCGGCGCCAATTACGGCGCTGCGCTTCTGCTGGAGAAACGGCATGCAAGGGCGATTCTGGCGCTTGCCCTGGGCGCGGACCTTCTTTGCCTGGCGGTATTCAAATATTCTGCGTTTCTGGTTGAAAACTTCAATGCGCTGACAGGGCTGAGCGTTCCGGTTCCGGGCCTTGCGCTGCCGATCGGAATCTCGTTTTATACCTTCCAGGCGCTTTCCTATGTGGTGGACGTCTGGCGCGGGCAGGTGCGTGCGCAGCGCTCGTTTTTCCGGTACCTGCTGTACCTGTCGATGTTCCCGCAGCTTATCGCCGGTCCGATTGTCCGCTACGCAGATGTGGAGGCGCAGCTGGACGCGCGCGAGGAAAAGCCGGCGGAGATGTTCTACGGCGCGACGCGCTTTTGCATGGGCCTTGCCAAAAAGGTGCTGCTGGCCGATCCTGCGGGAAAGGTCGCCGCGCAGCTGCTGGGCGCGTCCCCGGCCTCCGGTACGACGCTTGGAATGTGGCTGGGCGTGGCGCTTTACATGTTCGAAATTTACTTTGACTTTTCCGGCTATTCCGATATGGCCATCGGCATGGGAAGAATTTTTGGCTTCCGCTTCCCGGAGAATTTCCGGCTTCCCTATACGGCAAAATCCATCACGGAGTTCTGGCGGCGCTGGCATATTTCCCTGAGCAGCTTTTTTCGGGATTATGTCTACATTCCGCTGGGCGGAAACCGGCGGCATGTGTACCGGAACCTTGCCGTTGTGTGGCTGCTGACGGGGCTGTGGCACGGCGCAAGCTGGAACTATGTGCTCTGGGGCGCGTATTTCCTCGTGCTGCTGGTGCTGGAACGGCTGCTGAAAAAACAGCTGGCCCGGATTCCAAAGCCCGTCCGTCTGGCCGCGACGCTGTTTCTGGTGGCGCTGAGCTGGGATATTTTCTACTATACGGATCTTACGCGCCTGCTGGAAAGCTTCCGCGTGCTCTTCGGCTTCGCGGGCACGGGCTTTACGGACGCGCAGACCGGCATGACGCTTCTGAACCAGCTGCCGCTGCTGCTGGTCTGCGCCATCGGCGCAAGCCCGCTGCCGCAGGCGCTCGGAAACGGCTTCGGCGCGCTTTGCGCGGAGAAGAATGCGGACGGCGCGCGGCGTAAGGTCTATGCCTTCACGGTATTCGCGTTCGATTTGCTGCTGCTGGCGCTGGCGACGGTTTCGCTGGCGGGCTCGACCTTCAACGCGTTTATCTACTGGCATTTTTAGCGCCTCAGAGAAAGGAGTTCTGTCTTGAACAAGATTTATCGGATTCTGCTGGCGGCGCTGCTGGGCGCGCTGCTGTGCGTGGGCGCGGTTTCGGTTTTCGACCGGGATGCGACGGTTTCCGTGTCTGAAAACCGGAAGCTTGCGCAGCGCCCGGCGCTTTCCCTGCGCGCGCTTGCAGACGGCTCGTTTACCAGGGATTTTGAAAGCTACTATTCTGACGCCTTTCCGGGCCGGGAGGGGCTGCTTGCGGCCAACCGGCTGCTGAATCATTTTTATTACTTCTCCGGCAGCGCGGAGCAGAGCGTCCTGGTTCTGGAGCAGAAGGGCGGCGCGGAGCAGGGCGGAGAGGCGCTGCACCGGGTCGAGGAAACGCTCTCCGGCAGCACGGACGCCGAGGCGCAGCAGCCGCCTGAGCCTCCTGCGCAGGCGGAACCGGAGCAGACGCCGTCCGGGCCGGAGCCTGCCGGACCGGAGCAGCCGCAGGAGCCGGTACAGCCGGAGGAGGAAACGCCGCCGGAGGAGGAAATGCCCGAAATCTCTGAGCCCGAGGAATCCGAGGCCAGCTACGCGGGCTCTGTCGTCGTCGTGGGCGACCGTGCGATGGAAATCCCGACGGCGACCGATTCCGTGATCGAGCGCTATGCGGCGGCCGTCGGTTCGCTTTCCGCGGCGCTGGGCGGCGAGGTGCGGACCATTTCCGTTGTGGTGCCGAACGGCGGAGAATTCTATTCTCCCGAGAGCCTGCACACCGGCCTTCACAGCCAGAAGGCGATGATCGAGCACTGCTACGAGAGTATGCCCGAGCAGATTCTTACCGTGGACGCCTACAGTCAGCTCCGTGCGCACACGGACGAGTACATCTATTTCCGCACAGACCATCACTGGACGCAGCTGGGCGCGTACTATGCCTACCGGGCCTTCTGCCAGACTGCGGGCTTCACGCCCGTAGAGCTGGACGAGTTCCAGACCGGGCGGTATGACGGCTTCCTGGGCTCCATGTATACCTACACCTCCGGCTATCCGCAGAGCCAGACGCTCAAGGACAATCCGGATTATCTGGACTACTATCTGCCGGTTGTGGAGACGCACGCAAGGTATTATGCGGACGCCTCCCTGCAGGACGGCGTGCCGGTCAGCGTGGTCTACACCAAGCTTTCCGACACGGTCAGCAACAAGTATCTGTGCTTCATCGGCGGCGATACGCCGGTCTGCGTCATTGAAACGGCGGCGGAGGGCGGCGTGTGCATGGTCCTGAAGGAATCCTACGGCAATGCGTTTGTGCCCTTCCTGACCAGCCATTACAGCAAAATCATCGTCGTCGATCCGCGGGAATTCAACCGCGAGGGGAAGCCCTCGCTCGAGCTTGCGCCCTTCGCGCAGGCGCAGGGCGTGGACGACCTGATTGTCATCAATTATCCCTACATGATCAACAACACGGCCTACATCCGCTGGCTGGAGCGCCTGGCGGGAACGGCTGCAGAATAACGCAAGAGCGCAAACGAACCCCCATCCGGCTTGGCCGGATGGGGGTTCGTGCTTACCTGGAAATCAGCTTCAGGAAGCGCATGAGGATGGTTGCGGCCTGCGCGCGGCTGGCCGTGCCCTGCGGGTCGAGCCTGCCGCCCGCGCCCTGCAGGAGGCCCTGGCCGACCGCCCAGTTCATGGCCGGAACCGCATAGTCACTGATGCGGTCGCGGTCCGTAAAGCGGCCAAGATTTTCTTCGAGCGTCACTGCGTCCATGCCCTTCAGCCGGGCATAACGGAAGAGAATTGCAGCCAGCTGCTCGCGGGTGATCTTGCCCTCCATATTCGTGCCGTCGGAAATATCGTTCGTCATGGCCCATTCGCGGCCGCGGGCGTACCACGCTGCGCCGCCGGAGGTGTCGACGCCCTCAAGGCGGGCCAGAATGGTGACGATCATGCCGCGCGTCGTGTCTGCGTTCGGGCTGAACGTGTTTGCGCTAGTGCCGTTCATGAGGCCGTTTTCATAGGCGTACTGCACGCCGTCATAATACCAGCTGCTTTCTGCGACGTCGCGAAACGGGAGCTTTGCCGTGTCCTCCGGTTTTTCCTCCGCAGGCTTTTCCTCCGCGGGCTTCGACGGAGTGACGGGCGTGACGGGGTGGGTCAGCTCCTTGTAGCGCTTTTCCGCGTCCAGAAGGGTCTGATAGTTCGTAACCAGCTCCCTCTGTGCGTCGGTCAGGGCGTCGTAGGCGCTGCGGGCGACATTGATCTTTTCGCCGCTCTTCTTCGTAACCGGGCCGATGGCGTCAATCAGGTCCTCCACCGCTTCTGCGGCGGCCTGATCCACCAGCGCGGCATAGGCCGCCTCGGCGTCGGTCAGCTTCCGATAGGTTTCCTTGGAAATAAGATTTCTCTGATTGGGGGTCAGGGCATCATATGCCGCTCTCGCAGCCTCGATTTTTTCTTTGCTGTTCAGCGTGATATCGTCGAGGCTTTCAATCAGTCCACGGACATAG
>CAKUHJ010000127.1 GCA_934655935.1 uncultured Oscillospiraceae bacterium | reverse complement strand
AACGCAACCTTCATAATGGCTGCCATGGCAGAGCCGTCCATGTGCATGGTCGCGCCGAGCGGGATGACGATGTTGGAGACGTCCTTGGAGATGCCGGTTTCCTCTGCGACCTCCATGTTGGTCGGAATCGTCGCGACAGAGGAGCAGGTGCCAAAGCTCATCGCCGCCGGGCGGAACAGCTTCCGGAACATGAGCTTTGCCGCGCCCTTGCCGCCGCCGAAGCGGGCATAGAGCGGGAAGGAGATGAACATGTAGACAAAGCTGAGAACATAGTAGACGGCCAGAGCCCGGCCATAGTCGCCGATCAGGTCGGAGCCATGATAGGCAATCAGGTAGGCAAAGAAGCCGAAGAAGCCGATGGGCGCGTAGTAGGTGATGATCTTGAAGGTCTTCATGATGCAGTTCGTGACGTCCTCAAGAAGCTTGGCAGTTCTTGTTTCTGCGCCGCCTGCCATCTGCACGCCGAAGCCGAACAGCACCGCCGCCACAATCAGCGGCAGAATTGCCTTGCGGCTCCAGAGCTCCGTGAAGTCGGGCTTGGTAAAGAAGTTGATGATCATATCGGAAACGCCGAGCGTTCCGCCGACCTCGCCCTCAATCAGCTCGTATTTGCCCGTCACAGGCGGAATTAGACGCACGATCACATACATGATCACCGCGGCAATGGCCGCCGTAATGAGGAAGGTCGCAATGGTGACGCCCATGATTTTGCCCGCACGCTTTGCACTCTGCATATTTGCAATGGCAGAGGAGATGGAGCAGAACACCGTCGGCACGGCGATGCAGAACATGAGGTTCAGGAACAGCGTGCCCAGGGGCTCCAGAGCCGTAGCGCCCTTTACAATCACCTCGCCCGAGGCGTCCTTGACGGCCGGCCAGATTGCGCCGACAATGCAGCCGGCTACAATGCCCGCCAGCATGCAGAGCAGAAAACCGTAGTTTTTCAGAAAGCTTCCCTTTTTCATCTTGTCTCCTCCTGATTTCACGCAATTTTGGAATCTTTACTTTGCCTCCGGCTGCAGGCGCAAAGCAAATGCGCCCGCGCCGTTCGTTCTGTAAAACAGATCGGCAGCGCCTTCTGTTTCTATTATACGAATCCGGCACGCAAAGTAAATGCGAAATCCTGCTTGAAATGTTGCAAAAAATGCTTTTCCTTCGTCAAAAAGCCGCCCCCTCACGCACAGCTGGCGTCAGGGGGCGGAGACTTTCTCAAAGCGTAATCTCTTCGGCGTCGCGGGCTGCATCCGTGCAGCGGGCGCGGCAGGCGGCGGTAAACGCAAGGGTCTGCTCGGCGGCTCTGCCGGTGTAGGCCTCGGGGCGGAGCTGGGAGAGCATGTCCTGCTTTGTCATGCCGAAGGCCGGGTCTGCGGCAAGCTCGGCAAGAAGGTCCCAGCTTTCACCGTTTTTCATCGCGGCGGTGGCGCGCATGCTGGCCTCCCGGATGACCTCGTGCAGCTGCTGGCGGTCTCCGCCGCGCTTCACCGCCTCCATCATGAGGTTTTCGGTGGCGATGAACGGCAGATAATCGCGCACCAGCTTTTCCACGATTTTTTCGTTTACATGCAGGCCCTTCGTGACGTTCCGCATCAGGCGCAGAATTGCGTCCGTGGCCAGGAAAGCCTCGGGGAGGCTGATGCGGCGGTTGGCCGAGTCGTCCAGCGTCCGCTCCAGCCACTGGCTGGAGGCCGTCATGGCCGCGTTCGCGGCGTCGGCCATCACATAGCGGCTCAGCGAGCAGATGCGCTCGCAGCGCAGGGGGTTGCGCTTGTAGGGCATGGCGGAGGAGCCGACCTGGCTTTCCTCAAACGGCTCCTCCAGCTGCCGGTCGTGCTGCAGAAGACGAAGGTCGGTTGCAAACCGGCTGCAGCTCTGCGCGATGGAGGACAGCGCGTTCAGAATCCGGCTGTCCAGCTTGCGCGGATAGGTCTGGCCGCAGACGTCATAGAGGCGGTCAAAGCCGAAGTCCGCGGCAATCATGCGGTTCATGCGGTCGATTTTTTCCGCGTCGCCGCCGAAGAGCTCCAGGAAGCTTGCCTCCGTGCCGGTCGTGCCCCGGCAGCCGAGGAAGCGGACGGCGCCCAGCACATCCTCCAGCTCCTCCAGGTCCAGAAGCAGGTCCTGCAGCCAGAGGCTCGCACGCTTTCCGAGCGTGACGAGCTGCGCGGGCTGAAAATGCGTATAGCCGAGGCAGGGCGCTGCGGCATAGCGCTCGGCAAAGTCACACAGCTGCAGCATCACGCCCTGCAGCTGCGCGCGCAGGTATACCAGCGCGTCCCGGTAGAGAATCAGATCTGCGTTGTCCGTGACATAGCAGCTGGTCGCGCCGAGGTGAATGATCCCCTTTGCGCCGGGCGCGGCCTCGCCGTAGGCACGGATGTGCGCCATCACGTCATGCCGGAGCTTTTTTTCATAGTCGGCCACGCGCGCGTAATCGATGGGGCTGATATGCGCGGCCAGCTCGTCGACCTGCGCCTGCGTAACCGGGAGGCCGAGCGCGTGCTCCGCGCGCGCCAGGCTGACCCAGAGCCTGCGCCAGGTTTCAAAACGCCGGTCGGGCGAGAAAAGCTGGCGCATGTATGCGGAGGCGTAGCGCGAGCAGAGCGGGCTTTCGTACTCGTTTTTCATGCCGCTTACCGATAGATGATCTCGTCGCGCTGCGCGCCGACGGAGACATAGGAGATGCGGCAGCCAATGGCCTTTTCGATATACTCGACATAGTTCCGGGCCTCAACGGGCAGGTCCTCATATCTGCGGACGCCGGAAATGTCGCAGCCCCAGCCGGGAAGGCTGGTCATAACAGGCTTCGCGCGGTCGATGACCGCGGTGAAGGGAAAGTCGTCGGTCTGTTTGCCGTCCACCTCGTAATGCGCGCAGACGGGAATTTCCTTCATGTAGGAGAGCACGTCCAGCTTGGTCAGGGCAACCTCGGTCGCGCCCTGGATGCGGCAGCCATAGCGCGTGGCGACCAGGTCGATCGGGCCCACGCGGCGCGGGCGGCCTGTAGACGCGCCGTATTCTCCGCCGGCCTGACGGAGCTTTTCAGCCTCCTCGCCGAACCATTCCGCGGTGAACGGGCCCTCGCCCACGCAGGTGGAGTAGGCCTTGACAATGCCGACCGTGCGGTCCACATGGCTTCCGGGGATGCCGGCGCCGACGCAGGCATAGCCCGCGTTCGAGGAGGACGAGGAGGTGTAGGGGAAGATGCCGAAGTCAATGTCGCGCAGCGCGCCGAGCTGCGCCTCAAACATGATGTTCTTGCCTGCGGCCTGCGCGTCATAGAGATACTTTGTCGTGTCGCAGATGAACGGGGCCAGCTTCGAGCCGTATTCGCGGCACCATTCCAGCATATCGGAAAGCTTGTAGGGCTCTGCGCCGTAGACGTTCTGGATGGTGAGATTCTTCCACTCCAGAATGGAGGCCAGCCGCTTTTCCAGATACTCCGGATACAGAAGCTCGCCGACCATTACGGTCTTCTTCTGATACTTGTCGGAATAGACCGGCGCGATGCCGCGCAGAGTCGAGCCGTATTTCTTATCCTTCAGGCGGCGTTCCTCCAGGCCGTCAAGCGCGCGGTGGAACGGGAAGACGATGGTTGCGCGCTCGGAAATCTTGAAATTTTCCGGCGTGACGGGAACGCCTGCCTTCTGCAGGGTCTCGATTTCCTCCCACAGGCTCTCCAGATCGATGACAACGCCGTTTCCAAGCACGTTGACCACGCCCGGCAGGCAGACGCCAGACGGAATCAGGTGCAGGGCGAACTTGCCGTATTCGTTGACAATGGTGTGCCCCGCGTTGTTGCCGCCCTGATAGCGGCAGACAATATCATATTCTCTGGCAATGAGGTCGACCATGCGGCCCTTTCCCTCGTCGCCCCAGTTGACGCCGACAATTGCGCAGTTGCTCATAATTATTCCGCTCCTTTTTCTGTCGTTCGGTGATTCTGTTTCATACCTCCGGACATTATAGCACGCGCCCGGCATAAGTAAAACATCTCTTTTCGATATTCGGCATTAAAAAAACTAATGAAATGCCGGCAGGCGTCAAAACAGCATTGACAGCGCGGGAAAAGCGTGCTATACTGCCTGAAAAGCGTTGATGAAGATATGTTTCCGTCTGATTCGGCCAGCAGAGAGGGGCGCGCAAGGGTGAAAGCGCTCTGGGCGCGGCGGCGGCGATACCCCTTCTGAGCTGCTTTTCTGAACGTCAGTAGGAAAAGCCGGGTTCTCCCGTTACAGAGGTCACGAGCGACGGATTTTTCCGTAAGCAGGGTGGAACCGTGGAGCACAGCTGCTTCACCCCTGAATTTTGTCAGGGGTGAAGCAGTTTTTTGTTTTGCCCCAATTATGAAGGAGGCAATTCCCATGTCTGAAAGCAATGAATTCTCGTTTGAAAACCCGCAGTACCGCAAAACGTACTGGCACACCTGCTCCCACGTGATGGCCCAGGCCGTCAAGCGCCTGTACCCCGAGGTCAAGCTGGCCATCGGCCCGTCCATTGACAACGGCTTTTATTATGACTTTGACGCACCGTTCAACTTCACACAGGAGCATCTGGACGCCATCGAGGCGGAAATGCGCAAAATCTGCAAGGAAAAGCTGAAGCTCGAGCGCTTTGAGCTGCCGCGGGAGGAAGCCGTCCGCTATATGCAGGAAAAGGACGAGCCGTACAAGGTCGAGCTGATCAAAGACCTGCCTGAGGACGCGCATATTTCCTTCTACACGCAGGGCGAGTTCACCGACCTCTGCGCCGGCCCGCACCTGGACTCTACAGGCAGAATCAAGGGCAACGCCATCAAGCTTACGCAGTGCTGCGGCGCATACTGGCGCGGCGACTCCAAGCGCAAGATGCTGCAGCGCATCTACGCCGTCGCCTTCCAGAAGAAGGAGGAGCTGGACCAGTACCTGGCCGAGCAGGCCGAAGCCCTCAAGCGCGACCATAACAAGCTGGGCCGCGAACTGGAATACTTCACCACGGTCGACTGCATCGGCCAGGGCCTTCCCATTCTGCTGCCGAAGGGCGCGCGCGTCATTCAGCTGCTGCAGCGCTGGGTCGA
>CAKUHJ010000126.1 GCA_934655935.1 uncultured Oscillospiraceae bacterium | reverse complement strand
TGGGCGATGACGATCTTCGGAGATTGCAGGAGGAACTGCTTGCAGACCCCAAGGTCGGTAAAGTCATGCGGGAAACCGGCGGCGTCCGCAAGATGCGCTTTGCGTTTGAGCAGCACGGAAAAAGCGGCAGCGCGTAATCTATGTGGATTTTGAAGTTCACGAAAAGCTGTATCTGCTGACGGCATATCCTAAGAATGAAAAGGATAACCTGTCAAAAGCGGAACGCAACACGCTGAAGCAGTTGGTCGGCATTTTGAAACAGCAGCTCGACGAGAACGGGAGGTCATGATATGAGCGCTTTTGATAAAATCAAACTGGGACTGGAAGAAGCGATCGCCTATGAGAAGGGAACGCTTCCGGCTAAGACAACGAAACTCACCATTATGCCGGTTGAAAAATATCGGGCGGACGAAATCAAACAAATTCGCAACAGCACTGGTCTGACACAGCGGTCGTTTGCCGAGTACATGGGCGTATCGCCTAAAACGGTTGAGGCATGGGAAGCCGGGCGAAATCACCCGGAGGGCGCGGCATGCAGGCTTCTGTCGCTGACAAAAGCCGATCCGCAGTTTCCGCAAAAGGCCGGGATCGTGCTGCGATAACAGACGCAGAGCATCATCTGCTCATCTCAACTGTGCGTGTCCGCGGCAGCTTTTCGTTTCACTGCGGCCCTGCAGGTCAGGTTTGCTGTTCCTCCAACAGCTTTTGCAAGTCCTCTTTGCTGGGAAGTACGGTTTCGTATTTGCTTGCGAAGATCTGAGAATTGTCTTCCGGCAAGGTCATTTCGACAACGGCGTTGTTGATTATCCCCAGGCCTCAGTGATCCTTCGAATGCTGGAAAACTTTTACGAACAAGAATCCAAAAGGGATCAAATTAGTTCAGAAATAGAACCATTGCAATAAGAGCTTGATCAAACCACGCTTTTCGAGCGCATTTATTGAAAGGCAAGTTACAACTGAACGCCCCGGTTCAACATAACAATGCTCCCTTCATGTTTGACAGTTTGTTTTTTCACTGTCTCTCATGGAGGAAGCATATCATTACGAACCGGGGCGCGACGCTTTTATGAACGTTTCAAAGGTGGGCGGATATAGCGCGCATGGACGTCCGGCGCGGGGCGCATATTGATGCCCGAGACGATGCCCATGGCGAGGAACATCGTCACCAGCGAGCTTCCGCCGTAGCTGAAGAACGGAAGCGTCAGTCCGACGACCGGCACAAGGCCCAGGCACACGCCGACATTGATCAGAATCTGCACCGAGAGCATGCCAGCGATGCCCACGCAGATCATGCGGTTCATATAGTTGCCGGATTTGATGCCAACATAGATGATACGGATGATAATTGCGCTCAGCAGAATCAGCACCGCCGCGCAGCCCAGCATCCCAAGCTCCTCTCCGATGGAGGAGAAGATCAGGTCCGTCTGCTGCTCGGGCAGCGTGCCGCTCTGCACCATGGTGCCGTTATAAATGCCCTGCCCGGCGACGCCGCCGTTCTGAAGCGCGCGGAGACTGCGGTTGATCTGATAGCGCTCGTCCTGCGCCTCGGGGTCGATCCGCGCGTCGAAAAGAACCAGAATCCGGTTCTGCCGGTCCGCGGACAGATAGCGCCACAGAAACGGCGAGGCCGCGGCAATTGCGCCGAAGGCGCCGATAAACCAGAGCAGGTTCACGCCGCCGACAAACGCCATCACGACGAAGATGCCAAGATACTGCAGCGCAACGCCAAGATCCTCCGACGCGACCACAATCAGCGCGAACAGAAGCAGCGTCACGCCGCCGATGCGCGCAATGGTGGAGAGCGAGGAAATCCGGTCCTGCCGGACGCTCATGATTTTCGCCAGAATCAGAATAAACGGAATTTTGCAGATTTCCGCCGGCTGCAGGCTGAACGGCAGCCAGGAAAACGCCAGCCAGCTGCGGTTGCCCATCCGGTTATCGCCCCAGATAAAGAGCATGCTGATAAACAGCACGCAGAACACCAGCAGCAGCTCCCGGCGCTCGGCAATGATATCCACATCGATAAGCGTCAGAACCACGTAGACGGCCACGCCCAGCGCCAGCGCCATAATCTGCGTCCGGACGTTGCCCGCGCTGCCCATGTAATTGGTCGCGCTTGAAATCACCACAATGCCGAAAACAGAGGCGGTAATACAAAGAATGAGCAGCAGCATATCCGCTTTTTTTACAAACTCCCGGATCGACCGGAAAATCCCCTGCATGCACCCGCCTCCCTTCCGCCGCTTCCTGCAGATTCTGATATTATACCAGACGTGCCGCAGCGTGTAAACTCTTTTTTCTTCGCGCCGCGGCGTTGCAAACGTGCGGCGACTATGCTAGAATAGCACCGAAAAACAGGAAAGTGTGAACGCGGTATGAAGTTTTTATCCAAAAGCCCGGAGCAGACCGAAGACCTCGGCGCGCAGTTGGCGAAGAAGCTGCAGCCGGGCGATGTAATTGCGTACTTCGGGGACCTCGGCGCGGGCAAGACCGCCTTTACAAGGGGGCTTGCGCGCGGGCTTGGCGTCACGGAAACGGTCACAAGCCCCACCTATACGATTGTAAACGAGTACCTGAGCGGCAGGCTCCCGCTGTTTCATTTTGATATGTACCGGCTCGGCTCCGCGGACGAGCTGTTCGACGTCGGATGGGAGGACTACCTCGCGCGCGGCGGCGTCTGCGCCGTGGAATGGAGCGAGAATGTGCGCTCGGCCTTTGACCCGGACGCCATCCGCATCACCATCGAAAAGGACGCGCAGGACCCGGACGCGCGGAGCATCACCATAGAAGGAGGCGAGCGCCTTGAAGCTTCTGGCCTTTGAATCGTCCGCGAAGGCGGCCAGCGCCGCGCTGCTGCAGGACGGCGTTCTGCTGGCGGAATACTTTCAGAACTCCGGCCAGACGCACAGCCGGACGCTGACAAAAATGGCGGAGGACCTGCTCCGCAGCTGCGATGTACCCGTGCAGGCGCTGGACGCCGTCGCCGCAGCCGCCGGCCCCGGCAGCTTTACCGGCGTGCGCATCGGCCTGGCCGCAGCGAAGGGCCTTGCATGGGCGCTTGAAAAGCCTCTGGTGGGCGTGTCGACGCTGGAGGCGATGGCCTGGTCCGCCGCATGCTCCGACGGCATTTACGAATGCTGCATGGACGCGCGCAGAAACCAGATTTATCACGCGCGCTTTCGCGTCCGGGACGGACAGGTCGGCAGAATGACGGAGGACCGCGCCATTTCCATGGAAGAATTGTCGGAAGAAATAAAAAAGCTCGAAACGTCTGTTTTTCTGCTTGGCGATGGTGCGCAGCTGTGCTATAATAGCTTGAATGCAAGCTTACCCGGACTTCGTCTCGCACCGGAGCACCTGCGCCAGCAGCGCGCCTCGGGCGTCGCGCTGTGCGCCGCCCGCCAGCTTGCGGCCGGAGCGGCCGCGGACGCGCGCACGCTTGCGCCCAATTATCTCCGCCTCTCGCAGGCCGAACGCGAACGGATGGAAAAGCAAACCGTACAGTCAGGAACTTGAAAAGGAGATGCTGGAATGAACGCACAGGATTTTGGCCCGCACGTACACATTATGGATCATCCGCTTGTCGCGCACAAGCTGACCATTATGCGCGATAAAAACACAAGCGTCAAGGATTTCCGCGAGCTGGTCAGCGAAATCGGCATGCTGATCACCTATGAGGCGACCCGCGACCTTCCCATGACCACCAAGCACATTGAAACGCCGATCTGCGGCATGGACGCGCCGACGCTGGCCGGCAAGAAGTTCGCCGTCGTGCCGATTCTGCGCGCGGGCCTCGGCCTTGTGGACGGCGTGCTGCGCATGGTGCCCTCGGCGCGTGTGGGCCATATCGGCATGTTCCGCGATGAGGAAACGCTCATTCCGCACGTCTACTTTTGCAAAATGCCCAAGGATATCGCCGAGCGCGACATTCTGATCGTCGACCCGATGCTCGCCACCGGCGGCTCTGCCGACGCGGCCATCGCCGAGATGAAAAAGCGCGGCTGCAAGCACATCAAGCTCATGGTGCTCGTCGCAGCGCCCGAGGGCATCCGCTGCATCACCGAGCGTCACCCGGACGTCGATCTCTACGCGGGCGCGCTGGACGACCATCTCAACGAGCACGGCTACATCGTCCCCGGCCTCGGCGACGCCGGTGACCGGATTTTCGGCACCAAGTAATTCTGTTTTCTATTTCCGGCGGGCCATTCCGGCCCGCCGGTTTCTTTCTCTATCCAGCCGCAGCCGGCGGCGATATTTTCCGGAATTCTTGACTTTGCCGGGACAAAAGGGTATAATCCTACTGTAATATGGCGGCTATGGGCGCATTGCGCCGGTAGCGGTGAGAATACTCTGAAAGGAAAGACTTTTATGATCTATACTGCAGAAGTAAAGCATATGTGCCCGGTCGCAAAGGGCGCGTATCACGGCCCTGCTCCTATCCCCGAGGAGGGCAAGTGGGTTCAGGCGAAGGAAATCAAGGACATTTCCGGCTTCACGCACGGCGTGGGCTGGTGCGCGCCGCAGCAGGGCGCATGCAAGCTGAGCCTGAACATCAAAAACGGCGTCATCGAGGAAGCTCTGGTTGAGACCATCGGCTGCTCCGGCATGACCCATTCCGCCGCGATGGCCTCCGAGATTCTCATCGGCAAGACCATTCTTGAGGCGCTCAACACAGACCTTGTCTGCGACGCCATCAACACCGCCATGCGTGAGCTGTTCCTGCAGATCGTCTATGGCCGCAGCCAGTCCGCCTTCTCTGAGGACGGTCTCGCCGTCGGCGCTTCGCTGGAGGACCTCGGCAAGGGTCTTCGCAGCCAGGTCGGCACGATGTTCGCCACCAAGGAAAAGGGCCCGCGCTACCTCGAAATGGCCGAGGGCTACTGCTCCAGAATCGCGCTCAACAAGGACGATGAGATCATCGGCTACGAGTTCATCAACTTCGGCAAGATGATGGACTTTATCAAGAAGGGCGACGAGCCCGCAGAGGCTCTGAAGAAGGCCACCGGCCACTATGGCCAGTGGGACGTCGCGGTCAAGTTCATTGACCCGCGTCAGGAATAAGCAAAGGAGGACACGAAAATGGCTTTGTTTGAAAACTACGACAGAAGAATTGACAAGATCAACGGCGTCCTCAAGCAGTA
>CAKUHJ010000125.1 GCA_934655935.1 uncultured Oscillospiraceae bacterium | reverse complement strand
AATGGTAATCTTTTTTTCTGACATGGTGTTTCTCCTTATCTCTTGTCAATAATTTTGTCGATCAGCCCATAAGCGAGGGCTTCTTCTGCCGACATATAGTTGTCACGCTCTGTATCGGCGGCGATGATCACGGTCAGCGATACGATGGACAACAGCACCACCAAAGCGGTGACGACCATGTGCATCACATCCTGAAACGCCCCGGCATAGCCGCTGCTACTGAGCGGGAACATCCGATACCCGACCGCCGAAATCCACTCCATGATGGCGAACAGATAAATGCCCGAACGGAGCAGCCTGGTTTTCTGCCCTTGGATGCCGATGCAGACGACGGTCACGCAAACGACCTCGCACGCATTGTAAAGGGCGCTGAGCTGATTCCACAGCATAAGCGACGGCGCATTGGCGGCGCTCAGGTCGCTGACGGCCTGCGCCATCACGCTTTTCGTGGCGGATGCGATATGGCCACAGTCCGTCCGCTGATAGCCGTTCCACTCTGCGGAGTAGAGTTCGTTTCCGTCCTGCAGCACGCTGATCTGACAAATGTTCGGCTGATATTTCTGTAGGGAACCGCCCCGGTGCGCAGCTTCCGTCGATGGCGTGCTGAATCGTCTTATCCAAGCCGTCCCGCGCCGCCGCAAAGCAGCATATGACGAGTCCGAACACCAGCAAGACTGCGCTCCTGCGTCCACAATACTGAATATTCGCGCGGTTGAAAGCCGACCAGCCGATAAAGCCCAGCAGGGCAAGGATCATCAAAGTTGTCGCCGTTCAGAACATGCGCCGTGCAGGCGGTCTGCCCATCGCACCCGGTCTGCTTACGGCTCTTGCCACAGCAGTCTTAAACCCCCTCCCAGCTTATGCGGGAGGGGGCTTCATATTCCGGTTCTGGGCTCAGCCCTGCAGGCCGAAGCTGACGGCAATGGCCGAGTCGACCTGCTCCATCACGGCTTTGTCCACATGGCCCATGTGCTCGCGCAGCCGTCGCTTGTCAATGGTGCGGATCTGCTCCAGAAGGACAATGGAATCCCGGCTCAGGCCCACATCGTGCCCCGCGAGGGAAATATGCGTCGGAAGACGCGCCTTGCCCGTCTGGCTGGTGATGGCCGCGGCAATGACCGTGGGCGAATGCCGGTTTCCGGTGTCGTTCTGGACGATCAATACCGGACGCGTACCGCCCTGCTCACTGCCGACCACCGGGCTCAGATCCGCATAAAAAATATCGCCACGTTTTACGTTGGTATCCATTCGCTTCACACTCCGCGGAAAGTAATCGCGGCGGCAACACCGCGCTACATTATTCTCCCACGCAGCGCGCAAAATTAAACAGCCGGATTTGTGCGCGAGGCTCTCAAGCCATTCTATGCAGGACACGTTCAGACAATATACTGCAAAATTTCCGAGGTTTTGCTCCCGCTGCGGTAAATGCGCGCAATGCGCTTGCTGAGCTGGCACAGAATCTCATAGTTGATCGTCCCCAGCGTGTCGGCCAGCCGCTCCACCGGGCGAAGCGTGTTCGTTTCGTCGTCTCCGAATACCGTCACGACGTCGCCCTCCGCGCTTTGCGGGATATCGGTGACGTCCGCCATGCACATATCCATGCAGATGCGGCCGACGATGGGCGCGGGCTTTCCATGAAGATACACGTTCATCCGCCCGGAAAGCGCGCGGCTGAGGCCGTCGGCATAGCCGATCGGAAGCACCGCGAGGCGGGTCTGGCGCGTGGTGGTAAACGTTCTTCCGTAGCTGACGCTGACGCCTGCCGGCACCGTTCTGAGCTGGGCGACGGTTGTATAGAGGGACATCATGGGCCGCAGCGAAATTTTTCCCGCAAGCTCCTGCGCCGGAAGATAGCCGTAGGTTGCGATGCCGGGACGCACCATATCCATAGCGTACTCCGGATACAGAATCGTCGCGCCGGAATTGCAGCAGTGGCGGAGCTCCGGCCGCAGCCCCGCGTCGGCAAGCGCGTCCAGCAGCCGCGTAAATCTGCGGTACTGCAGGCGTGTGAAGGCCTCGTCCTCCGGCCGGAGGCTGTCCGCAGCGCAGAAATGCATGAAAATGCCCTCTATGTGCAGATGCGGAAGCCGGGAAACCTCCAGAAGCTCCTGCTTGGTTTTTTCCTCATCACAGGCAAAAAAGCCGATGCGCGTCATGCCGGTGTCGAGCTTCAGGTGCACGTTCAGAATGTAGTTTGTTCCCGCCAGCGCGGCGTCAAGCTCCCGCGCGTAGCCCAGCGAATGCACCTCCTGCGTGACGTCCATAAACACCATTGTGTCCGCATGGTCCGCCGGGGTATGGCCCAGAATCAGCACCGGCAGGCGCACGCCGCCGCGCCGCAGCTGCACAGCCTCCTCCAGGTTGGAAACCGCCAGATAGTCCGCGCCGAGCTCTTCCAGCGCATGGCTGACCGGCACTGCGCCATGGCCGTAGGCGTCCGCCTTCATGACGCCGAGAAAGCGGCACGCCGGCGGAAGAATCGCGCGCAGCGCACGGTAGTTGTATTCCAGATTGTCGAGCGAAATCTCCGCCCAGGTTCTTTTGAGTGTTTTCATTGTCTTTCCTCGATTCTTCCGGCGCCGCGCGCCGGAAAGCCGTTATGCTTCAAATATTTACCCCGCTCAGGCTGCTTCGCTTCCCCAGGAAAAATCCGACACGTGCGCAAAAAGGACCGTCTTCCCGCCGCGGGCAATTTCCGCGCGGACCGGCGCCGCCTCCTCTGCGGAAAGAAGCGTTTCAATTTCAAGGGCCTCGTCCTCGTAGCCATAGCGGATGCGCACAAGAAGCCCCTCCTGCGTCTGCTCCGCCGATTCCAGGAATCCCTCCGTCCACGACGCACATAAAAGGTACGGCGCCCGCAGCGGCGCGACGCCGCCGGAAAGCGCCGGCAGGGCGACGCGCACATCGTCAAATTCCAGCTCCGGCGTGCCCGGACCCGCCGTGCCGCAGACGCCCTCGAGCGTCTGCGGCTGCTGCAGCGTAAAGCGCGCCGCGCCGTCTGCCGTGCAGACGCACGAGAGGGTAAAATCCGCCGCGTATTCGCCGTAATCCGCCGTAAGCGAAAGCGTAAACCGGCAGCCGCCGGCCTTTAAAAGCGCGGAGCGGAAGCTCAGCGCGCGCTGCCTGTCGTCCTGCCCGGACGCGCAGGCGCCAAGACACCCTGCCGCAAGCAGCAGCGCCGCAAGCAGCCCGAGCGCCCGATGAATGGTTTTCAGCTGTCATCACCTTCTGCAAAGAAGTCGCGGCAGAAGCGCCGGAAGATCCGAGGGCAGCAGGCTGTATTCTCCGAATTTCGCCGCCGCCAGATCTCCGGCCCGTCCATGCAGATACGCGCCCGCCGCCGCAGCCGCCAGGGGCGGGAGGTGAAAGCCCAGCAGCGCCGCAAGCATTCCCGAAAGCACGTCCCCGCTTCCGCCTGTCGCCATGCCGGGGTTTCCGGTATGGTTGCGGTAGAGCTTCGTTCCGTCGGTAATGAGCGTGCGGTGCCCCTTGAGCAGAACCACCGCGCCAAGCGCTCCGGCCAGATCCATCGCCGCGTGCGCGCGGTCGGGGCCGGGAGCCTGTCCTGTCAGGCGGGCAAATTCCCCGTCGTGCGGGGTCAGGAGCACGGGCTGTCTGCATCCGCGCACTAAATCCATATGCCCGCAAAGCGCGTTTATGCCATCCGCGTCCAGAATGACCGGCGCGCGCGACGCCTCCAGCACCGCGGCAAGAAGCTCTGTCAGCTGCGCAGAGCGCCCGAGCCCCGGCCCGAAGAGCACGGCGTCCATCCCGGCAAGCCGCGTGCGGATGGGCGCGGCGGCGGCCGCGCTCAGCCTTCCGGCCTCGTCGCAGGGCAGCGGAAACACCACCTCGCACAGCGCCTTCCCCGCAGCGATCGGGTAAACCGCCTCCGGAACGCCGAGGTATACCAGCCCCGCGCCCATTCTGAGCGCCGCCTGCGCCGCAAGCGACGCCGCGCCCGTCAGCCCCGTGCTGCCGCAGAGCAGCAGAAGCTTTCCGTAATCGCCCTTGTGGCTCTCCCGCGGCCGGGGCGGAAGAAGCCGCCGCACCTCCGCGGCTCCCATGACATGTGCGGCAGGAACCTTCACAGGCCATTCTCCTCTCGCTGTTTTTCCCGGTTATTATAGCCCATTTGCGCCCGGCCGTCAATTTTTGAGTTGCCAAACGTCGCCGGATGTGCTAGAATTAAACCGTAAATAGTTGTAAATGCGAAGAACGAGCTGTCCGTATTCCTTCAAAGCCGGCTTCAGAGAGGGCGGGGCGCTGAAAGCCGCCTGCCGGTGCGCATACGGGCCTTCTCTCGGGAGCTGCCGTCCGAACCGCGCAGGCAAAGTAGGATGGGCCGGGTCACTCCGTTAACGGTTCAAGAGCGCTGTCAGGCGAAATGCGGGTGGTACCGCGGAAGCATGGTCTTTCGTCCCCAGAATGGGAGGAAGGGCCGTTTTTTTATCCAATCCGATCAATCACGAAAAGGAGACCTTCGTTTATGAAAGAACAACTGGAAAAAATCCGTCAGGAGGCGCTGAGCGCGCTGTCCGGCGTGGCGGACGCGGAAGAGCTTGACGCGCTGCGCGTACGCTTTCTCGGCAAAAAGGGCGAGCTGACGGGCGTACTCAAGATGATGGGCAAGCTCTCCGCGGAGGAGCGTCCCGCCATGGGCCAGGTCGCGAACAATGTCCGCGCCGCCATTGAGCAGCGTCTTGAAGAGGTCAAAACCGAGCTCAAGGCCAGAGCGCTTGAGGAAAGGCTGGCGGCCGAGGCCATCGACGTCACCATTCCCGGCGTCCCGGTTGAGCTGGGCCACCGGCACCCGATGAACAAGGCCCTGGACGAGGCCAAGGATATCTTCATCTCCATGGGCTTCCGGATTCTCGACGGCCCGGAGGTGGAGCTTGCCGATTATAACTTCACCAAGCTGAACATCGCAGAAAACCATCCCTCCCGCGACCGCAGCGACACCTTCTACGTCACGGACGATGAAAGCGTGCTGCTGCGCACGCAGACCAGCCCCATGCAGATCCGCGCCATGGAGGAAATCGGCCAGCCGCCCATCCGCATTCTCGCGCCGGGCCGCGTCTACCGCAAGGACGAGGTCGACGCCACGCACTCCCCGATGTTCCATCAGATCGAGGGCCTTGTCATCGACAAGGGCATCAC
>CAKUHJ010000124.1 GCA_934655935.1 uncultured Oscillospiraceae bacterium | reverse complement strand
TCAATGCCCAGGTCGACGACTTCATAGCCAGTGGACTCGATCATCATGATGACGAGATTCTTGCCGATGTCGTGCAGGTCGCCGTAAACGGTGCCCATGACCATCTTGCCGATTTTGCCGGTGTTGCCGTCTGCAAGGTACGGCTTCAGGGCCTCGACGCCCTTCTTCATGGCCTTCGCGGCAACGAGCATCTCGGGAACAAAGATCTCGTTGTTCTTGAACTTTTCACCGACGACGGCCATCGCGTCGATCATACCCTTGTTCAGAATGTCCAGAGGTGCGTCGCCCTCGTCGATGCATTCCTGAACGATGCCGGGAACAAGCTTGGCCTTGCCAATTTCTACGTTGTGCGCCAGTTCTTCAATTTTAGACATTTGTAAAACCCCCTGTAATGTCTCTTATCTATAGAATCATCAGGCCTTGACGGGGCCGAACTTGCCCTCGCGGTAAGCGCTGATGTATTCCATGCAGTAATCGTCCAGACCAAGCATGGCTTCCGTGGCATAGACCATGCCGAGAAGGTCGCGGTTGGTCGGGTCCATGACGCCGGAATCCATGCCGGCGTTCATCGCCAGAACCAGGAAGGCCTGGTTGAGCAGCCGGCGAACCGGCAGGTTGAAGGAAATGTTGCTGACTGCGCCGGTCACGTGGATGGCAGGCTGCTTTTCCTTGACGGCCTTGATGACCTCGATGACCATGCTGATGCCGTCCTCCGAGGTGCAGAGCATCTCCACCAGCGGATCGATGTGCAGGCGGTTGGGCTTGATGCCGTACTGCTTTGCCTTTTCCATCAGCTGATCGAAAACCTCAAGCCGCTCCTCGGCAGAGGAGGGAATGCCCTTCGCGCACAGAAGCGCGATGCACTGCCAGGTGCTGTCCGCGATGGCGGGGAAGATGACGTCCGCCTTGTCGCCCTCCATGGACACGGAGTTGATCAGGCCCGGCTTCTTGCAGAAGGCCATGGCCGCGACGCAGGACGCGGGATTCGGGCTGTCAATGCAGATCGGGGTGTCGGTGACCTCCTGGACCAGGTCGATCAGCCAGTGCAGCGTTTCCACCTCGCCGTCCTTGACGGAGGCGCAGACGTCGATGAAGTCAGCGCCGGCTTCGGTCTGGATTTTTGCCAGATGCCGGATCCAGTCCGCATCCTTGTCTGCGATGGCCTTGGCGACGGACGGAATGGAGCCGTTGATTTTTTCGCCGATGATAATCATTAGGATATCCCCCTCGTTTTTGGTAGCTCCAATATACCACAAGCTTCGACGCAAAAAAAGCAAATAGATTTTGCGCTCGGCGAAACAAAAAGTTGCAGCCCCGCAATCATCGGTTGTAATGCGGGCGGCGCTGTGGTATAATAGCGCAAAATCACAGGAAGGGGGCGCGGCCGTATGGAAATCCGGCAGCTCAAGTACTTTCTTGCCGTCGCCGATCAGCGCAGCTTTATCAACGCCGCCAACACCCTCTTTATTACGCGGCAGGCCATCAGCAAGGCCATCTCCCAGCTGGAGCAGGAGCTTCAGGTGGAGCTTTTCATGCGCGATTCCAACGGCGCGTTCCTGACCCCTGCGGGCGTTCTGTTTTACGACCGGGTGCGGGGCACCGTGGCCGAATTTGAGGCCATCCGGCAGGAAATGCTGGCCTACGGCTCGCGCTACCGGAAGAGGCTCCGGCTGGGCTTCGCCATCGGGACGCTCCCGCTTTTTGAGCGGCGCCTGCGTGATTTCTGCGCGCAGCAGAAAAACGCGGACATTGACTACGGGGAGTATCCGCAGAGCCAGTGCCGGAGCCTGCTTCTGGAGCGCAAGCTGGACGCGGCGGTGATGACCCAGAGCCTGGACGAGGCGCAGTTTTCCTGCGCGGCGCTGCTTGGCTGCCGGCTGGGCGTGCTGCTGCGCGCGGACTCTGCCCTGGCGGACAGACCGCGCCTTCGCATGGCGGAGCTTTCCGGGACGCCGCTGGCCGCGCATACGGAGCTTCTGCTCCCGGCTTCTTTGGAGGCGGAAAAGCCGGTGTTCACGGGCTTTGATTACGGAAGGCTCCTGAGCCTTGCCGCGCAGGGGCGGTGCGCGCTGCTGCTGCCGGAGCTTCTGGCCGGAGACGCGCCGGACGCGCTGACCTTCCGCCCGGTGGAGGACGCGCCGGAATGGACGGCCTACGCGGTGCGCCAGCGGACCTCGAACGCGGGCGCGCTTTCCAATACGCTCCTGGACGAGCTGCTGCAGCAGGCGCTGCAGCAGCCGCAGGGAAGGGAGGGCGCGGCGTATGAAAGAGCTTGAAACGCTTGCCGGGCTCGTGGAAAACGGGCGCGCGGACGAGATGCAGGGCGAAATCCAGACGCTTCTGGACAAGGGAATTTCCATGAACGAAATTCTGCAGGACGGCATCATGGTCGGCATGCGGGAGGTCGGGCGCAAGTTTGCCGCGCAGGAATGCTTCCTGCCGGAGATGCTGCGCGCGGCGCGCGCGGTCAAGCGCGTGGAGCAGTCGTTCAGCCGCCGCACGGAGAATACGCCGTGCTTTGCACAGAAGGTGCTTCTGGGTACGGTGAAGAACGACCTGCACGACATCGGAAAAAATCTGGTGCATATTGCGATTTCCAACGCGGGCTTCCAGGTGATCGACCTGGGGGTGGATGTGAGCGCGGAGCAGTTTGTACAGGCGGCGGAGGCGGACGAGGAGATTCGCTTTGTCGGCGTTTCCGCGCTTCTGACCACCACGCTCGACGCCATGCGCGCGACGGTGAAGGCGCTTAAGCGCTGCCGCGCGGCGTCGCGGCTGACGGTGCTGGTCGGCGGCGCGCCGGTCACGGGCGAATTTGCGAAAAAGATCGGCGCAGATATTTATACAGAAAATGCGTTTGACGCGGCGGAGGCAATCCGCGCCATCGCAGAGGAGGCAAACAGATGAAGCAGTTTTCGTTGACGCTGCTGCCGGAGGGACGCATCATCCCGGCGCAGGAGGGGCAGACGCTGCAGCAGGCGCTTCTGGCCGCGCAGGTCCAGACGGACGCGCCGTGCGGCGGAAAGGGAACCTGCGGCAAGTGCCGCTGCGAGGCGGACGGCGTAAGCGTGCTGGCGTGCCAGACGCTCGTCACGCACGATATGACGGTGCGCCTGCCGGAAAAGGAGCATACCGAGGTTCTGACGCGCGGTGCGCACGCGCAGGTCCGGCCGGACGGCGACGCGGACTATGCCCTAGCGGTGGACGTCGGCACGACGACGGTCGCGGCCTATCTTCTGGACGGGCACACCGGCGCGGTGCTGCAGACCGTGAGCGCGCTCAACCCGCAGACGGCCTTCGGCGGCGACGTCATCAGCCGCATCCAGTACGTGCTGGAGCATCCGGGGACGGATGCGCTGCGGCAGGCAATTTTAAAATGCCTGCGCGGGCTGACGCTGCAGGCCGCGGCGCAGGCGGGCATAGACGCCGGGCAGATTGCGCGCGCCTGCATCGTCGGCAATACCGCGATGCATCACCTGCTGCTCGGCATCGACCCCAGACCCCTGACGCTTCCGCCCTACATGCCGAAGGAGCTTGCGCGGCGGGAGCTTCCCGCGGCGGGGCTGCTGCCGATCCGGGAAGACGGAAGCGTGCGGATTCTGCCGAACATTGCGGGCTTTGTCGGCGCGGATACGGTAGGGTGCATGTCTGCGGCGGCCTTCGACCGGCTGAGGCAGGCGACGCTGCTGCTGGACGTCGGCACGAACGGTGAAATGGTCATGACGGACGGCACGCGGCGCATCGCCTGCTCCACGGCGGCGGGGCCTGCGTTTGAGGGCGCGAAAATCCGCTTTGGCATGCGCGGCGCGCCGGGCGCGATCGACCATGTGGACCTGGAAAACGGGAAGCTCGCCTGCTCCGTCATCGGCGGCGGAGAAGCAAAGGGGCTCTGCGGCTCCGGGCTTCTGGACGCGGTTTGGGCGATGCTGCGGTGCGGCATGATCGACGGGACCGGGCGCATGGACGCCGGCGCGGGCGAGGCCTGGCGCTGGGGCACGGTGGACGGGCTGCCGGCCGTACGGCTGCAGGACGGCGTATTTCTGACGCAGAAGGATGTGCGCGAGCTGCAGCTTGCCAAGGCGGCCATCCGCGCGGGAATCGAGCTGCTGATGAAGAAGCTGGGGCTCCGGGCGCAGGCGGTGCAGCGCGTGCTGCTGGCCGGAGCGTTCGGAAACTTCCTGCGGCCCTCGTCCGCCTGCGGCGTGGGGCTGCTGCCGCCGGAGCTGGAGGAAAAAATCCACCCGATCGGAAACGCTGCGGGCGCGGGCGCGCAGCTGTGCGCGCTCAGCCGCGCGGAGTTTGAACGCACGACGGCGCTTGCGGAGCAGACGGAGTTTCTGGAGCTGGCAAGCATGCCGGAGTTCCAGGACTGCTATGTGGACTGCATGAGCTTTGGGGAGGACGAATAGCATGGAGGAATGGACGCAGAAGGCGCTGGCGCTTGGCTTTACGGCGGCTGCGCCGCTCAACCCGGCGCAGCTGTGCGCGCGGCAGGACGTGCGCGATATGTGCGCGGCGGACCGCTGCCACGCATACGGAAAAAACTGGACGTGCCCGCCGGAATGCGGGACGCTGGACGAATGCGCCCGGCGCCTGCAGGGCTATCCGCGCGGGCTTCTGGTGCAGACGACGGGCACGCTGGAGGATTCGTTTGACTATGAGGGCATGATGGAGCTGGAAAAACGGCACCTTTCTTATTTCCATGCCTTCTGCGCGCAGGTGCGCGAGGCCTTTCCGGATGCGCTGTGCCTGGGAACCGGCGGCTGCAGAATCTGTAAGCGCTGCGCCTATCCGGAGCCCTGCCGCGTCCCGGAGCAGGCGGTCTCGTCCATGGAGGCCTACGGGCTTCTGGTCAGCGAGGTATGCACGCAGTGCGGCGTGCCGTACTATTACGGCGCCAATCACCTGAGCTATACGGCCTGCGTGCTGTTTTCGCATGAGAAAAAAGAATGAATAAAAACGGGAAACGAGACTGTCGAAAAACTATGATATGCAGCTCTGCGACAGAGCAGCGGGGGAAGAGTGAAGGGGGCAAAAAGCCCCCTTCGCGTTCAATCAAACAGATTTTCAAACTTTTCAAGTTTGAAAACCTGGACAGGCAGCGGGGCGAAAAGACTTTTTCGGCACGCTGACCCGCCGCTGTTCCATTGGGAACAGCGGCGGTTTTGTATTTCTGCTATGGCC
>CAKUHJ010000123.1 GCA_934655935.1 uncultured Oscillospiraceae bacterium | reverse complement strand
GCACGGCCTGGCGGCAATTGCGGAGCGTGACGCTGCGGACGCTTCCGCCGAATTCTCCGTCCAGCGTCCAGCTGACGTCCTGCTCGAACTCAAATTCCGCGGCGTCTGTCTGAAAGGTGATAAAGTGCTCGCAGTCGAAGTCCTGCCGCAGGATTTTTCCGGCCGCCAGATTGAGCTCCGCAAGGTTCCGGATATCGCGGACCAGCACGACCTCGCTCAGGCCGTCGTCCAGACGGATGCCGAGATCCTGCGCGGCCTTTGAGGTTGCGCGGAAGCCGCCGACGGAGGTTGTGCTGCACACAAGGCCGACAAGAACGTCGGCCTCCTCCGTGCGGTCCTTCCAGCGGACGCGCACATGCGTCGGCCGGACGTCCCCAAGGGCCCGCACGCCGTTGAAGAGATAGGCGAGGCGGCCCCAGATGCGCTTGTCCAGCTGCGGCGTCGCGTAGGCGACGTCCGTAAACAGGCCGAAGGCCGCAACATAAGTAAACCAGCGGTCCGGGCCGAAGCTGCCGATGTCGATAGCGAAGGGCCGGCCGGAGACGACGTCCCGCGCGGCCTGAAGGGGATCGCGCGAAAGGCCGAGCGTAGCGGCCACGTCGTTGACGGTGCCGCCGGGAATGTAGCCGAGCGGAGGCGGCGCGGAGAGCTGCATCAGGCCGGAGACGGCCTCATTGAGCGTGCCGTCTCCGCCGGTGCAGGCGATCAGATCAAATTCCTGGCCGCGCGCGGCGATCTGGCGGGTGATATCGCGCGGGCCGGAGGTCATGTGAACCGTGGGCTCATACCCGGCGTCCGAGAAAATCTGCAGAACCTCCATGAGATTCGTGCGGATTTCCGCATGGCCGGCGTTTGGGTTGACAAAAAACAACAGTTTTTTACGCATGAAGCTTTGCCTCCCGATTCTGCTGCACAGGGCTCAGTTTTCCCCGGCGGCGGTCTCATCCGGATGCAGAACGTCTACGATGGCGGCGTTTTCCGGCGTGTTGACCGGTTCGTATTTCTGATAAATCTCGTTTTCGATGGACAGCATCTGCGCCTGCAGGTAATCCTCAAGCGCGCGGGCGTACCAGTAGGGTGTCTCGCCGGTTCCGACGAAGTACATGATGTGATAGCCGTAGGTCGTCTTGACAATGCCGGTGTCGCCGGGCCTGCGCGCGGCGTCGAAGCACCAGTCGTTGAACTCTGTGACCATCTGGCCGGGATAGACGTCCTCATACAGTCCGCCGTTGGCGGCGCTGCCGGAGTCCTGCGTCTGCTCGCCGGCAAGCTCCGCGAAGGAATCCTCGCTTGCTGCGCCGGCCTTCCACTGCTCGTAGAGCTCGTTTGCCTTCTGCTCGGCGGCAAGCCAGGCCTCTTCGGTGTAATTGCCGTCCTCATCCGTGCCGTCCGGCTGAATGAGAATGTGGCGGACGTTGACAAGCGCGGTGTCGTCCTTTGCGACGCCCTCGGCCTCGTAATCCTCGGCATGCGCGTCATAGTAATCGCTGACGTCCTGGTCGGTATAGGAGAGCGCGTCCACACGCTGCTGAAGATAGCCGTTGGCCTTCAGCGAGCGCTGCAGGAAGTCCGCGTAAAGCTCCTTTGTCGCGGACGGCCCGTAGATGCTCTGCAGGAAGCCGTCCACGCTGTCAAAGCCGTAGACCGCAGCGTAGCTTTCCAGCGAGGCGAGCTGATTGTCCACACTCTGCAGGTCCTCCTCGGAGAGCGTATAGCCGTCCGCGTCGGCCTCCTGGCACAGCGCGCTCATGCTGCCGAACATCTGCAGGGCAGCCTCCAGGAAGGTCTGCTGCCAGGTCATCTCCTCGTTGTACATCTGCGTGTCAAGACCGGCGGAGGTATCGAGAATCATGCTCAGGTAGCTGCCGTAGTTGCTGGCAAAGTAGTTGTACTGCTGCCAGTAGTAAAGGCCGAGCGCACGGTTTGTCAGAAGGTCGGCGCCGCAGGTGGAGACGACGTCGTCCAGCCGCCCCTCCAGCTCCTGGGCCGTTACGGTGTAGCTGACGCCGTTTCCGGCTTCGGCGGGCGCTTCCGGCTCGGCGTCCTCGGAGGCAGGCGCTTCAGCGTCCTCACCGGCGGGGGTCTGCGTATCCTCCTGGGAAAGCGTGCCGCCCGGTTCGGCGGCAGGCCCGGCAGGCGCGCGGTCCTTGAAGATTCTGACGCAGATGAGCGCAATGACGATCAGCAGCGCAGCGATGGCGACGCCGCAGATCAGAGCGGTCTTCCCGCTTTTTCCCTTTTCAGGCGCCGCAGGCTCCGGCTGCGCGGAGGCTTCGGCTTCCGGGGCAGCTCCGGCTTCCGCCTCCGGGGCGGCTTCGCAGGTCACGGGCTCCCCGGCGGAAGCGGGCTCCGACTGCGCTTTTCCGCATTCGGGGCAGAAGGCGGGAGAAGCCTCGTCCAGCTCCGCGCCGCAAAATTTACATTTCATAGCTTGTTTCCTCAACTTTCCTTGCGCCGCAGCGCAATGTTTTTTTATTCTAACATACCCGCCGCGCGATTGCAATCTGCCGCCGCCCGGAAGGCTTGAACATTTTGTAAACTTCGGAAAAAGGCCGCCGGAGGCGCGCGCCGCGATTGAAAAACAGAAATTCATTTGGTATAATAACATGTCAAGATATCGGAAAATGGAGGAAACAGCCTTGGAACGTAAAACCGTCGTCATTTCGCAGGAGGCGCTTGCGCAGCAGAAGGAAATCTGCGCGCAGATTCACGCCTACTGGCAGGCCCAGGGGCGTGTGCCGAAGGCCTTTGTGGATACCTACGGCTGCCAGCAGAATGAGGCGGATTCCGAGCGCCTGCGCGGCCTTCTGGCCGCGTGCGGCTACGAGCAGACCGATACGGAGGAGGGCGCGGACTGTATCGTCATCAATACCTGCGCCATCCGCGAGCACGCGGAAAGCCGCGTCTACGGCAATGTCGGCGCGCTGGTACATACCAAAAACCGCCACCCGGAGCAGAAAATCTTCCTGTGCGGCTGTATGATGGGGCAGGAGCAGGTGGTCGCGCGCATCCGTACGAGCTACCGCCATGTCGACGGCGTGTTCAACCCCCACCAGCTCTGGCGCTTTCCGGAGATTCTGCAGCAGGTGCTCCGGACCGGCAGGCGCGCGTTTTATACGGAGGATTCCGCCGGCAACATTGCCGAGGGCCTTCCGGCGGTGCGCGCGTCCGGGCTCAAGGCGTGGGTTTCCATTATGTACGGCTGCAACAACTTCTGCTCGTACTGCATCGTGCCCTATGTGCGCGGGCGGGAGCGCTCGCGCCGGCCGGAGCAGATCATTGAGGAGGTCCGCGGGCTGATCGCCGCGGGCTACAAGGACATTACGCTTCTGGGCCAGAACGTCAATTCCTACGGAAAGGACCTGGACGCGGGCGTGGACTTTGCGGACCTTCTTTCGGAGCTTGCGCAGCTTCCTGGCGATTTCTGGCTGCGCTTTATGACCAGCCACCCGAAGGACGCCAGCCGCAAGCTCTTTGATACCATCGCGCGCGAGGAGAAAATTGCCAAGCAGTTTCATCTTCCGTTCCAGTCCGGAAACGACCGCGTGCTGAAGGAAATGAACCGGCGCTATACGGCGCAGCAGTATCTGGAGCTTGTGCGCTACGGAAGAAGCCTCATGCCGGAGCTGGTGCTGACAAGCGATGTGATCGTCGGCTTCCCCGGAGAGACCGAGGCGGAGTTTGAGGACACGCTGCGGCTGATCGAAACGGTCCGCTACGACGCGCTGTTCACCTTTATCTTCTCTCCGCGCGCCGGAACGCCGGCGGCGCGGATGGACGACCCGACGCCGAAGGAGGAAAAGAACCGCCGCTTTGACCGGCTGTGCCAGCTGCAGAACCGGATTTCGCAGGAAATCCACCAGGCCTATGTCGGAAGGACGATGCGCGTATTGGTGGACGGGCGCGAGGGCGAGGTTCTGACGGCCCGGACCGAAGGCGGGCGGCTGGTCCGCCTGCCGGGAGACGAGAGCCGGATCGGAAGCTTCGCGCAGGCGAAAATTACCGGCTGCACAACCTGGAGCCTGACCGGCGAGCTGCTTTAAGCCGCGCGGATACACGGATACAAAGGAGGGAAGCCCCATGGCCGAGCTGACGCCCATGATGCAGCAGTATCTGGCTGCAAAGGAACAGAATCCGGATTGCCTGCTGTTTTTTCGGCTGGGCGATTTCTATGAAATGTTCAACGACGACGCCCGCGTCGCGGCGAAGGAGCTGGATCTGACGCTCACCACGCGCGACCGGGACAAGTCGAAGCCGATGGAGGACAAGGTGCCGATGTGCGGCGTGCCGTACCACTCCTCGGAGGGATACATCGCCCGCCTGGTGGCGCGGGGCTATAAGGTCGCCATCTGCGAGCAGATGGAGGACCCGGCGCTGGCAAAGGGACTGGTCAAGCGCGAGATTGTCCGCGTGGTGACGCCCGGCTCCGTGACGGAAAGCTCCATGCTGGAGGAATCGCGGAACAACTATTATGCCTGCGTCTGGGAAGAAGATGGCGCGTATGGCCTTGCCTACTGCGACGTCTCCACCGGACAGCTCAGCGCCACGGGCTTTCCCGGCCCCGGCGCGGAGGAAAAGCTCCGCTGCGAGCTTGGAAGCATCGCTCCGGCGGAAATTCTGCTGGGCGGCGGGGCAAAGCAGCCGCAGCTGCGGGATTTTCTTTCCGAAAGGCTGCACGCGTGTGTGAACTTGGCAGACGACGCCTTGTTTGCGCCGGAGCGCTGCACGGACGCCGTGTGCGCGCAGCTTGGAGATCCGGCGGCCTCCGGCCTTCGCGAGGACCCCGCGGCGCTGCGCGCGTGCGGTGCGCTGCTGCTGACCTTGCGGGATATACAGAAAAACGAGCTTCCGCAGATCCGGGTGCTGGACTATTATCTGGCGGGCAAATATATGGCGCTGGACCTTGCGGCCCGGCGGAATCTGGAGCTGACGCAGACCGTCCGCTCGGGGGATAAGCGCGGAAGCCTCCTGTGGGTCATGGATCAGACGAAAACCGCCATGGGCGGGCGCCTGCTCCGCAGCTGGATGGAGCGCCCGCTTCTGTCTCCGGCGCAGATCACGCGCCGCCTGAACGCGACGCAGGAGCTGGTAAAAAATACGCCGGTGCGCGAGGAGCTGATTCTGGCGCTGCGCGGCGTGACGGATTTTGAGCGGGCCATGACCCGCGTCAGCACGGCCACGGCCTCCTGCCGGGACCTGGTTTCTCTTTCGCAGGGCGCGCAGGCCCTGCCGGAAATCCTGGCGCAGCTGGAGCGCTGCGCCGCGCCGTATCTCTGCGAGCTGCGCGCGCAGCTGGATACTCTGGAGGAC
>CAKUHJ010000122.1 GCA_934655935.1 uncultured Oscillospiraceae bacterium | reverse complement strand
ATGGTGGAAAGTACAGGGCTCGAACCTGTGACCCCTTGCTTGTAAGGCAAGTGCTCTCCCAGCTGAGCTAACCTTCCGTTCCACACAAGCCGCATCTCTCAGCGACGGGTGTATTATACAGACAAAACGGCGTTTTGTCAAGCACTAATTTCATGCGCCGTCGATTTTTTTCCCGGACTCCTCGTAGAACAGGCTCATGCTTGCAAAGACGGCCTCGGCCGTGCTATCATAGGCAGTGCCGCTTCCCTCCGGTACGCTGAAGACGAGCGCGTAGCAGTAGCCCTCATCCTTCAGCACGTCCGCGCGGTAGAGGCGGCCGCCCTCGTCGCCGGAGGCATACCAGGCGAAGCGGTATTCCGGCAGGCCGCATTTGGTGGTTTTCAGCGGGTGCAGCGCGTCGAAGCTGAAGCCGGTCAGGCGCTTGACCGCGGCCTCAAGGCTCGGCGTTTCCATTCGCTCGGCCACGATCTCATAGCCACAGGCCGGATCGGTATAGACCCGGCGCGCCTGCGTGCCGGAAATGGCTTCCTCCGAGGCTCCGTCCGGCAGCGTGAACATGACGCTGCAGACCCGTTCCTCCGGGTCGGCCAGCGGATCGGATACCCGTTCCCAGACCTGCCGGGACGCGCAGCCGCAAAGAAGCGCGGCCAGCGCAAGCGCGAGCGCGGATAAGCGTTTCATTTTCATCCCTCCGTAGCGCCCAGCGGCGCGATTTTTCACAAAGGAGCGCAGCCCTCATGCCGGTTCTGCCCGTCTCCCTGCTTCTAATCAATGCGGCAGGATTTCTGATTATGTATCTCGATAAAACTTTTGCCAGGCGCGGCCGCCGCCGCATCCCGGAGCGGACGCTTCTAACGGTGGCGGCGCTTTTTGGCAGCGCCGGGATTCTCCTGGGGATGTATCTGTTTCACCATAAGACCCGGAAGGCAAAATTCTATGTGACGGTTCCGCTGCTGCTCTGCCTTCAGGCGGCGCTGCTTTTCTGGTATTCCGGAAGGGGCGCGCTGTAAGCAGGCCCAGACCCTCAATAGGCGCTGATGGGCAGGGAATCGTCGTCCTGGCCCTTTTCCACGCTGCGGATGGTAATCCAGTAGCTGCAGCGCTCGTTGACCTCCACAAGGACCCGGTCACCGGCGCGATGGCCGAGCACCGCCTTTCCGACGGGCGATTCCTTGCTGATGAGCCCCTTGAGCGCGTTCTGGCGGAGGGTGGTCACCAGTTGAATGGTCTGCTCCTCCTCGTCGTCCTCCATATAGATGGTGACCTTATCGAACAGGCCGATCTGGTCCGGGGCGGAGGCCGCGTCAATCACGCGCGCGGTTTTGATCATGCGCTCAAGATAGCGGATGCGGCTGTCGTTGCGATTTTTTTCCCGCTTGGCGGCCTTATATTCAAAATTTTCGCTGAGATCGCCGAATTCCCGCGCGGTTTTGACGTCCTCGATGAGCTTCGGACGGAGCTCCAGGCGGCGGTAATCAATTTCCTCCTGCATTTTTTTGATGTCTACGGCGGTCAGCTCGTCGTTCATGTCAGCTTCCTTCTTTCTGCGGCGTTTTTCTCAGTATAACGCCGCGGCGTAAAATTGTAAAACGAAATTTGCCGCCGCAGGGCGGGTCAGGAGCAAGTCGTATGAAAATCATCGCGCATATCCGAACGGATTTTCCCACAAAATTCGGCGTCCCGCGGCAGGCGAGTCTTGCGGACGCGCTGGAAGGAACGATTGTATTCACGCCGGAATTCCGCAATCCGGACTGCCTGCGCGGCATCGAGGGCTGGAGTCATCTCTGGCTTTTGTGGCGCTTTCACAGGACGGAGCGGGAGGACTGGTCGCCGACGGTCCTGCCGCCCAAGCTTGGCGGCAAAACGCGCGTGGGCGTATTTGCCACGCGTTCGCCCTTCCGGCCCAATCCCATCGGGCTTTCCTCGGTGCGCCTGCTCAGCGTGAGCTGGCACAGCCCGGAGGGGCCGCTGCTGCATGTGGCGGGGGTGGACCTGATCGACGGGACGCCAATTTATGACCTTAAGCCTTACGTCCCGTATTCGGACAGCCATCCGGATGCGAAGGACGCATTTTCGGGCCTGCGGCAGCAGACGCTTCTGCAGGTGGATTTCCCGCCGGAGCTCCTGTGCCAGATTCCGCCGCAGAAGCGGCAGGGACTTCTGCAGGCGCTGGCGCTGGACACGCGCCCGGGCTATCAGCACGATCCTGCGCGGCGCTACGGCTTTAATTTTTCCGGCTTTGACGTCCGGTTTACCGTGGACGGTCAGACGCTTCACGTCGTGGAGCTGGTCCGCCTGTGAAGGGAGGAGATTATGGTTTAAGGGCGGCCCGTTTCGGGGCCGCCCTTGCTATATTCTTTAGTTTTGTATCGAACTCAGGCAATCAAAAAGAGGCCTAAAATATAGCTGAAATCAGATGGTCACGCCGGCCTTGTCCAGAATCGTGGGGACGTTCTTTTCTGCGCTGATGGCCATGATGTGCACGCCGTCGCAAAGCTTTTCGTCCTTGATCTTCGCAATCATTTCCGCCGCCATTTCGATGCCGAGCTGCATCGGAAGGCCCTTGACGCCCTTCTCCTTGCCCTCGGCGGCAGCCGCGGCAAGACGGTCGATCATATCCTGCGGAACGGCGATGCCGGGAACGTTCTCGTTCATGTACCTTGCCATGCCGGCGGCCTTGAGCGGGATAATACCGGCCATGATGTGGGTCTTGACGCCTGCCGCGTCGACCTTTTCCAGGAAGCGCTTGAAGGTATCCAGGTCAAAAATGCCCTGGGTCTGGATGTACATCGCGCCGCTTTCCACCTTCTGGCGGAGCTTGTTGATCTGAAGCTCGATGGGGTCGTAGACGGGCGTGACGGAAGCGCCCTTGTAGAACTTCGGCGCGCCGCCGGCAATTTCGTTGCCGCCGCAGTCGCAGTTGGTCTGCTCCATCTTTGTCAGCATTCTCAAAATGCCGACCGAGTCAAGATCGTAAACCGGCTTCGATTCCGGGCAGTCGCCGACGACGGGATGGTCGCCCGTGAGCGCGAGCATCGTGTCGATGCCGAAGGCGGCGGCGGAGAGAATGTCGCCCATGATTGCCATGCGGTTGCGGTCGCGTCCGGTCATCTGCAGAATCGGCTCGACGCCCGCGTTCTTCAGCGCAACGCACAGGCCAAGACTGGAGGCCTTCAGGCTGGCGGACTGCATGTCGGTGACGTTGACGCCGTGAACCTTGCCGTTGAGAAGTCTGGCAGCTTCCAGCTGCTCGGAAAAATCATAACCCTTCGGGGGAGCCATTTCAGCGGTGACGCCGAATTTGCCGGCTTCAAAAGCCTCTTTGAGCATACTCATTACTTTTTATCCCCCTTCAGCGTAATGGTCTTGGGATAGGTGAAGTTCTTATAGCCCTTATCGTCGCGGGTCTCATGGAGCTTATCGAGCTGGCCGATGGATTCCAGGCGCTTGTAGATTTTAATCCACGCGCAGTCGTTGTTGCAGTCGACCTCGCACTTGCCGTTCTTCTGGCCGCCGCACGGGCCGTTGACCAGGCTCTTGGCGCACTGCGTAATGGGGCAGATGCCGCCGGTCCGGCCGAGCAGGCAGTCGCCGCAGAAATGGCAGGCCTCCTCCCACACGCCGAAGCGCGCGGCCTCGCCCAGGAACATGGTGTTGTTGGAGGGATAGGTCGGGATACCGGGGGTGTTCTTCGCAACGGTCTGTACGCCGTCGCCGCAGGACATGCAGATCACGCACTCGGGCTTGGCGGCCACGATGGGCTTCATCTTGGACCGGACGCCGAGATTCATGCAGCAGTAGTCTGCAATCGTTGTGGCGACCACCGTCTTGCCGGCGGCCTCCAGCGTTTTTTTCAGCTCGTCAATTTCGGGCTGACCGCCGGTGTGGCAGGCCGTCGCGCAGCTGTTGCAGCCGACGATGGCGACGGTTTTCGCACTGCCGACCAGACCCATAACCTCTTCAATCGGTTTTTTCTGGGTAATAATCATGTCAATGTCTCCTTATATGCACGGACGCGCAGGTCCGCTGCCTTATTCCGGCGGCCGGGGATCTGGCCGTCCGGCTGAGCAGGCGCTTTGCCCACCGCGATGCACCGCGGCGCTCAACTTATATTTATCATAGCGCATTCACGCGGCAAAATCAACACAATTCCAACGTAAACAACGAAAAAATTACGAAGATTCTGCCCGATTCTGCCAGAGAGCGCGGAACGGCAAAGCGTCTCCGCTTCAATCGTGTCAATAGCCGAGCGGTTCGTTTACGAGCAGCACCTCAAATTTTTCAATGCCGCCGGGCTTCTTATCCAGGATCACAGAGGCATTGCAGATGCGGTCGGGACTCTGGCAATCATGGCAGCGCGGCGGGTCGGCCAGTGCGCAGGGCGTCCGGCAGGAAAGGCGGCGCGCATTCAGGGGCGCGGCGATGTGTTTTGCCCGCTGCCAGGCGCTTTCGCGGTCCGGTGTGAGCTTGTTGACGCCAGCAATGAGAATCACGTGCGCATGCCCGAAGAGCATGGAGGCTACGCGGTTTCCGGTTCCGTCGATGTTCACAAGCGCTCCGGTTTCGGAAACGGCGTTGGCCGAGAGCAGGTAAACCTCGGCCCCGGCGCTTCTTGCCTGTGCGTCCGCGTCCTGCTTCCAATGCCAGAAGACCTGATTGCGGGCTGCAAGCCGTTCATAAAGGCCCAGCTCGCGCAGGGTGACGCTGCCGCCGAAGCCGATGGTTTTTCCGCAAAGCTCCTGCGAAAGCGCGTCCGCGCACTGTGCGCCGGTGTCAAAGATACGGACGGCAAAGCCATTCTGCCGCAGCGCGGCGGCTGCCTGTTGAAGATTCATCTGTCAAAGGACTCCTTTCTTTTTCCGGAAGCGTCCGGTGGATTTTAATGCAGCAGATAGCTGACGCCGAGCAGAAGATACAAAGGACCGAAGCAGTAGGCCATGAACATCTCCCAGTGCGGCACCCGGCGGCGGAAGCAGTCCGTCAGAATCAGGATTTCGCCCAGATAGGCCAGCGCGCCCAGAAAATAAGCCACAGCCTTCAGCTCGGCCGCATGCGCGGCGTGCAGAATCGAAGCAAGAAACAAAACGGCCGCCGCGCCGACGGCCAGATTCCGCAGATATAAAATTACGTGCTCCAGGCGCGGATGTACGCCGTGCGCAATCAGCTCCTGCTCGCTGAAGCCCTCCTGCAGCGCGTCCAGCTGGTCGATGGGGGTGGGGGTATCGGTCATGCTTGCTCCTCCGCTTTTTTTGTTATATTATATTGTTATATTATAACAGACAGGGGCCGACTTGCATAGGCAAAAAGGCAAAAATCCAGCGCGGCGAAAAGCTTCCTTCGCCGCGCTGGGGATGGTTTTCTGAG
>CAKUHJ010000121.1 GCA_934655935.1 uncultured Oscillospiraceae bacterium | reverse complement strand
GATGATGCCGCGCTCGGCAAGCTCAACGTCAAAGTCCGCCGCCTGAATCAGGCGCAGCAGGATGTTCTCCACATCCTCGCCCACATAGCCGGCCTCGGTCAGCGTTGTGGCGTCGGCGATGGCAAAGGGCACGTTCAGAATCTTCGCAAGCGTCTGCGCAAAGAGCGTCTTACCAGAGCCCGTGGGGCCGATCATGAGAATGTTGCTCTTCTGCAGCTCCACGTCGGTATCGGCGGCAAAGTTGATGCGCTTGTAGTGGTTGTAGACCGCCACGGACAGCGCGACTTTCGCCGCGTCCTGCCCGATGATATACCGGTCCATATAGGTTTTGATTTCCGCAGGCGTCGGAAGGGTATCCGGCATCTGCAGCTGCTGCGTAAGGCCGGTGTGCATTTCATCGCGCAGGATGGACGAGCACAGCTCCACGCACTCATTGCAGATATAGACATTCGGCCCGGCGATAATCCGGGTCACCTGCTCCTGCCGCTTGCCGCAGAAGGAGCAGCGAATGGAATCTCTGGCCAAACTATCTCCTCCTTTTGGAGTTTATCTCTGGTAAATGACCTGATCAATCAGGCCGTAGGCCTTGGCTTCCTCGGCGGTCATAAAATTGTCGCGCTCGGTATCGGCGCAGATGGTCGCGTAGTCCTTGCCGGTCGCCCTGGCAAGAATCTGGTTGAGGTTCTGCTTGATTTTCAGCATGCGCTCCACCTGAATCTTCAGGTCGGTCGCCTGGCCCTGCGCGCCGCCGAGCGGCTGATGGATCATAATCTCCGCGTTGGGCAGCGCAAGGCGCTTTCCCTTTGCGCCGGCCGCCAGCAGTAAGGCGCCCATGGACGCGGCCATGCCCACGCAGATGGTGGAAACATCACAGCGGATGTACTGCATGGTGTCATAAATCGCCATGCCGTCCGTAATGCTGCCGCCCGGGGAGTTGATATAGAACTGAATGTCCTTATCCGGGTCCTGCGCCTCCAAATACAGCAGCTGCGCCACAACCAGGCTCGCCGTAGCGGAATTGACCTCCTCGGAGAGCATGACGATACGGTCGTTCAGCAGGCGGGAAAAAATATCATAGGACCGCTCGCCGCGGCTGGTCTGCTCTACAACATAGGGAACCAAACTCATAACATGTTGCTCCTTTCCTCGGCGGCCTCAGTTCCGGCCGCCCGATGCTACATTCTAACCGGATGTAAGGAAAAGTATTCCAGCGCGGCGGGTATTCCCGCCGCGCCGGGTTGTTTCAGAATAAAAACGCTGGTTTTCAGAAGCCTGTGCTTACGCCTCGGGCTTTTCCTCCTCGGCAGCCTCGGCGGACTCGTCAGCCTTGGCCTTCTTTGCAGTCTTCTTTGCGGGCTTTTCGGGCTCGACCGCCTTCGCGTTGTCCACGATCAGCTTCACAGCCTTCTTGCCCTTGAGGTCGGCCTTCACTGCGTCGACGTCGACGGCCTCGCGCACCTTCTCAAGCTCCATCTGATACTGCTCGGCCATTCTCTTGAGCTCTTCCTCCACCTCTTCGTCGGTGACCTCGATGCCCTCGGCGGCAGCGATTTCACTCAGAAGGATGTTGGAGCGGACAGTCAGCTCTGCCATCGGGCGCATAGAGTCGCGCAGCGCCTGCACATTGCCGCCGGTCATCTTGATATAGTCGTCCAGCTTCATGCCCTGCATCTGCAGCTGATAGGCAAACTGCTCAAGGTGCTTGTCCACCTGCTCGTCGATCATGCAGGCGGGAATGTCGCAGGTCATGTTCTTGCCGGCCAGCTCCACGGCGCTGTTTTCAAACGCGCGGGCAGCCTCTTCTTCCTTGTTCTTTGTAAAGCGGGCCTTGATGTCCTTCTTGAGGGCGGCCAGCGTATCGAACTCGGAAACGTCCTTTGCAAACTCGTCGTCGAGCTCAGGCTTCATGGTCTCCTTGACCTCGTGGATTTTGCACTTGAAGACGGCCTTCTTGCCGGCCAGCTCCTTGGTATAATCCTCGGGGAAGGTCACCTCAACGTCCTTCTCCTCGCCGGCGGAAACGCCCTCCAGCTGGGCCTCAAAGCCGGGGATGAAGGAGCCGGAGCCAAGCTTCAGCGAGTACTTTTCCGCCTTACCGCCCTCGAAGGCCTTGCCGTCGACAAAGCCCTCAAAGTCGAGAACGACGGTATCGCCGGTCTTAGCCGGGCGCTCCACGGTCTCGATGCGGGCGTTGCGGTCCGCCATCCGGTCAAGCTCCGCGTCGACCTCCGCCTTGCTGACGGAAACGGCGTTCTTCGGAACCTCGATGCCCTTGTAGTCGCCCAGGGTAACCTCGGGGTACAGCGCGGTTTCAACGGTCAGGACCACGCCGCCCTCATCGGGCGTCTGCATATCGGTAACAGAGGGCGCGCCGACAGCCTTGACATGCTGCGCAGCGATGGCCTGCTGATAAATCTCGGGGAAGATTTCATTGACGGCGTCTTCATAAAAAACGGTCCTGCCATAGATGCTCTCCACGAATTTTCTGGGAGCCTTGCCCTTGCGGAAGCCGGGAATCATGATATCCTTGCGGACCTTGGCATAAGCCTTGTTCAGCGCATTTTCAAATTCCTCTTTGCCGATCTCAACGACAACCTTGGCCTTACCGGCTTCTTTTTCTGGGGTTTTGACATTCATTGCGGTTTTCCTCCTATGCGGTGCGGCCGGAATGGCCGGTTTTCACCATTCATAATTTCAATCCGTCTTATTCTAGCAGACTTTTCTTCAGATTTCCACTGTTTTTTCTGTATTTTTACGCTTCGCCGAAAAAATTTACCGTTGCTTCATATTTATACACAGAAAAGGCAAGGCTGCCTTATCATCTAAGCCAGCCTTGCCATGAAAAATATTGTATCAGAATTTCCCGCTCTGTCCGGAGCCTCCGCCGCCCGTATGGCCGCCGCCTCCGCCGCCGGAGGAGCTTTCACGCTCGATCTTCGTGCGGGTCTGGGTTGTGTGAGTAAAACGGTCGTCATGCCGGGTCACCTTAAGCCCTGCGCCGGTTGCATAGCTGGCGGCCTCGACCTGGCGGTGTACGGTGCGCATCTTCGCCTTCAGAATCAAGCAGACAATGAGCGCAACAAGCATCGAGGCCAGCAGGCACAAAATCACGACTCCGACCTTACTCTCGCGGACGGGGTTGCCCTCCGAAGCCAGCTGCAGATCCTCCGCGCAGACGCGCAGGAAGTCCGAAAATCCGCCGTACCAGTCGTCTTCCTTGAAGTTGTCCAGGAATTCGTCGCTGACAAGCTCCTGTGCGTAACTGCAGAAGGCATACTCCGAAACCGGGCCGTAGAAGAACGTGGCATAGTCCCGCTCCTTCATGCTCAGCAGCAGAATCACGCCGTTGCGGTCGCTGCCCTCGCCAAGGGAGTTGTCATGATAGATGGTGTAGGCTGCCTCGTAGACGCCCTCGGTTGTAAAATCGGTATAATCGTCGACCGTGACAATGTAGAGCCCGCAGCCGTAACGCGCAGAAATCTCCGCCGCCTGCTCCTCAAGCGCATAATCCTCGTCCGCAGTCAGAAGCCCCGCCGTGTCGGTCACATGGAAAAGCTGCGCCTCGGCGAAAACGCCCGTGCAGAGCCCGGCAAGCAGCATGCAGGCAAGAAGCAGCGATAAAATTTTACGTTTCATAGCGGTTTCCTCCTTACAAAAGCAGGATCACGGCCGAGCTCAGCGCGGTCAGCGCCGCCGTAATGGCGGCGAAGGTCGCCCAGAACTTGCCCTTATCCGTCGGAAGATCGCCGACCAGCCGGCCGGTCTGCCCGTTCATGGCAAAGAGGAAATCCTTCCCCTTCCACTTTGTGTTCAGCATCCAGACCGGCAAAAGCGCATAGTGTACCTTGCCGCGGCGCAGGTGCACCTCGTGCTCGCGCGGTACTACGATCTCATAGCCGCTGACCGAGCTCTGCAGCGCGTCGACCAGCGTCTTTTCGCAGCGCTCGTCCGCGCGGGCGCGGCAGTCGTCCACGCTGACGTCGTATTTGTCCGCCAGGAAGCCCGGCAGATACGCCGTGGAAAACGGCTTGAGCGCGGAATAGTCATAGGGCTCAATGGAGTCCATGTGCGCATCGGGCATCTTGCTCGATGCATCGACGGGGATTTTTTCAAAGGACATATTGCCCTCGCGGAAAACGTCAAAATGGTCGGTTTCCGTAACCTCGTAGTCCCCGCTCACATAGCTGCGGGAATTGGTCGCCTCAAAGCTGGCCGTGCCCTCGGCCCGGCCGTCAAACAGCCAGAACGGGACATACACGCCGCGAAGCTGCTGCACATGGTTTTCGCTCCGGAAGCTTTTCGGCAGGAAGGGCTTCCCCTTGTAGTGCTCCTTGAGCGCCGCAACCGCGTCCTCCTTGCTGAGCTTGAACGGAATGACGAATTCCGGCTTCAGCGCGCCCGAGAACTGGCCGGGCACAACCGTCGGGTTCCCGCAGTAGGGGCAGGAGGTTGCAGCGGTCGTCGCGTCGCAGATAAGCTCCGCGCCGCACGACGGGCAGCTGTAGGCCTTCATGTTGGCCGCATCCGCGCCCCAGTCCCCGGAGACGGCGGACGTATCCCAGTCCCCCTCCGCCTGCTTCTTTTCCGCTTTCTTTTCTGCGGCCTGCTGCGCCTGCGCGGCAGAGGCCTCCTGCTCCTTGTAGAGCGCTTCAATTTCGGCTGCATCATAGCTGGAGCCGCAGTAGTCGCACTCAAGCTTTCCGGACTTGCCGACAAAGTGCAAGGGCCCCGTGCAGGCCGGGCACTTATAGTTTGTTACCTGTGCTGGCACAATGAACCATCCTCTCTTTTCTTGTTCTCAGGCAGCTGCTTACGCGAGATCCCCGTCGTTAAACGGATCGCCGCACTGCGGGCAGAACTTGGGCGGATGTGCCGGGTCTGCCGGCTCCCAGCCGCACTTGTCGCATTTGTACTGCGGAACGCCGGCCGGCTTCGGTTTGCCGCATTCGGCGCAGAACTTGCCCTTATTCACCGCACCGCAGCTGCACGTCCAGCCGTCTGCCTGTACTTCTGGCTTTTTTGTGCCGCATTCGGGGCAGAACTTTCCGGTTGCCGTCGCGCCGCACTGCGGGCATTTCCAGCTTCCTGCCGCCGGCTTCGGCTCCGGCTTTTTGCTGCCGCAGTTCGGGCAGAAATTGCCGGTGATACCGCTTTGTCCGCAGCTGCACGTCCAACCGTTCGCGGGCGCTGCCGGTGCTGCGGGAGCGGGCTGCTGTGCTTGCTGCTGCGCGCCCATCTGATAGAGGTTCTGTGCGTTCATGCCGCCCATCTGCCCCGCCATGTTCATGCCCATGAACGCCATTGCAGGACCCGCGCCCTGATTGGACGCGGCCGACTGCATCGCTGCCGCCTGCGCACCGACAAGGTGCGCTGCCGCTCTCGTCGGGTC
>CAKUHJ010000120.1 GCA_934655935.1 uncultured Oscillospiraceae bacterium | reverse complement strand
CTTTATTTTCGCCCATCACCAGGCGGGACGCGCCGCCGCATTTTGTAATTTCGCTCTGCGGCACGCCGAGCTCGCGCAGGCGCTGCACGTCTACGATTTCAAGTCCCTCCACGCCGTTTTTCCGCCCGTTTTCGTAAAGCGCCTGCAGCCGGGGCAGATCCTCCCCGGAAAGGCAGACCACCAGGCTTCCATTCTGCCGGTACGGAAAATCCAGCTGCTTTGCAAGCGCGGGCATCATGCGGCTGCCCTCCAGGTTCATTTTTGCCATCAGGCTTCCGTGCGCGGCATCAAAGCCGGCGTGGACGATGGCGCTGTTGGCCTTTGAGGTTCCGCAGCAGACGTCCTCCTGGCGCTCAAGCACCAGAACGCGCGCATTGTAGCGGGAAACATAACGCGCCGCAGCGCAGCCGGTTACGCCCGCGCCGATGATAATGATATCGTACTCGTACAATGTAACTCCTCCTTCAAAGCGGCGCAGCCTCCGCTTCCTTTGCCCAGCCGAACGAGCAGCGGACCGCGCGGGCCCAGCCGCGCTGCTTTTCCTCGCGGGCCTGCGCAGAAATTCCGGGGTGGAAGACCCGGTCAATGGCCCGGTTGCGGAGCACGTCCTCCTTGCTTGCCCAGAAGCCCGCGGCAAGACCGGCAAGATATGCCGCGCCCAGCGCGGTGGTTTCCACGCAGGTCGGCCGCTGCACCGGCGCGCCGGAAATATCCGCCTGCATCTGCATGAGAAGATTGTTGGCCGACGCGCCGCCGTCCACATTCAGCGCCGCGAGCCGGATGCCGGAATCGGCCTGCATGGCCCGCAGAATGTCGTTGACCTGAAACGCAAGCGACTCCATGGTCGCACGGATGATATGGTATTTGTTGACGCCGCGCGTCAGCCCCACAATCACGCCGCGCGCGTACTGATCCCAATGCGGCGCGCCAAGACCCGTGAAGGCAGGCACCACATAGCAGCCGTTTGTATCGGCAACCTTGGAGGCATAGTATTCCGAATCCGGCGCGGAGTCGATCAGCCGCAGCTCGTCGCGCAGCCACTGGATGGCCGCGCCTGCAACGAATACGGAGCCCTCCAGCGCGTACTCCACCTCGCCGTCAAGCCCCCAGGCAATGGTGGTGACCAGTCCGTTCCGGGAAAAGACAGGCTTCGTGCCGGTGTTCATCAGCAGGAAAGCGCCTGTGCCGTATGTATTCTTGGCTTCTCCGGGATGATAGCAGGCCTGGCCGAAGAGCGCCGCCTGCTGGTCGCCTGCCGCGCCCGCAATCGGAATCGGGCCGCCCAGCAGGCTGGGGTCCGTCCGGCCGTACACGCAGCTGGAGGGCCGGACCTCGGGGAGCATGCATTCCGGAATGTCCAGCTCCTTTAGGATGTCCTCGTCCCACTGCAGGGTGTTGATGTTGAAGAGCATGGTCCGGGAGGCATTTGAGAAGTCTGTGACATGGACCCTTCCGCCGGTCAGCTTCCAGATCAGCCAGGTTTCCACCGTGCCGAACAGAAGCTCGCCGCGTTCGGCGCGTTCGCGCGCGCGCGGAACGTTTTCCAGAATCCACCGGAGCTTGGTTCCTGAGAAATAGGCGTCGATCACAAGCCCGGTCTTTTGCCGGAAGAGCTCCGTCAGCCCCTGTTCCTTGAGCCGGTCACAGTATTCGCTGGTGCGGCGGCACTGCCAGACAATCGCGCGGGAAACCGGCTCTCCGGTCGCCTTGTCCCAGACAACGGTGGTCTCCCGCTGATTCGTGATGCCGATGGCTGCGATATCCGCAGCGCAGGCGCCGATTTTCTGCATGGCCTCCACGGCTACGCCCAGCTGCGTGGCCCAGATTTCATTCGCGTCGTGCTCCACCCAGCCGGGCTTCGGAAAATACTGCGGAAATTCGCGCTGAGAAACGCTGCACATTTCACCCCGGTCGTTAAACAGGATGCAGCGGTTTGAGGTCGTACCGGCGTCAAGCGCCATCACGTATTTGGGCATCCAGATTTCCTCCCGCCTTTGATAAAAAGAAATATGCGGAACCGCGGCGAAAGCATGTGATTCCGCGTGTTCCGCACTGTGGATTTAAGAAAATTATAGCATACGATGCGCTGTAAATCAAGATTATAAGCAGAGCTCAGCTTTTTCTGCGCGATTTGAACAGCAGCGCCGCCAGAAAGCCAAAGAACACCGCCGCGGCGATTCCGCCGGCCGCAGCCTCCAGCCCGCCGCTCAGCGCGCCGAGAAGGCCCGCACGGTCAACCGCCTCACGCACGCCGCGCGCAAGATTGTTTCCAAAGCCGGTCAGCGGAACGGTTGCGCCCGCGCCTGCAAACTCCACAAGCTTTCCGTATACGCCGCAGCCGCCGAGAATCACGCCGAGCACGACATAGAATACCAGAATTCTGGCCGGCGTGAGCTTTGTCTTGTCAATCAGCAGCTGTCCGGCGGCGCAGATCAGTCCGCCGACCGCAAACGCCTTTAAATATTCCATCTGTTCACACCTCCCAGACCCTTAAGCCTCAATGCTGACGGCGTGGCAGATGCCGGGAATGCTCTCGCCCTGCCAGCAGGAAACCGGCGAGAGGAGCGCCCCTGTCGCGCAGAACAAAAGCCGCTTTGCCTCTCCGCGCGCAAGCGCGCGCAGAAGCCCTCCGCACAATACGCTCGCGCTGCAGCCGCAGCCGGAGCCGCCCGCGTGAACGTCCTGCCGCTTTGTGTCGAAAATCATCAGCCCACAGTCCATATGCCGCGCGCCAAGCTCTATGCCGAGCTCCGAAAGCTTTTCAAGAAGAATCCGGCTTCCAAGCCTGCCAAGATCGCCGGTGACAATCCAGTCATAGTCCTCCGGCGCGCGGGAAAGGTCCTCCAGATGCGCGCGGATGGTATCGACTGCGGCGGGGGCCATCGCCGCGCCCATGTTGTTTGCGTCTGTGACGCCGAAATCCTGAATCCTGCCGATGGTTGCGGCCTTCACACGCGGGCCCTGTCCGGAGGAGGCAAGAATGCAGCAGCCGGAGCCGGTGACGGTCCACTGCGCGGTCGGCGTGCGCTGCCCGCCGTAGCCAAGCGGGAAGCGGTACTGCCGCTCGGCGGAGGCAAAATGCGAGGAGGTCACCGCAGCGGCGCAGCGCACATAGCCTGCGTTCACGAAGCTTGCGGCAAGCAGCAGGCTTTCCGCCATGGTCGAGCAGGCCCCGTAGAGGCCCAGAAAGGGGATTCCCGTCTCCCGCGCGGCAAAGGCGGAGCCAATGCACTGGTTCAGAAGATCGCCCGCGAAAATCACGTCCGGCCCCGGAAGCTCAGGCGGAAGCTTTTTGCACGCCAGCTCGAAGGCCAGCTGCTGCAGGCGCGACTCGGCCTTTTCCCAGGTCTTCTGCCCGAAGCGGTCGTCCCGCGTGGTATAATCGAAGCATTTTCCGAGCGGCCCCTCCGCTTCCTTTTTGCCCGCAGCCGCTGCGTGCGAAACGACGATGGGCGCGCGTTCAAATACAAGGCTCTGCTTTCCGATTCCCGGCATGTTCGGCACATCCATTTCCTGAAAGATGCACTTAGTATGCCCGGCCCGGCCCGGCTTATACGGACAAAAAAAGCCGCGGAGCGTCTGCCCCGCGGAAAGAAGAGGAATGGAAAAAATGAAAAAGAAGTCGCACACATATTGTGTCCAACTTCTGTAATCATAAACCCTGAACGGTAAAAAAATTACTTTTTCTGTGCGAGCGCGCGGCTGAGCCAGACGCTGCCAAGATCGAGCGCGGTAAAGAAGCCGTCCTTTTCGCTCTTTTTCACAATCCGGTCGCGGGCGCGGACATTGGGGTCCGTCAGCTGCAGCTCAACGCCGACGCGCGAGGCAATCTCGCAGCCGTCCACATTCTTTGTTTCCAGAATCTGAAGATATACAATATGCGAATCCGCCATGGAGCCGTAATAAACCATATTGTCCTTGCGCATCAGGGGATGTCCCTTGTAGCTCAGAATCGTTTTTTCGTCTGCCATAATTCTCCTCCTGCTCAGTATTGCAATCATTTTTTATTATTATAGCAAAGAATCGCCGCAAAAGCAATCCAAAAAATAACGCCCCGCAGGGCGGGGCAGAAGCGGGCCTGCGCGGCCTGAAAAAGCCGCGCAGGCCCATTGCACTCAGTCAAACAGATAATGCCGCACCAGCTCCTGCAGGAGCTCGTCCCGATCCAGCTTGCAGATCAGGCTTCTGGCGTTGCGGTAATTGGTGATATAGGTGGGGTCCTCCGAGAGAAGGTAGCCTACAATCTGGTTGATGGGATTATAGCCCTTCTCGCTGAGCGCGCCATAGACGGAGCTCAGAATCGCTTTCATTTCCGCACCTGCTTCATCCGGAACCACAAACTTGATGGTGTTGTCCTCCATTTCGGTTACCTCCTTCTTTCGACCGGCTGTGCATCTATCATAATATATTCCCGCCGGAAAGTAAATATCCGCAATATTTCATTTGTGTTACAAATTTCGCAGGCACCGCCGGCCGCCGCTATCCGGACGGGAAGACCACCGCAATGGCCGTGCCGCGCCCTTCGGTGCTGGAAAGCTCGATGTGCGCGCCATGATACTGCGCCGCGTGCTTGACAATGGAAAGGCCAAGGCCTGTTCCGCCAAGCTCCCGGGAATGGCTCTTGTTGACCCGGTAAAAGCGTTCAAAGACCCGGCTCTGGTCGGCGCGGGGGATGCCGATGCCGGTATCAGCCACGGATACAATGATATTGGAAACGTTTTTCCACACCGAAACCATGACGGAGCCGCCGGGGACATTGTATTTGACCGCATTGTCGCAAAGATTGAACAGCATCTCGTAAAGAAGCTGCCGCACGCCGTACAGGCAGGCGTGATCTCCAAGCAGGCTAAGGGTGAGATTCTTCTTTTGCGCGGGTGCGTGCAGAATCTCCAGAATCTGCACGGAAAGCTCATACAGATCCACCTGTGTCCGCTCGGCGCTCAGCGCGCCCTCGTCCAGCCGGGAAAGGGCGATGATATCGTCAATCAGGTCCATCAGCCGGCGCGACTCGCGGTAAATATCGCCGGAAAACTCCAGCATTTTTTCCTGCGGCACCAGCCCCTCCTTCATCAGCTCCGCAAAGCCGGAGATGGAGGTCAGCGGCGTTTTCAGCTCATGCGAGACATTGGCGGAGAATTCGCGCCGCAGTGCCTCGCGCTGCTCATGCTCGGTGACGTCGACAAAGATCAGGACCGCCCCGCAGACCCGACCGCCGGCGACGACAGGGTTTGCAAGAATCTGCCAGCTGACGCCCTGCGCCAGCTTCATGGTCTCGGTATGCGCGCCGTCGAGCGCGCCGGAAATCAGCTTCAAAAGCTCCGGCTCGTGTACAAACGCGCGTACATCCGCGCCCGCGGCGGCCTCCGCGGCGTCCAGGGTCTGAAGCGCGCTGTGGTTGCAGGAGAGAATGCGGCAGTCGCGGTCCAGAATCAGAAAGC
>CAKUHJ010000119.1 GCA_934655935.1 uncultured Oscillospiraceae bacterium | reverse complement strand
GTCTATGTCAACGATTTCGGCATGGGCTCGGTGCAGCTGCCCTTCGGCGGCGTGAAGCAGAGCGGCCTCGGCCGGGAAAAGGGTCTGCTCGGCCTTGCAGAATTCCTCGAAGCGAAAACCATCCACATCCAGTCCGCGCCCAAGGCCGGACACTGGGTGGATTAGGGCCAGGAGGCACAGCATGGAACTGGAACAGACGATCTGCGCCATTCTGGACGCAGAGCTGATCCCGGCACTCGGTTGTACGGAACCCATGGCCTTCGGCCTCTGCGCGGCGGCAGCCCGCGCACAGACGACGGGCGAGATTCAAGAGCTTCTCTGCGAAGCCTCGCCCGCGAGGATCAAGGGCGTACAATCTGTCATGATCCCGCGCTCCGGCGGGCAGTCCGGCGGGAAGATGGCCTGCGCGCTCGGCGCACTGGCGGGCCGGATGGAGGACGGGATGGAAGTCTTTCAGCGCGTACTGCCGGAGCATACCGCCCTGGCCAAGGCACTTGTCACCTCAGGCGCCGTGAAGCTCCGTCAGGCTGAGATAGAAGCAAGGCTCTGGGTTCGGGTCACGGTTCGCACCTCGGAGGGCAGCGGCTGCGCCATCGTGCAAGACCGGCACGATGCCGTTGTCTATCTCTCGCGCGGCGACACGGTCTGCTTCGACCGCCGCACGCAGCCCGCCGCAAGCGAAGTCCCCGTCGACTACAGCGCGCTGTCCGTCTCCCGCATCGTTTCGTTCTGCCGTGAAGCGCCGATGGAGTCCCTCGCCCGCCCCGCCGAAGCGGCTGTGCGAAACTGGGCGCTCTGTGAAGAGGGGCTGCAGGGGCGCTATGGCATGCAGGCGGGGCGGACGCTGATGCAGGGCGGCGCCCCGCGGCTCGGAGACGGCTTCGCCATGGAGGTCATTCGTGCGGCCTGTGCGGGCGTGGATGCCCGGATGGCCGGCGCGCCGCTGCCCGCAATGAGCAACAGCGGCTCCGGCAACCAGGGGCTGACCTGCACCGCCCCGGTCGTGGCCGCCGGGCGCCTGCTCGAGCGGCCGCAGGACGAGATCGTCCGCGCCGTCGCCGTGGCCAACCTGATGACCATTCTGGTCAAAACCCAAAGCGGACCGGACGAAGGACGGATGTCGCCGGCGTGCTGCGCAGCCTTCGCAGCGGGCGGCGCGGCCTGCGGTATCGGGTTTTTGCGCGGAGACGGGGCAGATTGCCTGGAGCGTGTGATGCAGACGGTGCTTGGGAATGTCTGCGGCCTGATCTGCGACGGCGCCAAGGCCAACTGCGCCGCCAAGGTGGGCATGGCGCTGCACGGCGCGCTGCAGGCACTGGTGCTGGCAGAGGCCGGACTGGGCGCGGATGCGCGCTGCGGCATCGTGGATTGCACGCTCCCGCAGACCATTCGCAACGTCTTCCGCCTGCAGCGCGAGGCTATGCCGCAGCTTGAGCGCGTGCTTTGCCGTATCGAGGCAGAAAAATCGGGCGGCCTGCATTGAGCCCTATTGGCTGTCCAATTTTTCAGACTCCAGCGATTCCCGCTGTACCTCCGTGCCGCCCCGGTGGGCGCAAAAAGGCCCCGGCCAAAGGCCGGGGCCCGGACGTTATTCCGGATCGGGGAGATCCACAAAAACAGGGGTATGGTGCACGGCAGGGAGGATTGTCTGCAAAACGTCCTTCGTGGCGATGGCCAGTGTGGAGGAATTGATGCAGGGGTGGCAGCCGATGGTCTTCGAGTCTGTGATGGGCCGGTCGATAACCAGCTGCACCTGGTTTTCCCGGTCGTTCATCAGCCCAAGCACACTGACGGAGCCGGGCGTGATGTCCAGAAGCCGCTCCATATCCGCCGCGTCTGCAAACGAGAGCCGTGCAACGCCGAGCTGCTTCGAGAGATCCTTCGTCTTGAAGACCTTCTCCCCTTCCAGCATCAAAAGATAAAACTGTGTCTTTTGGCGGTTGCAGAGGAAGAGATTTTTACAGATCTTCTCACCGAGCACCGCCTCAACCGCCTCGCAGGCCTCGATGGTATCGGCAAAATCATGGTCGACGCGCGTATAGGCCACGCCGAGGCCATCGAGCAGATCATAGCAGCGCTGCTCTTTAAGGAGGCGCCGGGCCGCGTCTTCGGGGCGGCCGGTAAATACGGTTTTACATACGTTCATTCACATCACCCGGCGCGGATGGAGAGATCCGTCACCGTTACTTCTTTCTGATAGGGATTGAGCTGGTCATTGACCAGCGCGGCGACCTCCGCCGCATCCATCACATAGTAAGATCCGCCGCCGATCCAGGCCGGCGCACCCGGCATGGTCGCCATGGTGAGCTTTTCCGTGCCGCAGAGGAAGGCGCTCTCAGCCAGCCAAGCCAGCTCACGGGCGGAGAGGCTGGTTTTCGTATGCTCCGTGAGGAGCCGGATTGCGGCGGGCAGCTTGTAGACATTTTTCACAGAAGCCCACTGGTGCAGGGCAGCGGAGAGAAAGTCCCGCTGCACCTTGACGCGGCCAAGGTCGGCATCGGCGTAGCCAGAACGGAAACGGACAAGCTGCATGGCCTGCGCGCCACTGAGCTTTTGTTCTCCGGCGGAAAGGTCGATGAACAGATTTTGCGAAGGGTCACTGTAGTGCATATCGACCGGCACGTTGAACGTCACGCCGCCCATGAGATCCACCAGCTGCTCGAAGCATTCGAGCCCCGTCACCACATAGCCGTCCGGACGGAAGCCGACGATCTCTTCGATGCGCGTCAAAAGCTCCTCCATGCCCGCCTCTCCGCCGCCGGCCCAGCCGTAGGCCGAATTGAGCTTCGGCACGGAATATTCGCAGTAAACCAGCGTATCGCGCGGGATCGAGACAAGGCTCATTGCGCCGCTTTCGCGGTTGACGGAAAGCAGAAGCATGGTGTCTGTTCGATAGCCGCCCTCGTCGGTTCCGGCAAGGAGGATGGTTGCGCAGTTTTTCTTCCGCGCGCCGGGGCCTGCAGCGGCCTTCGGCTGCTTGGCCCAGACGAAATGGAAGCCACCCGCTCCCAGCGCCAAAAGCAGCACCACCACAAACAGCACGCGCCACCCGGCACCGCGCCGCCCTTTCGGGGCCTTACGGGTACGCTTGGGCCGCTCCTGCGCAGGCGCCGTGCGCTCGGCCATCGTTTCGCGGCGCTCGCGCGTCTGCGCATCCTCGCCCTGCTGATAGAGCCACTCGGAATACGCCTCCGGATCGGCCGGGACCTCACGGGGGCGGCGCTTTTTTCGCCCCTGCTCCATCTGGCGCAGCACACGGTCTTCCTCAGCCTCGCGCTGCTGGCGCTGGGCCTGGCGCAGCTGACGCTCCTGCTCGCGCTGGCGCTCATATTCTGCGCGGCGGGCCGTCTGATACTCCGCCTTGGATTGCTCATAGGCCGTGAGAGGCTGAAAGATGATTGTTTTGTCCTCGAAGACGGCATCATCTTCCGGCTCCTGCTCCGGCATTTCGTCCTCATCCGGGGCCGCCGGCGCATCGGGGGACGTCTGCTCCGGCTCGTCGAGCAGGTTTTTCACATCCGCCAGCAAATCGTCGACTTCCCGGTCGAGCTGGTCAAAGTCAAATTCTGCCATAAACGGCTCCTTTTCTGAAACTCTTTTGACATAATTTCGTGTCTTTTTGCAAGATTTGACACTTGATTATACCATATCTCCTCCATTTTGTAAACAGCGCAAAACTGTCGCTTCTTTGCCCGTCTTCCAAACGCCTCGTCCCCCGCGCGGGGATCTGATACGGTAGATAAGAAAAAACTGTTTTACGAAGATACGGGCTGGACGGCGGATAACATGTTTGAATGGAAGTGTAGAGTTCAGTTTTGCAGGCAAACAAGGCAGGAAATGGGCAAAAAGATCCCGCGAATAGATCATATTCGCGGGATCTTTGATCTTATTTCAGCTGAAAGGTGTAGTAGACGGCGGCAACCAGCTCGAAGGCAATGGCCGCAAACATGCAATAATAGGCGAAGGCTGCGCCGAGTACAAAGCAGAGCAGCAAACACACCAGCCACAGCGCGCAGACCACATAGAGCACGATGGGATTGAAGGACGCGGGGAAGATGCGCACCTTGCGCCCGCCGAGCGCCAAAACACCCTTGCCCTTCCCGGCCAGGACGGCGGTCACCACAACGAGGGCCAGCACCACAAGCAGCACCAGCGCCAGCAAAATTCCGCGCAGGTTGAAGGCCACACCCTTCGAATAGAAGAAGAACACGCAGCCGGCCACGGCCGTTGCCAGAGAGTAGGCGAAAAACTCACCATGATAGAGCATGTAGACCATGTACAGGCAATAGACCACCGCGTGCAGCAGATAGAGGAAGGTCATCTTCGCCGTCCAGTAGCGGGCCATCACAAACGCGCTCACCAGCGCCAGCGCCATCAGCACAGCGGCATAGCGGCCCAGCGCACGCAGCCACGATTTTTTCCCCAGCACCGCGACCAGAATCCCGGCCACCGTCAGCGCCGCGAACACCCAGACGAGCCGCCGCACGGCATACAGAACGCTCTGGAAGCCGTCCACCGAGCCATAATAGGCCCCGATACGCCGCAGCGCGAAGATTACCACAAACAGCAGCGCAAACGCCGCAGGAACCTTATACACGACAGAATCGCCGGGCTTTTTTGTTTCAATCACATTGGCTTGCTTCAATTTTTCTTCCATCCTTCTCTATCCCCATCCTCAATCCAACGCACCGGCGGCATACATCACCGCGCTGAGCGCACAAAGCGGCGCCGTTTCGCATCGCAGGATTCTCGGCCCCAGGGAACATATTTTCATACCGGCCTCAGCGGCCATGGAAACTTCATCTTCGGAAAAGCCGCCCTCCGGCCCTGTCATGATCGACGCCGTACGAAATTCCGCCGCGCCGATGGCCGTACGCAGCGACATCGTCCGTTCATTTTCATAGGGGAAGAGCGCCAGGTCGCTCTCTGCCGCACGCAGCACCGCGTCGCGGAACGAGCGAACCGTCAACACCTGCGGAATGCGCCCACGGCCGGACTGCTCGGCCGCAGAGGCGGCAATTTTCTGCCAGCGCTCCAGCTTTTTCGCGAGCGCCTTCTCGTCCGGGCGGGAGACGCAGCGGCTCGAGGGAAAGGCCACAATCTCACCCGCGCCAAGCTCCGTCGCCTTCTGGATGACATGCTCCAGCTTATCGGCCTTGGCGTAGGCCATGTAAACACTGCAAAAAACCGGCGGCTCTGCGCGCGATGCCTCTCTGCTCTGCACGACCAGACTGACCTGCCCCGGCGAAACATCACTGACCACACACGTCAGATCCTGCCCGGCCCCGTCGCAGACGACGACCGCCTCGCCGGGCTGAACGCGCAGCACCTTTGCGTGCGCGGCATTTTCTCCGGTCAAGACCAGGAAATTCCCCTGCGCCTCGGCGGGGGAAACAAAGAATTTCGGCACGCTGACCCTCCTGTTTTCCTGCAAACTCTTTTGAGCCTTAGATAGTATAGCAGAAAGCGCCCAAAACCGCAAGAGAAAAGTACTGCCAGGATCTTTCGATTCTGCTTAATTTTTTCTTGACAAATCTGAAATTGGTGTTATAATAATGAAGCATTCGATGCGAGAGTGCTGGAATAGGTAGACAGGC
>CAKUHJ010000118.1 GCA_934655935.1 uncultured Oscillospiraceae bacterium | reverse complement strand
ATTTGCACTTCGGGCAGAATAGCGGAAAATCCTCCAACACCGTATGTGACCGTATCTGCGTTCTTGTTTTGCCGCCGTATCTTGGGCAGCAAAGCCAACGCAATTTCAGAGTTTCATCCATCCGTGACACCTCGCTTCGCTTGTCAGCCAATGTGCCGACAGCGCCTGCACATTCTTTCATGCCATTTTCTCCCGCGCTGCCAATATTGCGCCTCTGTATGCCCGCTCCAAATGGGAATTGATCGTGTCCTCATCGTATTTCAACGAATTGTTGGCGATCATGCTTGCATACCCGTGGGCAAACAGAAACACCGTGATGAAAACCGTTTTCGTCTGCTCCATGTCGATTCCCAAGGATCTCTGCATCGCTGAAAGAACGGGGGTAAGTTCCTCCGCATCGATCAGTTCAAGCAAAGTCTTTCCATTAAAATAATCCGACTGGAAAAGAAAACGGAACAGGTGGGGTTCTTCGATGGCAAAGCGGATATAATTCATTCCGATTCCAAGGGCAGCGCCCTTTGGCGGTTTCTTCATGGTCATAAGGTATTCCGAATCTCCCATACTTCGGCATATTCATCACGGCAGGCCTTTGGGATCACGGGCAAATAGCCCGGTTCAAGCCGGTTCAGTGCATGGCCGAATCGAATGCTATGCAAAGAGCAGGCAGCGCCCTTGGGGAAGCCTGTTCTCCTTTTTATCCGGCGCACAATTCTGCAGCGCACCTGAAAGTTTTTGTTTTTTGCCAACCTGCCTGACCGGGCGCAGTTTCCAAAGCAGCTGCGTTATTCCAGGTTCAGGTGCTGCTTCAGCGCCGCCTGCAGCACGCCCGAGAAATTCACGCCCGCCTGCTCCGCCGCCTCGTTCAGCCATGACGGAATCGACAGCGTCTTCTTGACCGACTTCGAGCCGCAGCGCTTCCGGTACGTCTGCGTATCGCAGCCGACCAGCGAAACAAACTCTCCCTCCTGCGTCTCAAGCTCTCCTGCTTTCGAGGCCGGCAGGATCGTCAATCCGCTTTGCTCCGCATGATACATCATCAGGCACAACGCATCCTCGGCCATTTCCAGCGCCTCCTGCTGGCTCCGCCCGCTGGTGAAGCAGCCCTCCACGTCCGGAAAGCGAACGCTGTAGCCGTTTTTATCCTCTGTAAAAATTGCCGGATACAAATATTTTGCCATTTCTATACCTCTTCATTCTGGCTCAGTCCCGCCGTTTTCAAGATCAAATGCAGCGTTCCCTCTGTAATATTTTCATTTCTGTGCCAAGGAACTGTGAACTTCCGGCCGGTTGCCGGACTGAACCAAATCGTGTGGCCCGCACCCTCCCGTTCGATGATGCAGTGCCCTCTTCTGAGTAATTGGTAAAGCTCGCTGTACTTCATCTTCTCCCTCCTCGCGTTGATTATAATACGTACTGATACGTATGTCAACCACTTTTTGTAAATAAATTACTCTTTTTGTTACATTCTGTGCGTCGTTCGTAGCATGAAAGTGCACCCCCCCAACCGCCTTGGCCGGTTGGGGGGGTGCACGCTCAGACGCTATTTGCAGCCGGAGCCCGGAGTTCTTTCCGGGGTCCGGCGTTCCGGCTTCAGACCTTGTGCGGCATACGCTGCTCCTTGAGCTGCAGCTGAAGCTTGTCGGCAATCAGGGCAATAAATTCGGAATTGGTGGGCTTACCCTTTGTATTGGATACGGTGTAGCCAAAAAATCGCTGCAGCGTTTCCAGATCGCCGCGGTCCCAGGCGACCTCAATGGCGTGCCGGATTGCGCGCTCCACGCGCGAGGGCGTGGTGGAGAAGGTTTTCGCAACCTGCGGGTAGAGCACCTTCGTGATGGCGTTGATGACCTCCATATCGTTGACTGCGATTAAAATCGCCTCGCGCAGATACTGGTAGCCCTTGATATGCGCCGGAACGCCGATCTCGTGAATCATAGAGGTTACCATTGCCTCCACATTGACGCCGCCGCGGGCGGAGGCGCTGCGCAGCTGCGGCTTCATTGCGGTAATTTCAAATACTCGCTCTGCCACAGCGTCAAAATCGCAGGGCTTGGAAATGAAGTATTTCACACCGTATTTTTCCGCCATTCCGGAAATATAATCGGTCATAAAGCCAGTCATGACCAGCGCGGCCGGTCGGCGCTCCATCTCGCTCGCGCGCTTTAAAACGGCCAAACCGTCCAGCTTGGGCAGCATCAGGTCCAGAATCAGCAGATCCGGCTGCTTTTCCCGAAGCAGCGTCATTGCGCGCATGCCGTCCGTTGCGACGCCGACAACCTGATAGCCTGGCGCCTGCTCCAGCCGGTTCTTGATGTGCACGCAAAATTCCTCGTTTCCGTCCGCAATCAGAATTCTTACACAGTTCTCCATTTTGTTGACCTCTCCTCATTCAAACATGATATTATAAATTTTTACATGAACTTTCGTCAATATCGATGCCAATAATATAGCATATTGCAGCATGTTTTTCAACAATTAAATTTACAAATATTGTATTATTTGTCGACACGCTTCGATTGACTTCTGTCTGGAATGGGATAAACGAGAGAATGAACGTCGGAATAAGCCTTTCTTTACCATTAATAAAATTTTATATAGTCATTATAACAGCTTATATTTCCATGTCAAGACTGAACAAACGTAAAAAATATGCAAAAAACATTTTCTTGTCGAAAGCAAAACAGCGCCACTCCGGCCGGAGGGACGCTGAAAACTGCCGAAAAACTATGCTGTGCCGCTCTGCGACAGAGCAGCGGGGGTAGTGGGAAGGGAGCGCCCCCCTTCGCGTTCAATCGAGCGGTTTTCTGAACTTTTTGAAGTTCAGAAAACCGGACTTAAGCGGGGCGCAGCGGCGCCGGGCGTCTTATGTTTTCCTTAAATCTTGCCTCCGGCGCTTGCGGCGCGGAGGATTGTGTGCTAGGGTGTACTCTGAAAACTGGCGATGTGACCGGCAGCACGGCGCAAAAATGCCCGCTGTCCGGGTGTGCAGGAAGTTTTCGGCTACACATAAAGCGTAAACCCACACACAAAAATCTCAGGGAGGAATCTCTATGAAGCACCGTATTGCGGCGCTCGCGCTGGCAGCTTTGCTGATCGTGAGCGTCTTTTCCGCCTGCGCCAGGCAGGCCTCCGAAGCCGACGGGACGCCCGCAGCCGTCTCAGGCGGCGAAAGCGGACAGGCCGGTGAAACGGAACGCACGCAGGACTTTGTCTATACCGCCGAATATCCGGCGCTGCCGGCGGGCCTGAACAGCATCGGAAGCAGCTGCGTTTCCGGCGGCGCGCTCTACTACAGCGCCTATGTGTCCGAGGGGGACGCCGCCCTTCCGCGCGTCTACAGGCTGGATCTGAGCACGAAGGAAAGCACGCTCCTTCTGGAGCTCCCCACCGGTGACAGCGCCGCGCCCGAGGCCGGGGTCTCCTATGAAAACGCCTATCTTCAGGGCATGTGTCCCGCGCCGGACGGAGGCGTCTGGCTGCTGACGCAGAACGCCCGGTACCATTTTGACCTTCCGGCGGATTTTGATGCGGCCGGCGCGAACGCGTATGACTACTATGCAGACGACGGAAGCGCTTATCATCTGACGCACTGCAGCCCGGACGGCGCCGCCGTCCAGGAGACGGAGCTGGACGCGCAGACGTTTTCCGACGCCTCCGACGGCTTCTTTATCAGCTCCATGCTCTCAGACAGCAAGGGAAATCTCTATCTTTCCAACTGGGACAACGCCTGGCTTTTTGACGCGCAAGCGAACTTCCTCACGGCGCTCAGCCTGGACTCCGCATATGGCGTTTATCAGCTGAGCGCCGATGAAATCGGCGTGATCCGCAGCGCGGACTATACGCATGGGACGTCCTCCTTCCAGCTCATGGACCCGGCCTCGCGCGACTGGGGCCAGACGCTGCAGCTTCCCGCCGCACTCTATCAGCTCTATCCGGGAGATGACGCCTACCGCTTCTATTATGACGTCAGCGGCAGCCTCTACGGCTGCCGGAAGGACAGCGATGCGCCGGAAAAGGTGATCGACTGGCTCAGCTGCGATATTGATTTCAACAATCTTTCAAGCTTCCATATGCTCCCGGACGGCCGCATCGCGGCCGTAAGCAGCAGCGGCGAAGGAACGCCGGAGCTTATCCTCCTTTCGCGCGTGGATGCGGCAAGCGTTCCGCAGAAAACGGAGCTGACGCTCGCCTGCTACGGCCTGGACTGGAACCTCCGCAGCCAGATTGTGCAGTTCAACAAGCAGAGCAGCCAGTACCGCATCGTGGTGCACGATTACGCAGAGGACACTTCGGCCGGAAACGGCGGCCTCGTTTCCATCGACGGCAGCTCTCCGGTCGGCGACGGGCTTACAAAGCTTTCCACCGAGATCATGTCCGGAAATATCCCTGACATCCTGATCACCTCCTCTCTGCCGGTGCAGCAGTACGCGGCCAAGGGCCTTCTGGAGGATCTGAACAGCTTCCTGCAGGCAGACGCCGCGCTTTCGCGCGAGAGCTTCATAACAGAGGTTCTGGACGCGGCAGAAATTGACGGCAAGCTCTATGAAATCCCCATCAGCTTCAGCGTTTCAAGCGCCGTCGGCCTTTCCTCCGTGGTGGGCGGCTATGACAGCTGGACGCTGGAGGACCTGAAGGACGCCATGACGAAGCTTCAGCCGGACGCAACCATTTTCAATGTCGGCTTTACCAAGGCGGACGTGCTGTCCTACTGCGTCGACACCAACGCCTCTGCCTTCATCGACTGGAACAGCAAAACCGCCAGCTTCGATTCGCAGGATTTTATCGACTATCTGAATTTCGCCGACAGCTTCCCGCTGGAATTCGACAGCAGCAGCTTTGACTGGGAAACGGACTACGAGAGCGACTATTCCCGCATCCGCCAGGGTAAGCAGCTTCTTTCCATCAGTACGCTGGCCGGCTTTGACGATACCTACGTGCAGTTTACCGCCCTGGGAGACGATCCCTGCTTCATCGGCCTGCCGAGCCGCTCCGGCACAAGCGGAAACAGCTTCCTTCTGAGCTCCGGCCTGGCTATCACCACCGCCTGCAGGGACAGGGACGCCGCATGGGGCTTTATCCGTACCCTCCTGGGCGAGCAGTTCCAGGAAAGCCTCTGGTATCAGCTGCCCATCCTTAAGGCTGCCTTTGAAAAGAAGGCCGCAGAGGCGATGGTCCAGGAATACGAAACTGACGCCGAGGGCAAGCCGGTTCTGGACGCGGACGGCGAGCCCATCAAGATCAGCACCGGAGGCTTCTCCTTCGGCGGCTCGGAGGTGTATGAAGTCTACGCGATGACGCAGGAGCAGTACGATACGCTTCTCTCGCTCATCCGCACGACCACGCAGGTCACGCGCTATGACCAGAGCATTCTCGATATTATAAACGACGAAACCGGCGCCTTCTTTGCCGGTGAAAAGAGCGCCGAGGAAACGGCCGCCCTGATCCAGAGCCGCGTGAGCCTCTACATGGCCGAGCAGGGCTGAGCAAAAATTTCCACCGGAATGTAGGAAAACTATACAAAACAGCTCTTGATTTCTTGTGCAAATCCTGTATAATCAATGTCGCTGCGTCCGGAGCGGACGCAGCGACAGCTTTTTATTTATGCAGAAGAAGGCGTGAACAAATGCAG
>CAKUHJ010000117.1 GCA_934655935.1 uncultured Oscillospiraceae bacterium | reverse complement strand
CGGTATGCACTGCCTGGGCTGCCCCTCCTCCCGCGGCGAAACCGTAGAGGAAGCCTGCATGGTTCATGGCGTTGACGCGGATGCGTTCCTTGCACAGGTCAACCGCTTCATTGAGGCCAACGAGGCTGCCAAGTAAGACCGTTCCGTGAAATGGGAGGCTTCGCCTCCCATTTTTCTTGGGGAGAGTTTATGAACATACCGATCTCAAACCGGCTCCTTCTGTGCGCGGATATGATTCCGCGCGGCGCGCGCGTCGCCGATATCGGCACGGACCACGGCTATCTGCCCATCTGGCTGATACAAAACGGGCGCGCCAGGCACGTGATTGCGGCGGATCTGCGCCAGGGTCCTCTGGAAAACGCCATTCGCAACGCGAAAAGCTTTGGCCTCGCGGAGCAGATCGAATTCCGCCTGTCTGACGGGCTCCAGGGCCTTCGGCCGGAGGAGGCCGACGCCATTGTCTGCGCCGGCATGGGCGGAGACCTGATCTTTCGGATTCTGGACGCCTGCAGCTGGGCGAAGCATCCGCGCTATACCTTCGTTCTCCAGCCGCAGCGCACGCCGCAGGATCTGCGCCGCAGGATCTGTGAGAGCGGCTTTGGCATCGAGCGCGAAGCGCTTGCGCAGGACGCGGGGTTTATTTATCCGGTCCTGCAGGTGCGCTACAGCGGCAGGGCCCGGACGCTTACGCCTGGGGAGCAGTATCTCAGCCCCGCGCTTCAGAAAAGCGGCGATCCGCTGCTGCCAGTATATCTGCGCAGGGTTCGCGCCGCGCTTCGGGAAACGGTAGACGGCCTCGCCCGCGCCGACGTCCCGCGCCCGGAAAGACTGGCCGCCTTTTCCGCCGCTTTAAAAGAAATTGAGGAGATGACGCCGCTTGAAAACGACCGTACGTGAAATTTATGACGTTCTGTTTGCCTTTGCGCCGCGCGAGATGGTCATGGGCGACTGGGATAATGTCGGCCTGCTCTGCGGCCGGTTTTCAAGTCCGGTCGATACTGTGCTGATCGCACTCGATCCGACGCCGGACGTCCTGGCAGAGGCAAAGGCGTGCGGCGCGCAGCTGATCGTATCCCACCACCCGGTTCTTTTTGAGCTGCCGCGGCAGATCAACGACGAGAGCTATGAGGGCCGGCTTCTGCTTTCCTATCTGGAAAGCGGAATTGCCGCGCTCAATCTCCATACAAATCTGGACTGCGCGCCCGGCGGCGTCAACGACGTTCTGGCCGACCGGCTTGGACTTGCGCAGGTTTCCGTTCTGGACCCCGCCGGACAGGACCGGCAGGGGAGGGATTACGGCCTTCTTCGCGTCGGCACGGTCCTGGAGACCGGGCTTCGCGAATTTGCCGGGCACGTCCAAAAAAAGCTTGCCTGTCCCGGCCTTCGCTTCGCGGACGGCGGGAAACGGGTTTGCCGCGTCGCCGTCGGCGGGGGGAGCTGCGGAAACGCAATCAACCGCGTCATTGCTGCGGGCTGCGACACGTTTGTAACCGCGGATTTAAAATACCATCAGTTCGAAGAGGCACGCTTTCTGGGCCTGAACCTCATCGACGCCGGTCATTTTGAAACGGAAAATCCGGTTTGCGGCGTCCTTGCGCGCATCCTGCGGGAGGCGTTCCCGCAGCTTTGCGTTCTGCAGGCGAAGAAGCATGCAGATTACACGCAATTTCTGTAATAAAGGTTGATTTTCCAGAATGACCTGTGATAAAATGTAAGAAAATTCTTTGAAGGGAAGATTCCACGATGTCCGGACATTCCAAGTGGCATAATATTCAGAAGACCAAGGGCGCGCAGGACGCCAAGCGTGCAGCCGCGTTCACAAAGATTTCCAAGGAAATGATCGTCGCTGTAAAAGAGGGCGGCGGCGTTGCCGACCCTGCCTATAACTCCCGCCTTGCAACCGTCATCACGAAGGCCAAGGCTGCGAACATGCCGAATGATAACATCAAGCGCGTTCTGGAAAAGGCCGCTGCGGCCGGTACCGGCGACGCCTACGAATCCATCACCTACGAAGGCCACGGCCCGAGTGGCATTGCCGTGATTGTGGAAACCATGACGGATAACCGCAACCGGACCGCCGGCAACGTCCGCCATCACTTCGATAAGTTCGGCGGCAGCCTTGGCGTTAACGGGTGCGTCAGCTGGGCCTTTGACAAGAAGGGCGTGATCGTGATTGACAACGAGGAGGAAGAGCTGGACGAAGATACCGTCATGATGGACGCGCTTGACGCCGGCGCGCAAGATTTCCAGCCGGAAGAAGGCTGCTTTACGGTCTACACCGACCCCGCCGACTTCAACGACGTGGCAAAAGCGCTGGAGGAGAAGGGCTATCACTTTGAATCGGCCCAGATTGAGATGGTTCCACAGAACTATCAGAAGCTTGAAAATCCGGAGGATATCGCAAACATGGAAAAAATGCTCGATATCTTTGAGGATGACGACGACGTGCAGAACGTCTGGCACAACTGGGAGCAGGATTAAGCTCTTCCGGAGGTTTTTTTAACAGAAACTGCAAATCATAAAACGTGAAGGGGCGCGCCCCTTCACGTTTTCAATCCATACAGGAGGAACGCTTATGTGCACGGCAGCCAGCTATCAGACAAAGGACTTTTATATGGGGCGAACCCTTGACTATGAGTTTTCCTACGGAGAGGAGATTGCCATCGTTCCGCGGAATTTTCCGCTCCGCTTCCGGCACGACGCCGCGCCGGAGCGCGGCTACGCCATCCTCGGAATGGCGCATGTCGCACAGGGCTATCCGCTCTTTTATGACGCTGTCAACGAAAAGGGCCTTGGCATGGCCGGGCTGAATTTTGTCGGAAATGCGGTCTATTCCGAATGCAGGGAGGGCGCGCGCAATGTCGCGCAGTACGAATTTATCCCTTGGATTCTCCGCCAGTGCGCCAGCCTCCCGGAGGCAAAGAAGCTTCTTGCGGAAATGAATCTGGTCGGAACGCCCTTCAGCGCACAGCTTCCCGCCGCGCAGCTCCACTGGATGCTCGGCGATGCGAGCGGTGCTCTGGTTGTGGAGGCGACTGCGGACGGTCTTCATGTCTATGACAATCCAACCGGCGTTCTGACCAACAATCCACCATTCTCGCAGCAGCTGTTCCGGCTGAACGACTATATGCGCCTTTCGCCAAAGCAGCCGGAAAACCGGTTTTCAGAAGCGCTTTCGCTTCAAGCCTACAGCCGCGGCATGGGCGCACTTGGCCTGCCGGGAGATCTTTCCTCCGCATCGCGCTTTGTGCGGGCAGCCTTTACCAGACTCAACTCTGTTTCCGGCAGCTCGGAGGAAGAAAGCGTCAGCCAGTTTTTTCACATTCTTGGCTCCGTCGAGCAGCAGAAGGGCTGCTGCGAGGTTGCAGAAGGGAAGTATGAGTACACCATTTATACCTCCTGCTGGAACGCACAGCGCGGCGTCTATTACTATACGACCTACCAGAAGCGGCAGCCTTCCGCCGTTTCGCTGCACGCGGAAAATCTGGACGGAAACACGCTGATTCTTTACCCCATGGAAAATCAGGAAGTCATTCATTATCAGAATTCCAAAATCTGACTGACATAAACTGACTCCGGAGCCGAAGCTCCGGAGTCGTTTTTCTTTTATGTACGCGAGGCGCGCGCAGTCTGGTCGAAGCCGTGCACCCAGTTTGAAAAATGATAGTAGATAAAGTAGATGATCGAGCTGATCGACCAGGTCAGGGGATAGGCGAAATAAATAAACCGGATTTCGTGCGTGATGCGCATGACCAGCGTAATATAGGTGATGCGGAGCACGCACCAGACCAGCAGCATGATTGTCATCGGCACAAAGGCCTTTCCCGCGCCGCGGCAGACCGAGGCCACCGCATGAGAATAGGCCAGCAGGCAGTAGAACAGGGATATGGTCCGCGCCTGACTGGTTGCAAGCTGAATGACCTCCGGCGTCTGGCTGAACAGGCTGGCCAGCTGCGGGATCAGGAAATACATGAGCACGCCGATTCCCTCCGCCAGGGTAATGGCGCAGAGGATGCCGAAACGCGCGCCCTTCTTTGCGCGCTCATATTCGCACGCGCCGAGATTCTGGCTTGTATACGTGGTCAGGGCCATGGTAAAGCTTGTAATCGGCAGGAAGGCAAAGCCCTCGAGCTTGGAATAGGTGCCATAGGCGGCCATTGCAATTTTTCCGAAGGAATTGATGTTGGTCTGCACAATGACGTTTGCAAAGCCGATAACCGAATTCTGGATTCCGGAGGGCAGGCCGTAGCGCACAATCTGGCTGAGTATCTCGCGGTCGATGCGGAGCTTGCGCCACTGCAGGCGGAAGCTCATTTGCTTCGAGGACAGATGAATCAGGCAGAGAATCATGCTGATGCACTGCGAAATGGTGGTTGCAACCGCCGCCGCCCAGACGCCCCAGCGGAAGGCACCGATAAACAGAAGGTCCAGCGCGATGTTGATAAGCGAGGACAAAAGCAGATAATAAAGAGGTCTCCGGCTGTCGCCAAGCGCGTTCATGATGCTCTTGCAGGCGTTATAGAGAACCACGGCAAGCACGCCCGTAAAATAATAGCGGAAATAGGAAATTGCGTCCGGCAGGACCTCCGGGTCTGTTCCCATCCAGCGAAGAATATACGGCGTCATAAGAATGCCGAAGCCTGTGAGGAAGATGCCGCTGAGACAGCTTACCAGAATATTGGTGTGCATGGCGCGCTCCACCTTGTCCCGGTCGCCGGCGCCAAAATAGCGCGAAATCGTGACGCTTGCGCCCAGCGTCAGGCCCTCAAAGAAGCTGATCAGAAGAAAAATCAGCGGACCGGAGGAGCTGACGGCTGCAAGCGCCTCATCGCCAAGATAACGGCCGACAATCAGCGTGTCGGCCGTGTTGTAGAGCTGCTGAAAAATCTGGCTCATGAGAACCGGAAGGGCAAACCCCGCAATCAGCTTCCAGGGGCGGCCCTTCGTCATGTCCCGCGTCGTGCTTTTTACCATGCTGCGTTCCTTTCTCCCGGACGGCGCAAATATTCTGCGCCCAGGGCATAGTGTGCCCCCGGCGCTTCCTTGCGTGTGTCCGCAATCTGCCCCCATCTGTGTATTTTCTTTTTTTATAGTATCATAGCGCACGGGAAATTGCAAGGCTTTGCAAGCCAGCCGGCAGGGGAGCAGAAGCGGCAGCTGCGTTCATTTCCAAAATTCAAAATTATTGTTAAAGCGAGATTGGATGAGATCATCAAAACCGAGACAGGCAACAATTTTGTCACATTTGAAATCAAAAATGTGGCTCCAATTGCTTAACCTGCAAACCGTTTGCCCCTTGAAACAAGAATAAACAAAACAGTTTTGGTATCTGCTATCATTTTGCTAGCAAACGGAAAGCGTATTGCACGCAGACCGCTGATTCTACCATTTTCCGAAATCCTTTAATTTGGGCAATATCCCTTATGGTAAACGAATAGGAAACAATATTGTCTCCGCCTTTAAAATAGATATAGCAGATTTTTGTGAACGCTTCTACCCGTGCCGTTTACGCCGTTTTTCTTCGCCGCTTCGCTTGCCGCCCTGCGGCGTTTTGCAATATATGATGGTCTGCGGCGTTTTCTTCTTCGTCATGGGTGGTCGCTCCTTTCTTGATTTTGGGTAAAAAAAGACCGCTGACTGTACGCACACGGCGCAGGTCAACGGTCTGATGTTCGGTATTCGGTTGTTCGGTAAAAGATGTGAGATGTTACTTTTTCTTTTTAATGAAAAACGAAGCGATAAACAGTAAAGCCATAACAATGACATAGCAACCATAGAATACACGCTTTATCTCCGCATCAATTCTTACACTGCCGATGTAAAAAACACTTCCAA
>CAKUHJ010000116.1 GCA_934655935.1 uncultured Oscillospiraceae bacterium | reverse complement strand
GCGCGCCCCTATATATTATAACAAATCCCCCTTGGTGTCAAGGGGGATTTGAAACTTTTTTGAATATTTTTGATAAAAAACGGGGCTGAAATTCGTCGCTTTCTCCGAATCAGTATGCCACGCCCCAGTAGATCATCTTCTTTGCGGGCTTTCCGCAGATGGGGCAGGTATCGCCGAGCTGCTCCTGCGCAAGCGGCATGCAGCGCGAGGACATTCCGCCCTCCTCCTTCATCTTCAGCTCGCACGCAAGCTCGCCGCACCACATGGTCTTGATAAAGCCGCCGTGCTCCGCCTGAAGCTGTTTTGCCTCCTCCAGGGAATGCGCCTGGAAGATGTGGCTGTCCAGATTCTGCTTTGCCTTTTCGTACATCCCCCGGTGCACCAGCTCCAGCTGCGCCTGTGCGGCAGACTCCAGCTCGTCCAGCGGCACAACCGTCTTTTCGCCGTCGTTGCGGCGGACCAGCACGCACTGTCCGGCTTCGATGTCGCGCGGGCCGATCTCCACGCGCAGGGGCACGCCCTTCATCTCGTACTGCGCGCACTTCCAGCCCATGGAGTTGTCCGAATCGTCCAGCTTCACGCGCAGCCCTGCCGCCTGCAGGCGGTTCTTCAGCTCCTGCGCCTTCTCAAGGACGCCCGCCTTGTGCATGGCCACAGGCAGGATGATGACCTGCACCGGCGCGATTTTCGGCGGAAGCACCAGGCCGTTGTTGTCGCCGTGGGCCATGATGACCGCGCCGATCATCCGGGTCGTCGAGCCCCAGGAGGTCTGGAACGGATACTGAAGCTTGTTGTCGCGACCGGTAAAGGTCACATTGTAGGCTCTGGAGAATTTGTCGCCGAAGTAGTGGGAGGTCGCGCCCTGCAGCGCCTTGTGGTCCTTCATCAGGCACTCGACGGTATAGGTTGCCTCCGCGCCCGCGAACTTTTCCTTCTCGGTCTTCTGCCCCGGCACAACCGGAATCGCCAGCACGTTCTCAAAGAAATCCGCATAGCATTTCAGCTGCTGCTCCGTCTCGCGGACGGCCTCCTCCGCGGTTTCGTGCAGCGTATGGCCCTCCTGCCACCAGAACTCTCTTGAGCGCAGGAACGGGCGCGTCGTCTTCTCCCAGCGGATGACCGAGCACCACTGGTTGTAGAGCATCGGCAGCTCGCGGTAGGTCTGCAGCACTCTCGACCAGTGGTCGCAGAACATGGTCTCCGACGTCGGGCGGAAGGCCAGGCGCTCCTCCAGCTTCTCGCTGCCGCCCATGGTCACCCACGCGACCTCGGGCGCGAAGCCGTTTACAAGCTCGCCTTCCTTTTTCAAAAGGCTCTCCGGAATCAGAACCGGCATCGCCACGTTCTCATGGCCGGTCTTTTTGAACTCGGCGTCCATGATGCTCTGGATATTTTCCCAGATTGCGTAACCATACGGCCTCAGAATCGTAAAGCCCTTGACCGACGCGTATTCCACGAGCTCCGCCTTGCGGCAGATGTCCGTGTACCACTGTGCAAAATCGACCTCCATATCGGTGATCTGCTCAACCTTTTTCTCTTTCGCCACGTTGCTTCCATCCTTTCGGAACCAGATAATAATTGTTTATAATGATAATGTATTCTATCACACCTGTCAATCCCCGGAACATAAAATGGTACATCATCCCTTGGAAGGAGACTGCCCATGTGCGAATACCGGATTTGCCTGGACCCCGCCGCCGCGCGGTTTTATGAAGCCGTCGCCGCGCAGACCGGCAAGCGCCCGGAGGAGGTTCTTGCCGACGCGCTGTTCAAGCTTGCCGGCGAGCTTGCTTTGGAAGCGCTTGCCAAGAATCGGAACTGAAGCACGTCAAGTTTTAACGCAATTGCGCATTGTTTTTCCCAAATCCATCTGCTATCATAGAAACGGCACATATCTGAAAAAGAATTTCTGATCTTCGGAGATGAATATCCATGAAATCCATACGAAGCTTATATAAAATCGGAAAAGGCCCCTCCAGCTCCCACACCATGGGTCCGGAGCGCGCGGCGCGCATCTTCAAATCCGAAAATCCGGAGCTGACCGGCGCAAAAGTCATTCTTTACGGCTCTCTGAGCAAGACCGGCGTCGGCCATGGCACCGACCGCGTCCTGCAGGAGGTCCTCTCCCCTGTCCCGACGCAGATCGTCTTCGCCCAGGAGGACCCCTCGGATCTCCGCCACCCGAACACGCTGGACCTGATCGGCTTTCAGGGCGAAACGGAGACTGCGCGCATGCGCGTGGAGTCCATCGGCGGCGGCGATATTGTCATCGAAGGGCGCGAGGAAAGCGCGGCGGAGGCCGAGGTCTATCCCGAAAATTCCTTTGCCGAGATCGCGCAGTTCTGCGCCTGGCGGCGCGTGAGCCTGCCGCAGTATGTCGAGCTCAACGAGGGCCCGGAAATCTGGGACTTCCTGAAGAAGGTCTGGGCCGCGATGCGCCGCGCGGTCGCCGAGGGGCTGGCCGCCGAGGGCGAGCTTCCGGGCGGCCTGCACGTCCAGCGCAAGGCAAAATACCTGCTTGAGCGCGGCCACCTGGTCGACATTCCGCAGGTGCGGGAACTGCAGATGGTCTGCGCCTACGCCTTCGCCGCCGCCGAGCAGAACGCCGGCAGCGGCACCATTGTCACCGCGCCCACCTGCGGCTCGTGCGGCGTGGTGCCGGCGGTCCTGATCTATCTGCAGGATAAATACGGCTTTTCCGATGAAAAAATGGCCGAGGCGCTGAGCGTCGCCGGCATCATCGGCAATCTCATCCGCCGCAACGCCTCTGTCTCCGGCGCGGAATGCGGCTGCCAGGCCGAAATCGGCTCCGCCTGCTCCATGGCCGCCGCCGCAATGAGCCAGCTGATGGAGCTGAGCATCCAGGAGGTGGAGTATTCCGCCGAGATTGCCATGGAGCATCATCTGGGCCTCACCTGCGACCCCATCTGCGGCCTGGTGCAGATTCCCTGCATCGAGCGCAACGCCGTCACCGCCAAACGCGCCATCGACGCATCCAACCTTGCGCACATGCTGGTCGGCACGAGAACCATTTCCTTTGACATGGTCGTGCGCACCATGTACGATACCGGCGTCAGCATCAACCGCGCCTTCCGCGAGACCAGCGAAGGCGGCCTTGCCCGGCTCTACAGCCGCCGCTCCGGCACCGGCTCCTGACCAGACCAATATAAATGTGCCCGCCGGAAACCCTGGCGGGCGCATTCTGTTTTCTTCAGAAGCTCACGCTTTTTCCTACTGCTTTTAAGAAAACTTCGAAAAAAACGAGGGCAGCACCGCACAATTCGGCAGGCCAGCTCGGCGAGAGCTTTTTCATCAAGCCAAGCTTTGAAACGCACAGGATTGGCGGAAAAGATCCGCCGAAGCGCGCGGACGCAATCGTGCGGAGCTGCCCAGGATATTTCTTTCCAATAAAAGTATGTCGCAGTACGCCGCTTTTTTCAGGCCAGGAGGAACCACACCACAAATTCGATTTTCTCTTTGGAATTTTCTGATTGACATTTCCGCCATTCGCGTGTAAGTTATACAAGTATGATTTTTACCGAAAAGGAGGCCCGCCATGCCCGGAGGCAAGCATATTCTCGGCAAGCCCAAGCACCATATTTTCGGCACCGCAAAGGTCGGCGAAAAGGGCCAGATTGTGATTCCCAAGCAGGCGCGCGCGCTCTTCGGCATTCAGAGCGGCGATACGCTTCTGATTCTCGGCGACGAGCAGACCGGCATCATCGTCACCAAGCCGGAAGTCATCCGCGACGCCGCCAATCAGATTTTTGAAAATTTTGACCGTCTGGAGAAATAAACCATGGAGCTTGAACACATGTATGAATCGCTCGGCGTCAGCCCCGCGCTGTACGCCTGGGGCGAGCAGATTCTTTCCGCCCTTCGGCCCCGCTTTGATGAAATTGACCGGACCGCGGAATACAACCAGGCGAAGGTCCTGCGCGCCATGCAGAAAAACCGCGTGGACACGACCTGCTTCGCCGCGACGACCGGCTACGGCTATGACGATTCCGGCCGGGAAAAGCTCGAGCGTGTCTATGCCGACGCCTTCGGCGCACAGGCCGCGCTCGTCCGCCCGCAGATTACCTGCGGCACGCATGCGCTGGCCGTCGCGCTGGGCGCGAATCTTCTGCCCGGCGACGAGCTTTTAAGCCCGGTCGGCGCGCCGTACGACACCCTCGAGGAGGTCATCGGCATCCGCCCCAGCAAATGCTCGCTCATGGAATACGGCGTGCGCTACCGGCAGGTCGAGCTTCTGCCGGACGGCAGCTTCGACTATCCGGCCATCCGCGCCGCCATCGGCGAAAAAACCCGGCTCATCACCATCCAGCGTTCAAAGGGCTACGCCACACGTCCGTCGTTCTCCGTCCGGCAGATCGGCGAGCTCATCGCCTTCTGCAAGCAGTGCAAGCCGGACGTTCTGTGCATGGTCGACAACTGCTACGGCGAATTTGTGGAGACACAGGAGCCCTCGGACGTCGGCGCGGATATGATCGTCGGCAGCCTGATCAAGAATCCGGGCGGCGGGCTTGCGCCCATCGGCGGCTACATCTGCGGCACGGAGGCCTGCGTCGAGCGCTGCGCCTACCGCCTCTCCGCGCCCGGTCTCGGGCAGGAGGTCGGCGCGAACCTCGGCCTGCTGCCGAGCTTCTATCAGGGCTTCTTCCTGAGCCCGAACGTGGTTTCCGGCGCGCTCAAGGGCGCAATCTTTGCCGCCAACTGCTACGAGCGCCTCGGCTTCCGCGTCGTGCCGGACGGAACGGAATCCCGCCACGATATCATTCAGGCCGTCGAGTTCGGCTCTGCGGAGCGGATGCTCGCCTTCTGCCGCGGCATTCAGGCTGCCGCGCCGGTCGACAGCTACGTCACCCCCGTCCCCTGGGCCATGCCCGGCTACGACTCCGAGGTCGTAATGGCCGCAGGCGCGTTTGTGCAGGGCTCGTCCATCGAGCTTTCGGCGGACGGTCCCATCCGCCCGCCCTTCGCGGTGTATTTCCAGGGCGGCCTGACCTGGCATCACGCAAAGCTCGGCATTCTCATGAGCCTCCAGAAGCTTCTGGAGGAGGGCCTGATTGCGCTTCCGCCTCTTTAAAAAACAAATAAAAACACAAAAAAACAAATAAAAACACAGGAGTTTCAGTTTTATGTGGTTCTGGCTTGCTATCATTGCGCTGCTCTGCTGGAGCGGCTCCGACCTGTTTTCCAAAATCGGCTGCCGCGACGCGCGCGACCGCTATGCGCACCTGAAAATGGTGATCGCCGTCGGCGCCGTCATGGGCCTTCACGCGGCCTACGAAATTTTCGTCGGCGGCGCCGTTGTGACCTGGTCCGTTCTGCTCACCTATCTGCCGGTCTCGCTGCTCTACATTCTGTCCATGGCGCTGGGCTATGTGGGGCTCCGCTACATTGAGCTTTCCATCTCGTCGCCGATCTGCAACTCCTCCGGCGCTCTGGTCGCGGTTCTGTGCCTGATCACCGGAACGCTGGACGAGAGCTTGAGCGGCGGACTGCGCCTGGCCGTCGTCGGCGCGGTTGCGCTGGTGTGCGTCGGCGTGATCGGCCTGGGCGTCGTGGAATCGCGCGAGGACGACGAGCTTCGCCGCGCGCGGCAGGAGGCCTCCAATTACCGCTACGCCAAGTCCTGGCTGGCCCTGTGCCTGCCGGTCGCCTACTGCCTTCTGGACGCCGCCGGGACCTTTGCCGATTCGCTCGTCCTGGAGAAGCTGTCCGCGCAGGCCCTTGACGCAGGGCTTTTCCAGACGCTCGAGGAATGCTCGGACTATGCCGCCTCCTCCGCCAACTGCGCGTATGAGCTAACGTTCCTGTTTGCCGGCGTATGCTGCCTGA
>CAKUHJ010000115.1 GCA_934655935.1 uncultured Oscillospiraceae bacterium | reverse complement strand
TACGAAGGTACCCAGCAAGCCTGCAGCTGCTTTCGTGCCTTGCACTGGCGCGGGAGCACCTGAGGCTCCCTCTGGGAGGGAGCTGTCAGCGAAGCTGACTGAGGGAGAGAGCGTGTCGCGCTTTTTCTCTCCCTCCGTCAAAGCCTTCGGCTTTGCCACCTCCCTCATCAGCGGGAGGCTTGCGAAGGTACCCAGCAAGCCTGCAGCTGCTTTCGTGCCTTGCACTGGCGCGGCGGAAGGACGACGCCCCCGGGCGCTGGCGTGCCAGACAAATAAAAAAGCTGCAGCAGCCCGGCAGGAAAAGCCTTACTGAATCCGGAGGCAGTGGACGCTGCCTGCGCCCAGGACCCGCTCCACCTCGCTGCGGAAATGCGCCAGCCGGGCGTCGGGCACGAACGCAAGCGCGGTGCCTGCGAAGCCGCCGCCGTGGACGCGGACGGCGCCCTCGCCGTCCAGAAGCTTCTGGCAGAGCGCAAGCGCAAACGCCATATCCTGCTTTTCGATATACCCGGCGGGCGTCACATTCTGCAGAAGCGTCCACGAGGCCATGCCGGACTCGTTCACATAGTGCAGAAACGCCCCGAAGTTGTCGTTTTTCAGCGCCCGGACCTGCAGCTGCGCGCGGCGGTTCTCGTTGAAGAAATGCATCGCCCGCAGCGCTGCACGGTCGCCGGCTTCCCTGCGGACGCCGGCGATTTTTGCGTAGAACTCCGCCTCGTCCACCTCGCGGAGGACTTCCTTGCCGAAGTATGCCGCGACCCGCTTCATTTCAACCGGCATAGCCGCGTACTCGTCCGTCAGGTCGGCATGGTCCGCCCCGGTATCGATGGTGCAGAGCGTACAGCCGCTGTGCGCAAAGTCATAATCAATTCTTTCCACAACCGGCTTCTTCGGGTCGGCAAAATCAATGAACACCAGTCCGCCGACGCTGGAGGCCATCTGGTCCATCAGGCCGGACGGCTTTCCGTAGTAGACATTTTCGGCGTACTGGCCGATCTGCGCAATCTCAATCGCAGAGACCGCGTCGTCTGCAAACAGGCCGTTGAGAATCCGCCCGAACAGGACCTCGAACGCGGCGGAGCTGGAAAGACCGGAGCCGGGCAGGACCGTAGAACGCACCTTCGCGTCAAAGCCGGACAGCCGGTAGCCGCGCTGCCGGAACGCCGCCGCCACGCCCCGGATCAGGGCCGCGGTGGTATTTTTTTCAGCTTCCCTTGCCGCGAGGTCCGTAAGGTCGATTTCCACGGGCCTGTAGCCCTCGGAATCGACGCGGATGACATTCGTCCCGTTCAGGCGCACCTCCGCCGATGTCTGCATATCGACGGCCGCAGCCAGCACGCAGCCGTGCTGGTGGTCGGTGTGGTTGCCGCCGATTTCCGTCCGCCCCGGCGCGGAAAAATGATAAACCTTATCCATTCTGAACCTCCGTCAGGAACTTTTTGAGATGTGCGCGGCCCTCCGCCGTGCACTTGTAAACGCCCGCGCATTCCAGAACCTGCGCAAAAACCTGGCCGATCTCGTCCCGGATGATGCTTTCGGCGTTGTCCGCATTGAATTCCGGACGCCGGCCCATGAATTCCTCCGCCCAGTCGGCGTGCTTGGCGAGTTCTTCATTTGCGCGAAGGTCTTCGCCGTTCAGAAGCGCCGTCCGCAGGTCGGCCATCTCCCTTTTGAGCCGTCCCGGCAAAATCGCCAGACCCATGACCTCGATCAGGCCGATGTTTTCTTTCTTGATATGGTGCAGCTCCTCGTGCGGATGGTACAGGCCCATCGGATGCTCCTTCGTCGTCAGGTTATTGCGCAGGACCATATCCAGCTCATACCTGCCGTCCCTCATGCGGGCGATCGGCGTAATGGTGTTGTGCGGCTCGCCGTCCGTCTCCGCGAAGATCATGGCCTCGGGGTCAGAATAGCCGCGCCAGCTGTCAAGAATCCTGCCCGCCAGCCCGCAGAGCTGGCTTTTGTTTTCGGAGTTCAGACGCAGCACCGTCATCGGGTACTTCACGACGCAGCAGGAAACGTCTTCAAAGCCCGGCACGCCGAAGGAAAACTCCGCCCCGGCCTTCTCCATCGGGAACGTGTGCCGTCCGCCCTGGAAATGCTCGTGTGCAAGGATGCTGCCGCCCACGATGGGCAGGTCGGCGTTGCTGCCCAGGAAGTAGTGCGGGAACTGCTCCACAAAGCTGAACAGCTTGTCAAACGCGGAACGGTCAATGACCATCGGCGTGTGCCGGGTGTTCATCACAATGGCGTGCTCGTTGTAATAGACATACGGTGAATACTGGAAGCCCCACGGCTGGCCGTTCACGGTCACAGGCATGACGCGCAGATTCTGCCGCGCCGGGTGCGAGATTGTGCCGGCGTAGCCGACGTTTTCGACGCAGAGCAGGCACTTCGGGTATCCAGACGCCTTTTTCAGCTTCGCCGCCGCGATATCGCGCGGGTCTTTTTCGGGCTTGGAGAGGTTGATGGAAATTTCGAGTTCGCCATATTTCGTCTGCGCCGTCCAGTGCTCGTCCTTTGCGATGCGGTCGCGGCGGATGTAGTTGCAGTCCTGGCTGAGTTTGTAGAAGTAGTCGGTCGCCGCTTTCGGGCTTTCTGCGTAGAGCGACCAGAACTTCCGCACGGCCTCCGACGGCCGCGGTGTCACGCAGCCCATGAGCCGGACGTCAAACAGGTCGCGCTCGGCGATGGTGTCGTGAATCTGCTCGTTTTCGACCGCATAATCACACAGTCGCCTCAGGCATTCCGGGAAATCCCAGCGCTCGCGCTGCGCTTCGTAGCCTTCAAGCTTCAGCTCCGTGAGCAGGCTGTTGCGCGCAAATGTCTCGTCCAGCGGGTGCAGCAGGCCGCAGCCCTTCGCATAGTCCAGCAGCGAGTCCAGCGCCGTCCACGCCTGTTCAGTCGTCATAGCCATGCGGATGCTCCTTGTGCCAGTTCCATGCGGAACCGATAATCGTCTCAATATCGTCATATTTGGGCTTCCAGCCAAGCACTGTCTTCGCCTTTTCACTCGAAGCCACCAGCTGCGCCGGATCGCCTGCGCGGCGCGGCGCCATCTCGCACTGAATGGGCTTGCCGACGACCTTTTCCGCCGTGTCAATGATCTCCTTGACGGTGAAGCCGACGCCGTTGCCGAGGTTGAAGACGTTGTTCTCTCCGCCGCTCATCAGGTATTCGGCAGCCAGGATATGCGCGGAGGCAAGGTCTGTCACATGGATGTAGTCGCGCACGCACGTGCCGTCGCGCGTGGGATAGTCGTCGCCGAAGATGGACACATGGTCGCGCTGCCCGTTCGGAACCTGCAGAACGATGGGGATGAGGTGTGTCTCCGGATTGTGCGCCTCGCCGATTTTGCCGGACATATGCGCGCCGCAGGCGTTAAAATAACGCAGGGCCACAAAGCGGACACCGTGCGCCACAGACGCCCAGTAGAACATGCGCTCCATGGAAAGCTTCGTCTCGCCGTAGCAGTTGGTGGGGTGCGTCGGGTCGGTTTCCAGAATGGGGACGCGCTCCGGTTCGCCGTAGGTCGCCGCCGTGGAGGAGAACACAATGTACTTCACGCCATGCTCGATCATGCTCTGCAGCATTGTCCGCGTGCCGCCCAGGTTGTTGTCGTAATACTTAAGGGGATTGACCATGCTCTCGCCGACTTGGGAATTGGCCGCAAAATGAATCACCGCGTCGATTTTCTCGCTGGAAAAGACATGGTCGCAGAAGGCCTTGTCCCGGATATCGCCCTGATAGAACCTTGCTTTCGGATGCACCGCTGCCCGGAAGCCGGTTTCCAGATTGTCCGCCACGACGACGTCATAGCCGTTTTCGATCAGCTCATACACGGTGTGGCTGCCGATATAGCCCGCGCCGCCGAGAACCAGAATTGTTTTCATAGAAGTACCTCGTTTCTTCATTCCACGCAAAACAGAGGGGACGGTTTTGCCGCCCCCTCCCGCTTTTATTTCTTGACCAGATATTTCCGCATATCCAGCGAGCAGGCTGCAAGGATGATGGCGCCCTTGATGATGTACTGCATGCTGGGGTCAATGCTGAGCATGGACAGGGCCACAAAAATGATTCTCAGCACGGCCACGCCGAGGACGATGCCGCTGATCTTGCCCGTGCCGCCGACGAAGGACACGCCGCCGATGACGCAGGCTGCGATAGCGTCGCACTCGTAGTTGAGGCCGGCGGCCTGGGTAATGGAGCTGATGCGCGCGCCCTCGATAAAGCCGGTCACGCCGTACATCGCGCCCGCAAGCGTATGCACCATCACCGTCGTCCAGAAGACGTTGACGCCGGAAACGCGTGCCGCGTCTGCGTTCGAGCCGACGGCGAACATGTTCTTGCCGAAGGCCGTCTTGTTCCAGATGAACCACATCAGAAGCACAAACAGCGCCGCATAAAGCACATACCAGGGAATGGAAATCGTTGCACCCTGCTTGGTTGTAAACTTGACCAGCGGCGCAGAGACCACATTCTTATACTGCTCGGAAAGGCCGGAGACCGGCTGGCCGTTGTTGTTGTTGAGCATGAAGAAAATCAGGATCAGACCGTAGGTAATCAGCTGCGTGGCCAGCGTCACGATGAACGGGTGCAGGCTGAACTTCGCAACAAAGAAGCCGTTTACCAGGCCGATGAGCGCGCCGACCAGCACCACGATCAGCACCGTCAGCAAAATCCAGCCCGCCGTAATCTCCGGAAGATTGGAAAACAGCTTTCTGGAGATCGTGTGGTCCTGCAGAAGCGCGCCTGCAATGGCCGCCGTCAGGCCGACGACACGTCCGCCGGACAGGTCCGTACCAGTCAGGACGATACAGCCCGCAATGCCGAGCGCCATCGGAAGCGACGCGGCAACCAGAGATATGATGTTTGCAATCGAGCCCGCGGAAACGAAGTTCTTGTTCTTGATTGCGGTATAGATGATGAAAATCACCATCAGGATGTAAAGCGCGTTGTTGAGAATTCCATCCGTCCAGAATCTGCGCCGGTCCCGGCGGTCCAGCTTCTGATATTCCTCACTTTTCCGCTGCAGCTGTTTGACAGGGTTTGCCATGCCGCTAACCTCCTTAAACGTACTTCGCCGCAAGGCTCATGATCTGCTCCTGCGTCGTATTTTTCGCATCGACCTCGCCCGCAAGCCGTCCGCCGGACATCACCAGAATCCGGTCGCACACGCCCAGAAGCTCCGGCATTTCAGACGAGACCATCAGAACGGTCTTTCCCTTGTTTGCAAGGTCGAGAATCAGCTGATAAATTTCATACTTCGCGCCGACGTCAATGCCTCTGGTCGGCTCGTCCAGAAGAAGAACGTCCGGCTCGGTCAGAAGCCAGCGGCCGATGATGACCTTCTGCTGGTTGCCGCCCGAGAGGCTGCGGATTTTCGTCTCCTGCGAAGGGGTCTTGGTGTGCATGGCGTCGATCGACCACTGCGTGTCCTTCTTCATGGACCTGCTGCTGAGCCAGACGCCGAAGCGCTTGTGCTTGCCAAGGCTTGAGATTACGGTATTCTCCCGGATGTTCAGAATGCCGAAAATACCGGTTGCGCGGCGCTCCTCCGTCAGAAGCGCAAAGCCGTTTTTGATGGACTGGCGCGGGTTCAGGTTCCTGCAGAGCTTGCCGCCCAGCCGGATCTCCCCATCCTTGCGCGTTGCCACGCCGAACATAGTTTCCAGCGTCTCCGTCCGGCCGCTGCCGTCCAGACCCGCCAGGCCCAGAATTTCTCCGCGCCGCGCAGAAAAGCTGACATCGCGGAGCTGGTTGTACTGGCCGGTCAGATGCTGGACCTCCAGGAAGACCTCGCCGGGCTGATTTGTCTTCGGCGGGAACTGGTTTCCAAGCTCACGGCCGACCATCAGCCGGATGATATCCGCCATTTCAAGCTCCGGAGCCGGGCGCGTGGCCACATGC
>CAKUHJ010000114.1 GCA_934655935.1 uncultured Oscillospiraceae bacterium | reverse complement strand
GGCCTTGATGGTCTCAACTGCGGTGTTCACAGCCTTTTCCATGCCCTTGCGCATGACCATGGGGTTCGCGCCGGCGGAAACGTTCTTCAGGCCCTCGTGAATGATGGCCTGTGCAAGCAGCGTCGCGGTGGTGGTGCCGTCGCCGGCCACATCGTTGGTCTTGGTGGCAACCTCGCGGACGAGCTGCGCGCCCATATTCTCGAACGCGTCCTCAAGCTCGACGTCCTTGGCAATCGTCACGCCGTCGTTGGTGACCAGCGGAGCGCCGAACTTCTTGCCGAGCACGACATTGCGGCCCTTGGGGCCAAGGGTAACCTTTACGGTATTGGCGAGCTGGTCAATGCCGGCCAGCAGAGCCTTACGGGCTTCTTCGCCATAAATAATCTGTTTCGCCATGATGAAATCTTCCTTTCAGCTGTTTCAAAAATTATTCCACGATTGCCAGAATATCGGCGAGCTTGCAGATGACATAGTCCTCGCCGTCGAGCTTCAGCTCCTGTCCGGCGAACTTGCCGGTGACAACCTTATCGCCCTTCTTCACGGTCATCTTGACGTCGGCCGTGCCGGGACCTGCCGCGACAACCTCGGACACAACAGACTTTTCCTTCGTTGCGGTCGAGAGGATGATGCCGGAAGCGGTTTTTTCTTCAGCTTCAAAGCTTTTGAGCAGAACATTGTCTGCCAGGGGCGTTAATTTCATGATACGTTACCTCCTGTTATCTCGTCGCTGCCTGAGCAGCGTGTCTGACGGTTTTAGCACTCTTTTTCTATGAGTGCTAACATGATATATAATAGCCGGAATGCGCAAAATGTCAAGAGGTTTTTTCGGGAAATTTATGACGAAACTGTAAAATCTGCCTCCGCTGGGCAAAATCTGCAGCGGCCGGCGTCCTTTTGCCGCGCCCGCGGCTTGCGCGCGGGCAGAAAATAGGGTAAAATCAGAGTACCGGATCGCTCTTTTGCGTCTCTCCCGCTTCTGCGCCGCGCTGTCGCGAAAGACTTGCTTCGGCATCTGTATTTTTGGAGGAAATCATATGAGCTTTGCATCTCTCGCGCTGTGCATCTGCGTTGCAGCGGGCTCCTATCTGGCCGGCTGCTGCAATGGCGCTCTGATCACATCCCACCTGTTCTGCCATGACGACGTGCGCAAATACGGCAGCCACAACGCGGGCCTGACCAACTTCTACCGCGTCTACGGCGGAAAATATGCCGCATGCGTCATTGCCGTCGACATGCTCAAGGCGCTGCTTGCCGTGACGCTGGGCGCGGCCGTATTCGGGCAGTATCTCGGCCAAAGGCTGGTCGGAGAATACTTTTCCGCCTTCTTCTGTGCGGTTGGCCATATCTTTCCGGCCTTTTATTCCTTCAAGGGCGGCAAGGGAATTCTGTGCAGCGGCGCGCTTTTGCTGCTGCTCGACTGGCGCGTGGCCGCAATCGGCTGGGGACTGTTCCTTCTGCTCTGGCTGACAACGCGGTATGTTTCGCTCGGCTCCGTCAGCGCGGCGGCCAGCTTCCCGGTTTCCACGGCTGTTTTTTACCGGGACGAGCCCGCGGCAATTGTACTTTCGGTGCTGCTTGCGGCGCTTGTCATCTGGGCGCACAGAAGCAACATCGCAAGGCTTCTGCACGGCACGGAGTCCCGCTTCCAGTGGCACCGGGACCGTCCGCAGCCGTAGGGGCCGATCCCGCCCGCTTTTCTGAAAGCCAGCGGGGCGAAAAGACTTTTTTGACAAAAAAGTCTTTTCGGCATCTCCTAAAGCGTCTTCTGGTAGAAGACGACGTCCAGCCAGCGGCCGAACTTATATCCCGCCTCGCGGAGCTCGCCGGTGCGGACAAAGCCGTTTCTTTCATGAAAGCGCATGCTGCGCGTATTCTCCCCCGTGATGATGGACACCAGGCTGTGCATCTCCTGCGCGCGGCCCAGCCGCTCCAGCTCCGCCATCAGCCGCGGCCCGACGCCGCGGCCCTGCAGGCCGTCCTTCAGGTAAATCGACACGTCCGCCGTAAAGCGGTAGGCCGTGCGCTCGCTGTAGCGGTCCAGATACGCATAGCCCAGAATCCTGCCGTCCTCCTCCGCCACCAGGTACGGATAGACCGCGGCGATGGCCTCGGCGCGCGCGGAAAACTCCGCCGTGCTCAGCGGCCGCTCCTCAAAGGTTATGGTCGTATTTTCAATATATTCGTTGTAGAGCGCCGTGCAGGCAGCAAGGTCCCGCGGCTCCATCGGGCGAATTTCCATAACGCGCCTCCCAAAAATGATTGGAGGCATTATAGCACAGCGCGGCGGGAATGTAAAGAAAGGTATAAAAAGGCAGAGGCTTGCGCCTCTGCCTTTAATTTTCTGATTCGGATCAGAATGCGGAGTTCAGCCACTCGATGCCGTCGATGCTCAGAGCAAAGTACGGAGCGGACTGGAAGTAGGACTCGTGGAACGCACCGTCAAAGACAGCTTCTTCCGAGTCGGGCGTGAAGTCGCCGTCGGTATCCAGCGCAAGCGCGGTGGTCACCTCAGCGCCTTCCACGGTGAAGGTGGAGGTGTCGAAGACCTGCAGCGTGCCGTCGTGCAGCTGCTTCTCGACCTCGGCAAGCTTCTCCGCAGTGCCGGGGGCCGCGATTTCCTCGTTGAGCTTGGTCAGAACGACAGCGCCCTGATCCATGCCGTGGCACCAGTCCTGATCGAAGCTCTGGCCGTTGGCGACCGCCTCGATGGCATACTCGAAGTAGACGGACCAGTCAATTCTCGTGCCGATGATGGAGGCAGCCGGGGCAATTTCGGTCATGTCGTTGTTGTAGCCGGTGTGGAACGCGCCCTTGCTCTGGGCGACGGTCGCGGGGGTGGTGTTGTCAGAGTGCTGGGAGATGAGCTTGCAGCCCATGTCGCACAGGGCGGAAGCGGCGTTGGCCTCCTCCGTCGCGTCAGACCAGGAGCCGACGAACTGGACCTTCATGGTCACGGTCGGGCAGACGGAGCGTGCGCCCAGATAGTAGGCGGTGAAGCCGGAGATAACCTCGGCGAAGGAGTAAGCGCCGACATAGCCGATGACGGCCTCCTCGGGCTGGATGGTGCCTTCGTCAATGAGCTGCTGCAGCTTCATGCCGGCAGCGACGCCCGCGAGGTAGCGGCCTTCGTAGATGTTGGCAAACGCGTTGTGCGTGTTGTCAAGATCGTCGCCCCAGGAGCCGCAGTTGGTGCAGCCGACAAACTGAACCTCGGGATAGTCGGGGGCGACCTTCAGCATGAAGGGCTCATGGCCGTAGGAGTTGTTGAAGATGATGGAGCAGCCGGCCTCGGCCAGCTCAATGTTGGCGTCCTCGCAGCCGGAGTCTTCGCCGATGTTGTACTTGACAACCCATTCGACGTTGATGCCCTTGGCGGCCAGCGCGTCGGTCGCGGCTTCCTTGCCGCGCATGAAGTTGTAGGTGTAGCCCTGGTCGTTCTCGTCGCCGATGCAGATGAGGCCGACCTTGACGGTCTTGGCTTCTGCCGTGGGCTCCTCGGTCTGTGCGGGTTCTTCCGCCTGTGCGGGCTCTTCCGTCTTCGCGGGTTCCTCGGTCTGTGCAGGCCCGTCGGTCTTGGGGGTTTCCTTGGCTGCGCAGGCAGCCAGAGCAAACACCATCACGAGCGCCAGAAGCAAAGCGATGATCTTTTTCATGTACTGGGTTCCTCCTAAAAATTTTTTGCGCAGGTCTTGCGCGCACCCTCTGCCGGATTCGGCGTAAGGGAATGGATACCCGTATTCTACTCCATAAAACGCAAGATTGCAATGGATTTTTCCAATTTTTATTTAAGCAATTCCAACAAATAGGGCGTCGAAACTAAAAAATTTTTAGTTTTTATCGCCATTTGTGATTCCTGTCATAAGCGGCGGAGCGGATTCGTGAAGTTCGACGGAAAAAACCCGCTTAAAAACAGGCCGCTTCTATGGTATGATAGAGGAAGATATACAGGCCCTGCCCTGATGAAGGAGTGTACGTCAATGAATTGCTATGTTGTCCGGGGTGATTTATGCTGGAGCGCCTCCATGGACGCGCTCAGCTGTATGGAAAACGGCTTTCTCGTTGTGGAGAACGGACGCGTCGTATCCGTTTTTCAGTCGCTGCCGGAGCGCTTCCGCCTCTGGCCGCTGCTGGATTTTACGGGGAAGCTGATTCTGCCGGGCATGACCGATCTGCATCTGCACGCGCCGCAGTTTGCCTTCCGGGGCCTTGGCATGGATCTGGAGCTTCTGGAATGGCTCAACGCCTACACCTTCCCGGAGGAGGCAAAATACGCGCAGCTGGACTACGCCGACCGGGCCTATGAAAGCTTCGTATGGCGTCTGCTGCACAGCACCACAACGCGCGCCGTGATCTTCGCGACCATCCACGTGGCCGCGACGGAGCTTCTGATGCAGAAGCTTGACCGCGCGGGCCTGCACGCCTGTGTCGGCAAGGTCAATATGAACCGCAACAGCCCGGATTACCTGCGCGAGTCGTCCACCGTGCAGGCCCTGCGCGACACCGAGCGCTGGATTCTGGAAACCAGGGACGCCTACCACCATGTAAAGCCCATCATTACGCCGCGCTTCATCCCGTCGTGCACGGACGATCTGATGTATGCGCTGGCGCGCCTGCGCGAAAAATACGGCCTTGGCGTGCAGAGCCATCTGTCCGAAAACCATGCGGAGATTGCCTGGATTCGGGAGCTCTGCCCCAGAAGCAAAAATTACGGCGACGCTTACGATCAGTTCGGCCTCTTCGGCGGCGGCTACCCGTGCATTATGGCGCACTGCGTCCACTCCAATGCGCAGGAGCAGGCGCTGATAAAGGAGCGCGGCGTGTTTATCGCCCATTCGCCGGAATCCAACGTCAACCTTGCCTCCGGCGTCGCGCCGGTCAATACCTTCCTGGACAACGGCCTGAACGTGGGCCTTGCCACAGACGTAGCCGGCGGCAGCCACGAGAGCCTGCTGCGGGCCATGATGCACGCCATCCAGGCCTCGAAGCTCCGCTGGCGGCTTCTCGACCAGAGCGTCGCGCCGCTCTCCTTTGAGCGCGCGTTCTACCTTGCCACAATGGGCGGCGGCGCGTTTTTCGGAAACGTGGGCTCCTTCCTCTCCGGCTATGAGGCGGACTTCACCGTGCTGGACGACCGGAATCTGGACCATCCGCAGCCGCTGTCCGTCCGCGCGCGCGTCGAGCGGCTGGTCTACCTCGCCGACGACCGGAACGTCGCCGCAAAATTTATCGCGGGCGAACGAGTCCTGTGAGCGGCCCGCGCCGCACTTGAAATCCCGGCGCTTTTCATGTAAAATAGGGAGGTATTTCTTTTCCGGGAGGTATTTCCAACATGAAACGCTTTTCTTCCAGGCAGCTTGCCCTGAACGGCCTTGTCGCCGGGCTCTACGCGGTCGTCACCATTCTGACCGCGTCGTTCGCCTACGGCAATATTCAGTTCCGCATCGCGGACGCGCTGTGCCTGCTGGTCATTCTGGAGCCGTCGCTGACCGTCGGCCTCACGCTCGGCTGCCTGATTGCAAACCTGTTTTCCACGGTTTCGGCGCTGGACATCGTCATCGGCACCGCCGGAACGCTGCTCGGCTGCCTGCTTCTGCGCCGGGATACCCCGCCCGCGCTTGCGCCAATTCCGGTTGCGCTGTCCAACGCCGCGCTGGTCGGCGCGATGCTGGCGTGGCTGTATCTGCCGGAAAACCTTCTGAAGGGCTTTCTGATTTTCGGCGGCGAGGTGCTGCTGGGCGAGATCGCAGTTCTTGACGTGCTCGGCGTGCCGCTGCTGCTTTTCATGCGGAAGAACCGTCTCATCGAAAAGCTGCTGCATCCCAATCATACATAACCATACATAAAGGCATAAAATTCCCGCTCCGGACGAAACCGGAGCGGGTTTCAGCGTGTCGAAAAAGTCTTTTCGCCCCGCTGAGTCCGGTTTTCTGAACTTCAAAAAGTTCAGAAAACCGCTTGAT
>CAKUHJ010000113.1 GCA_934655935.1 uncultured Oscillospiraceae bacterium | reverse complement strand
TCCGTACGTGCTGCTGAACTATACGGGCACGATCGACAGCGAGTTCACCCTGGCCCATGAGATGGGACATGCCATCCACTCCTATCTTTCGCTCAAGACCCAGCCCGTCATCAACTCCGAATACGTGATCTTCGTGGCAGAGGTCGCCTCGACCTGCAACGAGGCGCTTCTGATGGACTACCTGCTGAAAAAGACCACGGACAAGCGTGAGCGCGCCTATCTTCTCAACCACTTCCTGGAGCAGTTCAAGAGCACGCTCTACCGCCAGACGATGTTTGCTGAGTTCGAACTGAAGATTGCCGAGCTCAACGCGCAGGGCGTCACGCTCACGGCCGATGCCCTCTGCAAGGTCTACCGCGAGCTCAACGAGCTCTACTTTGGGCCGGACATGGTCATCGACCCGCAGATCGCGCTGGAGTGGGCGAGAATTCCGCATTTCTACCGCAACTATTATGTCTTCCAGTATGCCACAGGCTATTCCGCGGCCATCGCGCTGTCGCAGAGAATTCTGCGCGAGGGCGAAAGCGCGGTCAGAGACTACTTTGGGTTCCTCTCCGGCGGCTGCAGCAAGACGCCCATCGAGCTTCTGAAGGGAGCGGGCGTCGACATGACCACCGCGCAGCCGGTCAACGACGCGCTGGCGCTCTTTGGAACGCTGCTTGACGAGATGGAGGAGCTGACGCGCTGATGGAGCCGCTGTTCCTTCCCGTGCTGCACAGCTTTGAAAACAACAATATTTTCACCGGCAGCTTCGGCGCGCTCCGCTTCCGGGTCACGCCGTCGATCACCATGAAGACGCCGAAGGAGGTCGACATGGAAGCCAGCTCGATGAAGTGCGAACTCTGGCACGGGGAATACTGCTACGAAAAAAGCCAGATGGAGGCGGAAAAAACCTTCCCGCTTTCCGAGCAGGGGCGGCAGGATATGCAGGCCTGGCTGGAAGAAAACATCTGAAACAGACCGGAAACAGACGCCCCGAGGGACGTCTGTTGCCGGTCAGCGTGCCGAAAATGTCTTTTCGTCCCGCTTAAGTCCGGTTTTCTGAATTTTATTCAGAAAACCGCTTGATTGAACGCGAAGGGGGCTTTTTGCCCCCTTCACTCTACCCCTGCTACTCTGTCGTGGCGCTGCATGCCGCATTTTTGCAAATTCCGGAAACAGACGCCCCGAAGGACGTCTGTTTCCGGTTTTCGTATTTAAAGGAGGATACAGATCATGCCGCCTGTATTTTCGTTGATGATTTTGGTGAGCGTTCTGGAAAACTTCTGCTGCGTATCGTCCGGCAGCCGTGCAAGCTTGCTGCTCAGGCCCTCGCTGACAAGCTCATAGAGCGATTTGCCGAAGATGTTGCTCTGCCAGAGCTTCTGGGTATCGGTTTCGTATTCGCCTTGTAAAAAATCAATGAGCTGCCTGGATTCCTGCTCGCCGCCGACCATGGGGCTGAGTTCCGTTTCAATATCCGCGCGCAGCATGTGAATGGACGGGGCACTGGCGCGCAGGCGGACGGCGTAGCTTCCGTTTTTCCGGATGAGCTCCGGCGTTTCCAGATGCAGCGACTGCGCGTCCGGCATGACCACGCCATAGCCGGTGGCCGAAACCTGCTCCAGTGCGCTTTTGACCTTGTCGTAGGCCTGCTTGGAGGCGGCAAGCTCCCGCAGGCACTGCATGAGCGCCGCGTCGGAGTCAATTTCAAGCCCCGACTCTGCAGAGAGCATCTCATAGAACATGCGCTCCGGCAGCTTCAGCTCGCATGTGACAATGCCGCTTCCAAGCTCCGTGCCGAGCACCTGGAACGAATCGACCTGCTCCAGCTCCTCCAGCGTCCGAAGGACGCTCTGCGCCTCGGAAAGGCGCGTGACCTGCGCGGCCTTCTCGCGCATTGCGTCGTACAGCAGCCCCTTCAGCGGGTGCTCGTCCGGAAGCGCGCGGACCCATCCGGGCAGGAACACGCGGATCTCCTGCACCGGGAAGGTGTACATAAGCGCGGTGAAGAGCTCGGAAATCCGGGCGCAGTCCATGCTCTGGCAATCCAGCGCGAGGGCGCAGGCTCCGTAATCGGCCTGGATTTTTTTGCAGATTTCCTGGGCGGGCGCGCTCTGCGGCGCGCTGGAGTTGACGAGAACAAGGTAGGGCTTTCCGGTTGCGCGCATATCCTCGATGGCGCGGCGTTCGGCGTCCAGATATTCCTCCCGCGGAAGCTCTGTGACCGTGCCGTCCGTCGTGATGACAAGGCCGACGGAGCTGTGCTCCTCCATGACCCTCCGGGTCCCAAGCTCCGCGGCCTCGCTCAGCGGGATTTCCCGGTCAAACCAGGGGGTCGTGACCATCCGCGGCTGGCCGTCCTCCTCCGCGCCGGCTGCGCCGGGAACAATATAACCCACACAGTCGATCAGCCGGACGGACAGCTGCGTCTTCCCGTCGGGACTGATCTGGACCGGCTCATCCGGGATGAACTTCGGCTCAGAGGTCATGATGGTTTTCCCGGAGCCGGACTGCGGCAGCTCATCCTGCGCGCGCTGGCGCTGATAGACGTTTTCCATATTCGGAATGACAAGCTGCTCCATGAAGCGCTTGATAAAGGTCGATTTTCCTGTGCGGACCGGGCCGACGACGCCGATGTAGACGCTGCCGCCGGTGCGCTCGGCAATCTGCGCGTAAATGCTGTGCTCCTGCAAGGCAATTCCTCCTTTTCTCAGACCGGGATCAGCAGCAGCGTTCCGGCCGGCGCCTGCTGCCCCTGAAGATGATTTGCCGCCTGAATGGCGCAGACGGGCGCGGCGTACTGCTTGCCAAGCTCCCAGAGCGCAGTTTCCTCCGTGCAGGTGCGCAGCACCACGCAGGCGCGCTTCGGCCCCTTGCCGGCAGGCTCGGCGAGCGTTCCGCCGCTCAGCGTGCGCACCTCCTGCTCGCAGTCCGTCTCCAGAGAAAACAAAACCTCGTAGAACAGCTCCGCGTTTTGCGCGTGGACCTCGCACCCGCCGCCCGGAAGAAGCTTTGCCGCGCCATAGACCGCAGCGTTCTGCGCGGCCGGGAGCTCGCAGGCCGCGCCTGCGGGCACAATTTTTCCCTGGAGCGCGCCGTCCTCGTCCAGATAGACCAGATTGATATTTGCCGGCACGCTGACGCGGACGCCCGCCTGAGTCCGGTCCGTGCGCACCGCGCCCAGGTAGAGGCAGCTGCTTAAAATCCGCTGCGCCGGAAGGGAAAAGCTTTCGTGTACCTCTGCGCGCAGCGCCTGCCGGTCCAGAATGGCGGGCAGCGTCAGCGAGACCCACTGCGGCGAAAGCTCCGCGCCGGCGCCGTAGGCGTCGGAGATCACACGGATGCTCTGGCAGCGCGTGACCTGGCACTGCGCCAGAAGCTCTGCGCTCAGAAGCAGCTTTCGCTCCGCGCCGCTCATAACAGGCTCAAGCTGGCTGCCGGTCAGGACCAGCTGCACCTGAAGCTGCTCGCCGTCATACTCCTCCCGGAGCTCACAGTACTGCGAGAACGGAAGCTCCCGCTGCAGCGTATGCAGGCCCTGCTCAGGGTCAAGATATACGGCGCTCAGCTGCAGGACGCCCTTAAAGAGCGCCTTTCCGCCGATCAGGCGCTGCTCCTGTACAACCGGCAGAAGATCAAAGCTCACCAGCTGCGCAATATCGGCGTCCTGCTCGGAAAGCGGCGTCTCGTCCCGCAGGGAAAAGCTCCGCTCCGTAAGCTCCACGCAAAGCGGCGTTTCGTAGCAGGCCTCCAGCGTCTGCAGCTGCGCGGGCGCCTGCTCCAGCGTGGGAATGCTCAGCTCCGCCTCCTCAAAGGCCTGCAGCGGGCAGGCGACGGTAATCCGGAAAAGAATTTTCCGGGAATTGATCATCCGTGCGTCCGCTGCGCTGACGCGGCAGCCGACGTCAAGAAGCGAGCTTTCCCGCAGCGCCGGATGCTCCAGCCGCAGCGTGAACGGCAGGTAGCTTTCCACCTCGCAGAGCGGCGTCTGCTCCTGTTCGGGCGGAGCATAAAGGCAGCTTGCGCGCACGCCGCCGCTCAGCTGCACGGCGCCGTCCCGGCACTGCTTGCTTCTGAGCTCTGCCGAGGCAAAGCACGTGATCATTCGGGAAACGTCCGGAAGAGAGTCCGGTACGGTCAGCTCCTGCGTCTGCTCCTGGCTCAGCGTCTGGCGTACGCTGCATCTGAGGTACGGCAGCGCCTGGGTTTTCAATAAAAGCTCCATGCTCTTCACTCCTTGCAGTTTCTGAAACATATATACGCGCCGCCGGACAAGGTTATGCGGACTGTGCAGATAAAAAGCCGCTCCGCGGAAGGCGGAGCGGCGGGGGACTGTCAGGCCTTTGCAAGCTTCCAGTCGAGATATTCATCATAGGTGCCGAGACGGTCGACAATGGTGCCGTCCGGCTGGAATTCGATAACGCGGTTGCAGGCGGTCTGAAGAAGCTCGTGGTCATGCGAGGCCAGGAGCACGTTTCCGGGGAAGGCGCACACACCCTTGTTGACGGCCTGAATGGCCTCCATATCCAGGTGGTTGGTCGGCTGGTCAAGGAGAATGACGTTCGCGCCGGAGAGCATCATTCTGGAGAGCATGCACCGCACCTTTTCTCCGCCGGAGAGCACGCAGACGCTTTTGAACACCTCGTCGCCGGAAAACAGCATCCGGCCAAGGAAGCCGCGCAGATAGACGTCGTCCTTCTTTGCCGAGAAGGGCCGCATCCAGTCGACCAGGCTTTCCTCATGTCCTTCGAAATATTCGCTGTTGTCCTTGGGCAGATAGCTCGTGGTGACGGTCTGGCCCCATTTGACGCTTCCCTCGTCCGGCTCCAGCTCCAGCTCACCCATGAGAATCTTGAACATGGTGGTCTGCGCCAGCTCGTTTTCGCCGACAAAGGCAATCTTGTCGTTCTTGTTTACAATGAAGGAAACATGATCCAGGAGCTTGACGCCGTCGATGGTTTTGCTGACGTCGGTGACAAAGAGAATGTCCTTTCCGACCTCGCGCTCGCGCTCAAAGCCCACGAAGGGATACCGGCGGGAGGAGGCGGGCATTTCCTCTACGCTCAGCTTATCCAGAAGCCGGCGGCGGGAGGTCGCCTGTTTGCTCTTGGCCTTATTGGCGGCAAAGCGGGAGATAAAGGTCTGAAGCTCGGCAATCTTTTCCTCGTTGCGCTTGTTCTTGTTGCGGATCAGCTGCTGGATGAGCTGAGAGGATTCATACCAGAAATCGTAGTTGCCGACGTACATCTTGATCTTGCCGTAGTCAATGTCGACAATGTGCGTGCAGACCGTGTTGAGGAAGTGCCGGTCATGGCTGACGACGATGACAAGGCCTGTGTCCTCATAGTCAAGAATGAAGTTCTCCAGCCAGTTGATGGCCTCGATATCCAGGTTGTTGGTCGGCTCGTCGAGCATGATGATATCCGGGCTTCCGAACAGCGCCTGGGCAAGCAGAACCTTCACCTTGAGCCTGGGGTCGGTATTGGCCATGAGCTCTGTGTGAAGCTCCACCGGAATGCCAAGACCCTGCAGAAGCCGGGACGCGTCGGATTCGGCTTCCCAGCCGTTCATTTCGGCAAATTCAGTCTCCAGCTCGCTGGCCCGCATGCCGTCCTCCTCGGAAAAGTCCTCCTTCTCATAGAGTGCGTCCTTTTCCTTCATCACATCGTACAGGCGCTGGTTGCCCATGATGACGGTGTCAAGCACGGTATAGGCGTCGTACTGGAACTGATCCTGCTTCAGGATGGACATGCGCGCGCCGGGCTTGATGAAAACGCCGCCGGAGGTCGGCTCCAGCTCGCCGGAGAGAATCTTCAGAAATGTGGACTTTCCCGCGCCGTTCGCGCCGATGACGCCGTAGCAGTTGCCGGGCGTCAGCGTCAGGTCGACCTGCTTGAAAAGCACGGAGCCGCCGAACTGCATGCCGAGATTGGAAATGGTAATCATAGCAAAACCTCAATTACAGTATTTCTCTATAGTATAGCACAGAAGCCCGGCTTTGCAAAGGAGAATCCGGAGGCGATATGAACGCATTGTGAATTTTTCCAAAAATACTTGCAAATTCCGAAAGCTGTGCTACAATGGGTTTAGCACTCAAGAAGTTGGAGTGCCAATCTTAAAATGATGTGGCATTATGGAAAAGAAACAGTTTCAGGCGGAATC
>CAKUHJ010000112.1 GCA_934655935.1 uncultured Oscillospiraceae bacterium | reverse complement strand
GATTTTTCAGAATCTACGGCGCAGCTGCGCAAGGCTCAGCCGGGCCTGATATTACAGCGCGGAAAACCGGCGTTGCAAACAGGGGAAAAACAAAGCGGCGGCTGCGTCCGAACTGACGAAGCCGCCGCACACTGCAGAGGGCCAGATCAGACGGACGCACCTTTTCTATAATAATAGGAATAGGAAGCAAAGCCTGCACGGAAGCGGGCCGGAAAGAAAGCGCGGACAGCGGACAAGAAGTCATTCATGATATACATCGCCATTGTATGCTTCCTTTCTGCCGGGGGCTGGCCTCCGTCTGTTTTTATGCTAAGACTTTATCGCTTTTTGGTGCTAAAGTCAATCCGCATATTTGCACAAAAAACGGCGGATATCGCGTCCGAAATTGACGAAATAAGCTTGCTCCTGCCTTAACATCAGAAATTCTTATGCTGTAGGCCGGGATACTATTATAGAAATGATCCCAGCAGGCTCCGCTGGGGGCGCTTGGGGGCCGGTTTTCGGCGGATTGTATATCCATCCAACAATAACGGATACTTTTATGCTTTGTTTTGTTGAATTTTCCGCTTGACTTTTCCAGTACACCGCCTTATAATGAGCCCAACATTTTTGAGGAGGCGCACACAGATGAAGCGTTTTGCCATGCAGAACTCCACATCCGGAACCGATGCACGTACCTGTGCAGCGGGCAGCTTCTGCGCCTCCGAAGCCGCTGCGTGTGCGCACTTCGTATGGAACATGGACACGGTCGCAGTGACTGTGTCCATTCTTATTTGCCTTTGCATGGCATTTGTTTCCATTTTCGTGCGACTTCTTACTGTAGTACCCGTAGGAATGGTACTGGTCATTTCCGTGCTGCTTATGAGCAGCTTCCGATTTGCAGAAAGTAAAACACGCGTACAGCAAAAGGCTTTCCGGAGCTGAGAGGGCAGGAAAGCGGTGCAGCGGCGGCTTTGCTTTTTGCAGAGCCGCATTTCTTTTTGATTTCACTCCGGTTTTCCGGATGAAAAATAGACTTCAAAAGAGGTAAGAAAAATGAAAAAGTTTCGTAATTTCATGTGTTTTGTAATGGTCTTTACGATGCTGATCGCCTCCCTGAGCGCTTGCTCCGGCAATCAGCCGTCTGCCGGTGATACGCCGAAGACAGACGCTCCGGCCCAGGATGCGCCGCAGACCTCCGATAACAGCGGCAGCGCCGCTTCCGACGGTGAGATCACCATTGCCTTCATCGGCAATACCACCGGCGACTATGCGCAGTACGGCATTCCCGTCCGCAACGGCGCCATGCTCTACATCGACCAGCTCAACGCCAACGGCGGCATCAACGGCAAGCAGATCAAGGTTCTGGAATATGACGATAAGGGCGACGGCGTCGAGGCGGTCAACGCGTTCAACCTGGCCATGGAAAACGGCGTCACGGCTGTGATCGGTTCCGTTCTGACCGGTACGACCATCGCCCTGGCGGATGCAACCTATGAGGTCAACATGCCCCAGATCACTGCTTCTGCAACGGCGAGCGGCGTTACCGTGATGGAGGACACCGGCGAGGTCCGCACGAACGTTTTCCGCGCCTGCTTCATCGACCCCTTCCAGGGTGAAAAGATGGCCGATTACGCGGTCAACAAGCTGGGTGCAAAGACTGCGGCTGTGTTCTTTGAGACCGGCAGCGACTACTCTGAGGGCGTCAAGAACGCGTTTGTCGCCAAGGCACAGGAAATCGGCCTTGAGGTGGTTGCCGAGGAAGCCTACGCCGCCGGCGATAAGGACTTCAAGGCGCAGATGACGAACATCTCCTCCAAGAACCCCGACGTTGTGTTCTGCCCGATCTACTATACGGAAGCAGGCCTGGCCGTTTCCGCTGCCCGCGCAGCCGGCTGCACCGCAACCTTCCTCGGCGCCGACGGCTTCGGCGGCATCAAGGACTATGCCTCCGCGGAAGATCTGGAGGGCACGGTTTACTGCTCCGGCTATGCGCCCGGCACCGAAAGCGTTGCGCAGTTTGAAAAGGACTACACCGCCACCTACAATGTTGAGACCGTTCCCAACATGTTTGCGCCCCTTGCCTATGACGCGGCAATGATTCTCTGCGAGGGCCTGAAGGCCGCCGAGGAGAAGGGCCTGAGCGCCGGCACGGACGAATACAAGCAGGCCGTCATCGACGCCATCAAGAGCATGGACGGCGTTGCAGGCATCACCGGCAGCTACGCCTTTGACGAGAACAACAACCCCATCAAGTCCGTTGCAATGATCGAGGTCAAGGGCGGCGAAGAGGTCTTCTCCGAAATGTACTAAGCCCGACCGTTTCCGTTTTGATTTTCCCCTCTTTCGCGGGGCTGCGGAGGGAGCTTTGGCTCCTTCCGCGGGCCTGCGCCCCTGGGACGCCGGATGGCTGGGCCAAAACTGCTGTGCCAGCTTCGACCCGGCCATCTGGTATTCACGAAAAAGAAAAAGAAAGGCGTGAGGCATTTGTCTCTGATTATCTCGCAGCTGTTCAACGGCCTTCAGACCGGCTCGGTGTACGCGCTGGTCGCGCTGGGCTACAGCATGGTTTACGGTATCATCCTTCTTCTGAACTTTGCGCACGGTGATATCATCATGGTCGGCGCGTATACCGCTTTTTACGCGATGACGAGCTTTCACCTGCATCCGATCGTATCCGTGGTGCTGGCGGTCGTGGTCAGTACGCTTCTGGGCGTCGTCATTGAAAAGGTCGCCTATACACCGCTGCGCTCCGCGCCCCGGCTGAGCCTTCTGATTACGGCAATCGGCATCTCCTTCCTGCTGGAGAACGGCGCGCAGCTGCTCTTCGGCGCGGATACGAAGAGCATGGACGTGATTGTTCCCGGCAATGTGACCTTCGGCAGCACAACGATCAGCTACGCGGCAATCCTGACCATTCTGGTCTCCCTGGCTTCCATGGGCGTTCTGACCTTCCTGGTCCAGAAGACAAAGCTCGGCAAGGCCATGCGCGCAGTCTCGGAGGATATGGGCGCGGCGCAGCTGATGGGCATCAGCCTGAACAAGACCATCTCCTTCACCTTTGCGGTCGGCTCGGCGCTGGCCGGCATCGGCTCTGTCCTTTACCTCTGCGCGTATCCGCAGGCCTCGCCGACCATGGGCTCCATGCTCGGCCTGAAGGCCTTCGTCGCGGCGGTGCTCGGCGGCATCGGCTCCATCCCCGGCGCGATGATCGGCGGCCTTGCCATCGGCATTCTTGAGGCGATTGTCGCTGCAATCGGCCTTTCCGTCTGGAAGGACGGCGTGGTCTTTGCGATTCTGATTGTGGTTCTTCTCTGCAAGCCCACCGGCATCCTGGGCCACAAGGTCACAGAAAAGGTTTAAGGAGGAACGGAAGCATGAAAACAAAAAAGACCGCCTCCGCACGCCCGGCTGACAAGCGGAATCTGCCGATCCGGATTCCCATGCCGCTGCGCTATGTGATCAATCTGGCGCTGATCGCCGCAGTCTGGCTCCTGTTTTCCAGCCTGATTTCCGGCGGCGTCATCACAAACTACTGGATGGGCATTCTCATTACCGTCGGCATCAACATCATCCTCGCGGTTTCTCTGAATATGGCCACGGGCTATCTTGGCCAGCTTCCGCTTGGCCACGCGGGCTTTATGGCCGTCGGCGCCTACGCGGCAGGCATTTTCATGAAGGCGACGCCGGCTGCGGCGCTCATGAAGGCAGGCAATAACGCGGCGGTCATTCCCTATGTGATCATTGCCATTGTCATCAGCGCCCTGGTGGCGGGCGTCTTCGGCCTTCTGATCGGCATCCCGGCGCTGCGGCTGCGCGGCGACTATCTGGCCATCATCACGCTGGGCTTCGGCGAGATCATCCGCGTGGTGCTTACCAATATCGACTCTGTGCTCGGCGCTGATTTTACCTACGGCGCGGCCGGCCTGAAGCGGATTCCGAAGTTTGCGAGCTTCAATCTCGTCTTTGTCTGCGTGGTGCTGGCCTGCGTGGTCATCCACATGATCATGAAGTCCCGCCACGGACGCGCGATTCTCTCCATCCGCGAAAATGAAATCGCGGCGGAAAGCGTCGGCGTGCCGACCACATACTATAAGACGCTGGCCTTTGTCGTTTCCGCGATGCTCGCGGGCGCTGCCGGCTGCCTCTATGCGGGCTATCTTGGCTCCCTGTATCCCTCGACGTTCAAGTTCATGAAGTCGATTGAAATTCTGGTCATGGTGGTTCTGGGCGGCATGGGCTCGATGCTGGGCTCCGTGATTTCCGCATCCGTGCTGACGGTCCTTCCGGAGGCTCTGCGCGCCATGTCCGATTACCGCATGGTTGTGTACTCTCTGGCGCTGGTTGTGATGATGATCTTCCGCCCGAAGGGTCTGATGGGCAGCTACGATTTCTCCATGTCGAGAATTCTGGAAAAGGCGCTCAACGCCGTCTTCCGCCCGAATCTGAAAAAAGCAAAGGAGAGCAGCGACAATGAATAAACCGCAAAGACCGAAAACAAAGCTTGTCCCCATGCCCTCCACGAATGTGATCCCGGAGCGTGACATTGGTCTGCCGCCGATTCTGGAAACGCGGCATCTGGGCATCGATTTTGGCGGCCTGACCGCCGTCAGCGATTTCAACCTCGCCATCGGCCGCACGGAAATCGCGGGCCTGATCGGGCCGAACGGCGCCGGAAAGACCACGATTTTCAATCTTCTGACGAAGGTTTACCAGCCCACGCGCGGCTCCATCCTTCTCGACGGCATGGACACGGCAGGGAAGTCAACCATTCAGGTCAACCAGATGGGCATCGCTCGTACCTTCCAGAATATCCGGCTGTTCCGGGAGCTTACAGTTCTGGACAATGTTCTCATTGGCCTTCACAACGAGATCAAGTACAGCGTCGGCAGTGCGATTCTGCGTTTGCCAAACTATTGGCGCCGGGAGCGGATTGCGAAGGAGCGCGCGCTGGAGCTGCTCAGCATTTTCGACATGCAGGACCTGGCCGAGCATAAGGCAGGTTCTCTCCCGTACGGCGCGCAGCGCAGGCTTGAAATTGTGCGCGCGCTGGCGACAAATCCCTGCCTTCTGCTGCTGGACGAGCCCGCAGCCGGCATGAACCCCTCGGAAACCAGCGAGCTGATGGAGAACATCGTCCATATCCGCGACACCTTCGGCATTGCCATTCTTCTCATCGAGCACGACATGAACCTGGTTATGGGCATCTGCGAGGGCATCTGCGTTCTGAACTTCGGAAAAATCATCGCCAAGGGCACGCCCGACGACATTCAGGCCAATCCTGCGGTCATCGAGGCCTATCTTGGCAAAAAGGAGGGCTGAGCATGCTGAGTGTACATGATCTGCATGTGTATTACGGCGGCGCGATTCATGCGGTCAAAGGCGTCAGCCTTGACGTCGCGGACGGCGAAATCGTAACGTTGATTGGCGCAAACGGCGCAGGCAAGAGTACGGTTCTGAATACCATCTCGGGTCTGCTGAAGCCCAAGAGCGGCATGATTGAGTTCATGGGCGAAAATGTTGCGGGTATGGCGCCGAATAAAATCGTGCAGCGCGGCCTGATTCAGTGCCCGGAGGGACGGCGCATTTTCGCGCGCATGACAGTCGAAGAGAATCTGGAGATGGGCGCTTATACGCGTTCTCCCAGCCAGACGCCGGAGAATCTGGAGCGCGTTTACGAGCTGTTTCCCCGGATGAAGGAACGCCGCAAGCAGGTTGGCGGCACGCTTTCCGGCGGTGAGCAGCAGATGCTTGCCATGGGTCGCGCGATGATGAGCCAGCCGAAGCTTCTGATGCTGGACGAGCCGTCCATGGGCCTTGCGCCCTTGCTGGTGGAGCAGATTTTTGAGCTGATCGTCTCTTTACATAAGGCCGGCACGACGATTCTTCTCGTGGAGCAGAACGCGCAGATGGCTCTTCAGGTGGCCGACCGCGCGTACGTTCTGGAATCCGGGCGGATTACCGTTTCGGGCGGCGGACGCGAGCTCCTTCAGAGCGACTCGATCAAGAAGGCCTACCTCGGCGGCTGAGTAAATGAGTAAAATTGTATGTGTATGTATGAAACGGCACGGCAGCTTTTTGGAGCTGCCGTGCCGCGAGACTGTCGAAAAACTATGATCTGCAGCTCTGCGACAGAGCAGCGGGGGAAGAGTGAAGGGGGCAAAAAGCCCCC
>CAKUHJ010000111.1 GCA_934655935.1 uncultured Oscillospiraceae bacterium | reverse complement strand
CCTTGCGAAGGCCGCCAAGAAGGCCGGCCGCATCGCGGCCGAGGGCATGGCCTATGCCACGGTCTGCGCCAAGTGCGGCGTGGGCGCGGTGGTGGAGGTCAACTGCGAGACCGACTTCTGCGCCAAGTCCGAGCCCTTCGTGAACTTTGTCAAGGACATCTGCACCGTCGTCCTGACGGACGCCCCTGCGGACGTCGCCGCGCTGCTTGAGTGCAAGTATCCCGGCTCCGAGCTCAAGGTTTCCGAAATTATCCCCGAGAAGGTCATGTCCATCGGCGAAAACCTGCAGATCCGCCGCTTTGCCCGCTTCGACAAGAACACCTCCGTGTCCTATGTCCATGCCGGCGGCAAGATCGGCGTTCTGGTCAATCTGGCTGTCGAGGGCGGCATTGACGCTACGGCCATCGGTAAGGACGTCGCGATGCAGATCGCGGCCCTGAATCCCCGCTTCTGGGACAAGTCCCTCGTCACCGAGGACGTCCTCGAGGAGGAGAAGAAGATTCTCGTCGCCCAGATGGACAACGATCCCAAGATGGCAAGCAAGCCCCAGCAGGTCAAGGAAAAGATCGCTGCCGGCAAGATCAACAAGTTCTACGAGGAAAACTGCCTTCTGCAGCAGGCCTTCGTCAAGGACGGCTCCGTCTCCGTCGAGCAGTATATGAACGCTGCTGCGAAGGAGCTGGGCGGCAAGGTCACCTTCGTCGACGCGGTTCGCTTTGAAAAGGGCGAGGGCATCGAGAAGAAGCAGGAAGACTTCGCAGCGGAGGTCGCCGCGCAGATGAACGCCGGCAAATAATCGCGTTTCTGTGATTTCCAGGCTCCCGGAGCAAACGGCTCCGGGAGCTTTTTACATTGCATTCCGCAGAATATGTGGTAAAATGTCAGAAAAGGGGGCGTTGGTATGCAGATGAACGAGCGTGTGACGGGGATTCTGGAAGCGTTGAAGGAGGAATACCCGCAGGCCGTGTGCGCGCTGCATGCGCAGAAGGATTATGAGCTGATGATTGCGGTGCGCCTTTCTGCGCAGTGTACCGACGCGCGCGTGAATCTCGTGACGCCGGCGCTCTTTGCCCGCTTCGACTCTCTGGACGCGTTTGCCGATGCAGATGTGGCGGAGGTTGAGGAATACGTCCGCTCCTGCGGCTTTTACAAGCACAAGGCGCAGGATATCGTCGCGGCCTGCCGCATGCTGCGGGAGGAGTACGGCGGCAGGGTGCCGGATGATATGGAAAAGCTCCTGCGCCTCCCGGGTGTGGGACGCAAGACGGCAAACCTGCTGCTGGGCGACCTCTACGGGGAACCGGGGGCGGTCGTCTGCGATACGCACTGCATCCGCATCTGCAACCTTTTGGGGCTTGCCAGCGGAAAGGAGCCGGAAAAGGTGGAGCGGCAGCTGCGCGCGATTCTTCCGCCGGAGGAATCGTCCGACTTCTGCCACAGAATCGTTCTGCACGGCAGAGCGGTGTGCACAGCGCGTAAGCCTGCCTGCGCGCGCTGCTGCCTGGCGCCCTACTGCAAAAGCTTTTCCGGCGAAGAATGAACGACGGGCGTGCTGCAGCAAAGCGCAGCACGCCTGTAGTTTACCCTGCCTTACATGGCCTCCGTGATGGCGTCCACGGCCTTGCCGGCCTCTTTCTGGATGGTTTTGGCCGCGTCATGGGTCATCTGATAAACCGTGCTGTTTTTCGGCAGCATCATCGCGCCCAGCATTCCGGCGGCAATGCCCGCGCCCATCGTCAGAAGAAAACCCTTTACCTGCATGCAATCATCTCCCTTCCGGATTATTTTCTTCGGCGCAAGGGAAGACTATGCGCGAAAAAAGCTGGATTTTTCTTTTCCGCACGTAAAAAATATGCTATACTGTATGAAAAAACAGGGAGGTGCAGCTGATGGCAATCAGTACCTTGCAGGCAAAGATCCGGAGCAAAAAGAATCCGGTGGTGCTCTCGCTTTCGCCGGAGCCTTCCAGCCTTCCGGACTTTCTTCTGCAGCGGGCGGAAAACGAGCCGGGCGACCCGGCGCAGGCGCTGGCAAAGGCCTGCCGGAGCTTCTGCCAGGGGCTTCTTGAGGCGCTGCAGCCCGTGATTCCGGCGGTGAGCTTTGATTCGGGCCTTTTCTGCGCGCTGGGCGCGCCGGGCGTGGCTGCGATGCAGAGCCTGATGCAGCTTGCGCGGGAGCTTGGATATTATGTGCTGCTGGACTGGATGCGCGCGGACCTTCCGCCCGCGGCGCAGGCGCTGGCGCAGGCCTGCTTCGGAACGTGCTCCGTCGGCAAAAAGACGTTCACACCCTACGCGTGCGACGGCGTTATGCTGAACGCATACCTTGGAAGCGACGCGGTCAAGCCGTTTACGCGCTTCTGCGCGGAGGGAAAAAATGTGTTTGTGCTTGCGCGCTCGTCCAACTCCTCCGCGCGGGAGCTGCAGGACCTGCTGTCCGGCGACCGGGTGGTCCACCAGGCCATTGCCGACCTTGCCATGCGCTGGAGCACGGACCTGATCGGCAAAAGCGGCTACAGCGAGGTCGGAGTGTGCATGTCGTCCACGAATGCGCTGGCGCTGAGCAAGCTGCGCGAACGCTATCCGCAGCTGTTTTTCCTGGTTTCCGGGCCGGGAGTCCGGGAGGCGCAGAAGGCCTTTGACCGCCTGGGCCGAGGCGCGGCCCTTCTGGCGGGAGAAAACATTCTCTATGCCTTCCGCAGAAAAAACGCGCCCGGAGAAGAATATCAGAAGTATGCCCTTGAGGCGGCGGAGCGGCTGCGGGAGCAGGTGCTTGGCTGCGTGAATATTTATTGAAGCTTATGACAACGGTTTATCTGATTCGCCATGCGGAGGCGGAGGGGAACGCCTACCGACGGATTCATGGCCAGTATGATTCCCTGGTTACGCCGAACGGCCTGCGGCAGATTGCGGCCCTGCAGGCGCGGTTCCGGGAAATCCCGATCGACCGCTGCTACGCAAGCGATCTTTACCGCACCCGAAAAACGGCGGAGGCCGTCTGCGCGCCGAAGGGGCTGCAGCTCAGCTGCGACGCGCGCTTCCGCGAGGTCGGCCTCGGGCGCTGGGAGGACGTGCCGTTCGGCTATCTGGAGGAGTTCGAGGCAGAGGATATGCGGCGCTTCAACCGCGAGCCGGAAAGCTGGCATGTGGACGGAAGCGAGCGCTATGAGGTCTATAAGGACAGGTTCCTGCAGGCGCTTTCCGAGCGGGCGGAGGAAAATCCGGGCGGCAGCATCGCCATTGTCACGCACGGCTGCGTTCTGCGTGCGGCGCAGGGCGTTCTGTGTCCGGGCGAGCAGATTCCTTACTGCGACAATACCGCGGTCAGCAGGCTCCGCTACGATGCGGGCCGCTTTACGGTGGATTTCCTGAACGACAGCACGCATCTGCCGGAGGAGATTTCCACCTTTGCCCGCCAGCGCTGGTGGCGCACGACAGAGACCCGGAAGGACCATAACCTCTGGTTCACCGGCCCGGACAGCAGCGGAACGTATCATGCGCTGCTGGGCAGAAATCCTGCCGGCTTCGTGCGCGTTTCCGGCGGCGAGGACGGCGGGGCGGGGATTCTGGAGGCGATGGAGCTTCTGCAGGAGCACCGCGGCCAGGACCTGGGCCAGCAGTTGCTCGGGATGGCGGTCAGCCATTTCCGCGCGCGCGGCGTGCAGGAGCTTACGGCCCCAAAGCCGCTGGTGCAGGCGGCGGAGGGGTTCCTGCTGCGCTGCGGATTCTGCCGGGACGAGGCGGGCGGCCTCACGCGCCGGATTGCGGTGCCGAAGCTCTGAGCGCGCGGCTCACTCCGGCGTGTAGACGCGGAGAATGCGCTTGCAGTAATTTACATAATCATCCCGCACCTGCTGCGGGGACAGCAGCTCCGCTTCTGCGCCGAAGCCGGCAAGCCAGCCGAAGAACAGCGGCGAGACGGCAATCTCCGCCGTAAAGGTGAAGTGCGCCGCATCCTCCGGAATCAGCATGACCTCTGCGCCGAAGCGGTCGACGACCACGCCGGCCAGTCTGCGCGCAAAGCGCAGCCGCACCGGAACACGCGCGCCGGAGAACATGCCGAATACGCCCTTCCCATACTGCGGCAGCTCCAGGGCCCGGCTCTGCGCATCCTGGTAGCGCGGCGTGTGCGTGAGGGCGATGTGCGTCATTTTGTCCACGCGGTAATGTGTCAGCCCGTGGCGCTCGGAGTGGGCGATGAGGTAATAATTCTCGTTGTCCCAGCAGAGCGCGTAGGGGCTTGCGGCGTAGAGGCCGTCGCGGTAGACGCGCTTTGCGCCCACGTCCCAGTCAAAATAGCGGAAACGGATCTGAGAGTTTTCTGCGATGGCCTCGTGCAGGAGGTCTACATTATAATAGATGCTTTCGTTCATGGTTTTTACGCGGCCGGTTACCACCACCTGGCGCCGGAGCTTGCCGGCGTCATAGCGGCTGGAGAGCTTTTCAAGCTTTGCGATGAGCTGCATGGATTTTCGCTGCGTCAGAAAGCGGCTGGACTGCACGGCGTCCACCAGCAGCTTCAGCTCCGGCAGCTCGAACAGCCGGGAGGCCAGGAAATATCCGCCGCCCGGCCCCTTGCGGTGCACAATGTCCATGCCGTAGCTCTGGAGGGCCTCTATATCGCTGTAAATGCTCTTTCGCTCGGCGCAGACGCCGCGCGCAGCCAGCGCGTCGATCAGCTGCTGGACTCTGAGCGGGTGCGTTTCGTCAGATTGCTCCTCCAGAAGCTCCTTCAGGTACAGAAGCTTCAGCTTCTGCATTTCGGATTTTGCCATAAAAGCATCCCTTCCTCTCAGCGCCTATGGTACTATAAAACCCGGATTTTTGCAATTTCCTTAAAATACTGTGAAGAAGACGCGGCCTTTCTTGACGGATTTTGCGCGGCGTGTTAAGCTAAATATATCTGAACGCCGGTGCGCCCGGAGCGCGGGCTTTTGGCCGCATGCGGCGCAGCGGCAGAAGAATGGGGGGCACAGCCTTGGAACATCATCCGGACAGACGATATCTGAAATTTGGCGTGACGGCGCTTGTCGTCATTTTTATCGCGATTGTGCTGGTCGTTATTTTTACGGACCTGCCGGGCTTTTTCGGCGTGCTCCGGTCGCTCGGCGCGATTCTCTCGCCGCTTGTCAGCGGCGTGGTGTTCGCGTTTCTCTTAAATCCGCTGGTCAACTTCATTGACCGGCGCCTGCTGCCGCTTCTGGAGAAGAAAAAAATGAAGCCGGCCCCGGCCAAAAAGCTCAGCCGCGCGATGGGGATTTTGTTCGCGCTGCTGTTCGCCGCGCTTCTGCTGTACGGCTTTTTCTCGATGCTGCTGCCGCAGCTGTGGGACAGCATCGTCGGCATTGCCAACAATGCCGAGACCTATTACGGAAATATCGACGCCTGGGTGACCAGCATCCTGGAGGATAACCCGGAAATCCAGGGCTATGTCGATAGCGGCCTTAAAAAAATCTACGAATTTGTGGACAACTGGGTCCGGACAACCTTCCTCAGCGATATGAAAAACCTGATTACAACGCTGACGACCTCGGTTGTATCGGTGTTCAAGAGCGTGTTCAATCTGCTGGTGGGCCTGGTGGCTTCGGTTTACATTCTCTGGTCAAAGGATACCTTCCAGGCGCAGACCAAAAAAATAGTGGTAGCGGCCTTCCAGCCCAGGCGGGCGGATCATCTGTTCTACCTCGGGCGGAATATCCACCGGATTTTCAACGGCTTTGTAATCGGCAAGCTCATCGACTCGGCCATCATCGGCGTGATCTGCTACATCGGCATGTCGCTTCTGAAGCTGCCGTACCCGGCGCTGGTGTCCACGGTGGTAGGCGTAACGAATGTCATTCCGTTTTTTGGGCCGATCATCGGCGCGGTTCCGTCCGCATTTCTGATTCTGCTGGTCAATCCGCTGCAGAGCTTCTATTTTATCGTCTTTGTGTTTTTGCTGCAGCAGCTGGACGGCAACGTCATCGGCCCGAAAATCCTTGGCGACACGGTGGGAATCTCGGGCTTCTGGGTGCTTGTGTCCATCACGCTGGCGGCGAGCCTTTTCGGCTTCGCGGGGATGCTTCTGGGCGTGCCGGTTTTCGCGGTGATCTACATGATGATCTCGGACGCGGTGAACGCGGCGCTTGCGCGCAAGGCGCATACGCAGAATACTGCGGCC
>CAKUHJ010000110.1 GCA_934655935.1 uncultured Oscillospiraceae bacterium | reverse complement strand
GAGGCGGGACTTGAACCCGCACGTCCGGAGTGGACACTAGAACCTGAATCTAGCGAGTCTGCCAATTCCACCACTCGTGCAGCTGATAAGCAGTCTCCCGACTGCTCCGGTATCATATCACACAGCTGCGGAATTGTCAAGATTTTTTTCGTGTTTTTTCTGCCGGTCAGGCTTCCGGCAAATAATGCGAGAGCACAAGCTCCCAGAAGCGCTGCGCGTTTGGCCGCAGCGCGCCGCTTTTTCTGCGCACAAGCAGCAGCTGCCGTTCCGCGACGCCCTCCGGCAGAGGAAAGCGCAGCAGCCGCCCGCAGGCGCATTCCTCCTGAACGGCCTTTTCCGAAATCAGCGACAGGCCGAGGCCGGCTGCGACGAGATTTTTGATGCTCTGCTGGTCGCTCAGACGCGCGCAGATGCGGAGCTGATCGCGCGGGAGGCCCAGCGCCTGAAAAATATCGTCCGCGTGCTTTGCGCTTCCGCTTCCGGCCTCACGCACGAGCAGCGGGTGGCGTTTGAGCAGCTCATCGCAGGACGCGCCCCGGCGCTGCAGGGCGGAAAACTCCGGCGTGTTGGGCGCGATGAGCACCATGCGGTCGCGGAAGAAGGGCGCAAAGCGCATGTCCTCCGCCGCTTCGGCCATGCCGACCAGGCCGATTTCGCACCGGCCTGTGCGCAGCGCCTGCAAAACGCCTGCGCTGTCGCTCTGATAGAGCTCGAGCACCACCTCCGGCAGCCGCGCGCGAAGCTCCGGCAGAAGCTCGGGAAGGATGCAGGAGGCCGGGATGGTGGACGCGGCGAGGCGCAGAAGATTTGCCTCCTGCGCCCAGCCGGACAGAAGCCTCTGCTGCAGGCGCAGAACCTCCACGGCATAGTCGTAAAGCTCCTGCCCGCGGGGGGTGATGGAAAGCGTTTTTGTGGTCCGGAGAAACAGCTGCGCGTGCAGCTCCTGTTCAAGCTGCCGGATGTGCGCGCTGAGCGTGGGCTGCGAGCTGTAGAGCTGCGCGGCGGCCTTGGTGAAGCTGCCGCAGTCCGCCACGGCGACGAAGGAGCGAAGCTGCTTAAAGTCCATGCGGCGTCTCCTTTGTCAGCGCGTCCAGCGCCTGCGCGGCGGCGTCCGCATCTTGGGGGGTGTTGAAATAGCCGAAGGAAAAGCGGAGGGTGCCCGTGGGGAAGGTTCCGAGCGTCCGGTGCGCGCCGGGCGCGCAGTGAAGCCCCACGCGGGTCTGGACGCCGAAGCGGACGTCCAGCGCGTCGGCAAGCTGCGCGGGGTCCAGCCCCGGCGTCTGCACAGACACCACGCCCGCCCGGCCCTGCGGGCCGGGAAGCCCGGCGAGGCGGACGCGCCCCTGACGGACAAGCGGGGAAAGCTGCGAAAGAAAGCGGGCGGTGAGGGACAGCTCGTGCGCGCGGATGGCCGCAAGCCCGGTCTGCTGCAGAAAGTCCAGCGCAGCGCGAAGACCCATGATGCCCGGAAGGTTCAGGGTCCCGGCTTCAAAGCGGTCGGGCAGGAAGTCCGGCATGCGCTCCGTATGGCTCAGGCTCCCGGTGCCGCCGGCGATAAGCGGGGTGAGAAGCGGCGCAAGCTCGCGCCGCAGCACAAGTCCGCCCACGCCCTGCGGGCCAAGAAGCCCCTTATGGCCGGTGAAGGCCACGGCGTCCAGGTGCATGCGCTGCATGTCGATGGGGAAGACGCCCGCGGTCTGCGCGCTGTCAAGAAAAAAGCGGAGCCGGCGCCGGCGGCAGAATTCGCCGACCCGTTCGACGGGCAGCAGCGTACCGCAGACGTTGCTCGCGTGCGTCATGATGACGGCGCGGGTATTTTCCTGCACCAGCCCGTCCAGCCCGTCCTCAATCAGGGTTCCGTCCGCGCGGCAGGGCATGCGCGTAAATTGGACGCCCTGCGCCTGCAGCTGGCAGAGCGGGCGCATGACGGCATTGTGCTCCATGGAGGAGACCAGAACATGGTCGCCCGGGCGCAGAAAGCCCTTGAGCAGCAGATTCAGGCTCTCCGTGACGTTTTTGGTGAAGACGCAGCACGCCGCGTCCTCCGCGCCGAAGAGCGCGGCAAGCTGCTGCCGCGTTTCAAACAGAAGCTCCTCGGCCTGATAGGCGGCGCGGTAGCCGCCGCGGCCGACGTTGCTGCCGCACTGCGTCAGATACTGTGTCATGGCCTGCACGACGCAGGGGGGCTTGGGAAAGCTGGTGCTGGCATTGTCCAGGTAAATCCGGTTCATGCAGAGGTCCCTCCTTGCGGATAATCTTATAAAACTTTAACATGAATCTATCTGGAATGCAAATAAAATACGCGAATTCCGATCTTTGTTCGAAAATGGCGAAAACTTATTTGATTTTATAATAAATCTATCGAATGATCAAAAAAGAGAATTGGACATTCCAGCGGCCGCTGCTTAAAATGTAGAAAGCGATGTTCTTTTTAAAGATGAACGAAAAGGAGAGAGAAACGTGACACTGAAAAACGAAAAACGGAACATGATTTTCGCCGGCCTCATCATCGGCGTGATCGCGTCGGTGCTGGTGCTGTTCGGAAATCCCAAGAACATGGGCTTCTGCGTGGCCTGCTTCCTGCGCGATACCGCGGGCGCGCTCGGCCTGCACACTGCGGCGGCCGTGCAGTATATCCGGCCGGAGATCATCGGCCTGGTGCTCGGCAGCTTCCTGATGGCGCTGGCGAAGAAGGAATTTTCCGCCCGCGGCGGAAGCGCGCCGCTGACCCGCTTTGTGCTGGGCATGTTCGTGATGATCGGGAGCCTTATGTTCCTGGGCTGCCCGTTCCGGATGATTCTGCGCATTGCCGGAGGCGATCTCAACGCGCTTGTGGGCCTCGCGGGCTTTGCCTGCGGAATCCTTGCGGGCGTATTTTTCCTCAACCGGGGCTATACGCTCAGGAAAAGCTATGCGCTTGCAAAGGCGGAGGGCGGCGTATTTGTCGTTCTGACGCTTGCGGTGTTTGCGCTGTTGCTGATTGCGCCGGCCTTTATCTACTTTACCGAGGCCGGAGGCGGCCCTGGGGCCATGCATGCGCCGGTTCTCATCAGCCTTGCGGCGGGCCTGATTGTGGGCGCGCTGGCGCAGCGGACGCGCCTTTGCATGGTCGGCGGCGTCCGTGACCTCGCGCTGTTCCGGGAGACGAAGCTGATTCTTGGCTTCGCGGCGATTCTGGCGGGCGCGCTGGCGTGCAACCTGCTTCTGACCGCCGTGACGGATACGAGCTATTTCAGCCTCGGCTTTGCCGAGCAGCCCATCGCGCACAGCGACGGCCTTTGGAACTTCCTCGGCATGCTCCTGACCGGCTTTGCCTGCGTGCTGCTGGGCGGCTGCCCGATGCGCCAGCTGATTCTGGCCGGCGAGGGCAGCAGCGACAGCGCCGTAACGGTGCTGGGCCTGCTGGCCGGCGCGGCATTTTGCCACAATTTTGGTCTCGCGTCCTCGGCAAAGGGGCCGACCGGCAACGGCAAAATCGCCGTGATCATCGGCATCGCGGTCACGCTTGTGATTGCGTGTGTCAATACCTTCCGAAAGGAGAGCAAGAACGCATGACGACGGTAGACGCAAGAGGATTTTCCTGCCCCGAGCCTGTGATTATGACCCGGAAGGCGCTGATGACGAAGGAAAGCGCCTACACGGTGCTGGTGGACAATGTGGCCTCGCGTGAAAATGTGACCCGCTTTGCCGAGCATCAGGGCTACACCGTGAGCCTCAGCGAGGCGGACGGCGTGTATACGCTGAGCCTGAAGAAGTGATGGAAGCGGTCTATATCGCCACGTTCTTTTCCCACTTTGGCGCGACCCGCTACCAGAGGCTCTGCGCGCAGCAGGGGCTGCGGGCGCGGACCATGCCTGTGCCAAGGTCGCTTTCAAGCTCCTGCGGCACATGTGTGCGGATAGAGGGCGGCTTCCTGCCGCCCGACGGCGTCTGCCGGGAGGAGGTCGACCGGATTGTCCGCGAGGAAAACGGAGGCTATGTCTGTGTTTATCAAGGAGAAGCGTAATGGAGACTGAGATTCGGCTGACCAAGCTTGCCTCCTGCGCCGGCTGCGGCGCGAAGGTGGGCGCGGGGACGCTTGTGCAGTTGCTGGACGGCTTTCGCACGCATACGGACCCGCGCCTGATCGTCGGCTACGACAAGAGCGACGATGCAAGCGTCTATCAGGTGAGCGAGGAGCTTGCCATTGTGCAGACCACGGATTTCTTTCCGCCGATTGTGGACGATCCGTTCCTTTACGGGCAGATTGCGGCGGCAAACGCCCTGAGCGACGTCTATGCCATGGGCGCGGAGCCGAAGCTGGCGCTCAACATCATGTGCCTGTCGGACCGTATGGACGCGCAGACGGTGAAGGAGCTGCTGCGCGGCGGCTATGACAAGGCCTATGAGGCCGGCGCGATCATCACCGGCGGGCACACGATCCACGGTGCGGAACCGATCTACGGTCTGGCGGTTACGGGCTTTGTGCACCCGAGCCGCGTGCTGACCAATTCCGGGGCAAGGCCGGGGGATGTGCTGCTGCTGACAAAGCCGCTCGGCGTGGGAATTCTGACGACGGCGGCGAAGGCGGAGCTTGTGGAGAAGCCGTTTCTGGACCGGCTCTACCGCCAGATGGCGACGCTCAACCGCGCCGCGCGCGACGTGATGGTGCGCTTTGAAACCCATAGCTGCACGGACGTCACGGGCTTTTCCCTCATGGGGCATAGCTATGAAATGGCACAGGGCAGCGGCGTGAGCATCCATATCCAGACCGCGCGCGTGCCCTACCACCCCGAAGCTCTGGAGATGGCCGATATGGGCTTCATCCCGGCGGGCGCGTACCGGAACCGGGAATATGCGGCGCACGGCGTGGAAAAACGCTGCGAGACGCCGCGCGCGCTGGAGGATATTTTCTACGATCCGCAGACCAGCGGCGGCCTGCTGATGGCTGTGGCGGAGCGCGACGCGGAGGCCTGCCTTGCAGCGCTTCGCGGCGCGGGGTGCGAGGCGGCGCAGCTTGGCTATGTCACGGAGCCGGAGGCGAAGCCCCTGATTCTGGAATAACGAAAAAATTTTTCGGGGGCGCTGCAGTATGCAGCGCCCCCAGTCTGTCGAAAAAGTCCAGCGGAAGCTGGGCTTTTTCACAAGGATATGTTAAAATAGAAGCGGGTGATGAAAAGATGCTGGAACGAGGGAAAATGGATCGGGACAGAGTGGAGTTTGTAGTAATAGACCAACTGGTACCCGCGGCGCATCTGCTTCGAAAAATAGATGCAGCCGTAGATTTCAATGCGCTGTATGAAATGGTGGAGCCGCTCTATTGCGAAGATAATGGGCAGCCCAGTATCGATCCGGTGGTACTGTTCAAGATGGTTCTGATCCAGCATCTGTACGGACTGCCTTCCCTGCGGCGGACAGCGGAAGAGATCAGCCTGAATGTAGCTTATGCTTACCTGCAAGTTCTGTTCCGGAGATGCAGGCATATCTGGAAACCGAAACGGATAAGACGGTAAATTTGCAGCAGTTTATATTTCAAAACCGGTTGAGATAAAGGTACAGGAAAAGACGATCAGAGGCATAGAATCCGGCGGGGGCACCGAACCGCAGGTCATTGAAAAGTAACAAAAGGCAGAGGATCAGATATGAAAAAAGTAAAAAGGATAGTTAGAGATAGACGGAAAATGAAAGAAAAAAGAGTGATTGCAGGCATTCTGCTTGTGGGAATTTTAGCAGTCGCCCTGACAGGGTGTAAAAACACAGATAACACGAAAGAAGAACCAGAAAAGCCGGTTATTACCCTTGGCAGCGACAACTATCCACCATATAATTATCTGAATGAGGATGGTGTACCGACGGGTATCGATGTAGAATTGGCTACAGAAGCTTTCAAAAGAATGGGTTATCAGGTGGAGGTCGTCCAGATCAACTGGGAGAAGAAAAAAGAACTGATAGAGAGCGGAGAGATCGACTGTATCATGGGATGCTTTTCCATGGAAGGGCGCCTTGATGATTATCGATGGGCAGGACCATACATAGCAAGCCGCCAGGTGGTCGCTGTAAATGAGAACAGTGATATCTATAAACTGAGTGATCTGGAGGGAAAGAACCTGGCCGTCCAGTCCACGACCAAACCGGAAGGCATCTTTCTGAACCGGACAGATGAAAGAATCCCAAAACTGGGAAATCTGATCAGTCTTGGACA
>CAKUHJ010000109.1 GCA_934655935.1 uncultured Oscillospiraceae bacterium | reverse complement strand
GCGGCAATCTGACTCGAACAGATGACAACACGGGTATGAACCGGGTGCTCTACCAACTGAGCTATACCGCCATGCGCATAAGGATCAAACGATCGTTAGCAGGGATATTATAAAGGAGAAGCCGCGGTTTGTCAACTGCTTTTTGAAAGCTTTTATAAGTTTTTTCTCTGCGGACGCCTTCCTTGTCAAACAGGGGAAGCTGTGCTATACTTGAATCTATAATATGCTGCAGGGAGGCCGCATTTGCATGAACGGATTTACCGCGTGGCTCAGCCAGCTTCGGCTCGATACGCTCTGGCAGACCGCGCTTATCGTTGCAGCCTCGCTGCTGTGCATCACATTCCACGAGGTCAGCCACGGCTATGTCGCCTGGCGGCTCGGCGACCCGACCGCAAAGCGCGCCGGGCGGCTGAGTCTCAATCCCCTGCGGCACATTGACCTCACCGGTCTTCTGATGATGGCGATTTTCCGCTTTGGCTGGGCAAAGCCCGTTCCCATCGATCCCCGGTATTTCAAAAACCGCAAAGCCGGGATGGCGCTTACCGCGCTGGCCGGCCCGCTTTCCAATGTGCTGCTGAGCCTTCTCGCGCTCATCGTCATGGAAATTCTCGGCGTCCTGTATGCAAAGCATCCGGGGAACGTTCTTTATATCCTCTGGCTGTTTTTCCTCTATCTGTCCTCCATGAGCGCGGGCCTCGCCGTTTTTAATATTTTTCCGATCCCGCCGCTCGACGGCTCGAAGGTTGTTTTCTCCTTCCTGCCGGACCGGCTCTATTGGAAGCTGATGCGCTACGAGCGCTACGGCATGCTGTTTCTGGCCGCGCTGCTGTTTTTCGGCGTGATCGACACGCCGCTTGGCGTGCTGCGCGACGGACTCTGGAACGGGCTTGACGCGGCGGCCTGCGCGCTGGTCGGCTTATTTACGTAATCGGGGCGGTTTCACCTATGGATCAACCACAATATCACCTGGACGGCGTCGTGCACGCAAAGCTTGACGCTATGGAGGATTTCGACGGTCCGCTGGACCTGATTCTCCTGCTGCTGAGCAAAAACAAAATTGAAATACAGGATATCCGCATTTCCTCGATTCTGGAGCAGTATCTGGCCTATCTGGACGAAATGAAGCGCATGGATATGGAAATTGCAAGCGAGTTTATCACCATGGCCTCGCACCTTATGTTTATCAAAACCCGGATGCTGCTTTCCAAGGCAGAGCAGGCCGAGGCGCAGAGCGACATGGAAAAGCTCATTGAATCTCTGCAGCAGCGCAGGCGGCAGGAGGCCTATCAGCAGATCAAAACCGCCGCCGCTGCGCTCGCGCCGCGCAACGAGCTGGGGCTCGGCCTTTTTACAAAGTCTCCGGAGCCCTATACCCCGGACCACACCTACCACTACCGGCACACGCCGGAGGATCTTCTCGCGGCCCTCGCCGCCATTTCTGAGCGCACCCAGCGCCATCTTCCGCCGAAGGCAGAGAACTTTGCCGGCATCGTCGGCGCGGAGCCCTACCCCATCGCCCGGAAGGCGAAGGAGGTGCTGACCAGGCTGATTGCACGCGGCGTCACACGCTTCCGCGCGCTTTTTGCCGGCAGCCGCAGCCGCTCTGAGGTTGTGGCGACCTTTCTGGCTGTGCTGGAGCTGTGCAGGCAGCGCTCTGTCCAGATTTCTCAGGACATGCACGGCGACGCGGACGTGCGCTTTGTTTCCGCTCCAGACGAAGAGATTACGGAAGGATAGACGATTATGGAACAAACGGATCTTCACCGGGCCCTGACCGCGATTTTGTTTGCCGCCGGGGAGCCGGTCGGCGCCGCGCGGCTGAGTCAGGCGCTTGAACGGGACGAGGACGAAATTCACGCGGCCATGAAGCAGCTCATGGACGAGCTTTCCTATACCCGCAGCGGCGTCCGGATCGTAAGGCTGGAGGACGCTTACCAGATGTGCTCCTCGCCGGAGATGGCGGAGTTCGTCACAAAAACGCTGGAAACCCGGAAGCCGCCGAAGCTTTCGCCCTCACAGCTGGAAACGCTCACTGTCATCGCCTACTATCAGCCGGCCACCAAGGCCGTGGTGGAGCAGCTGCGCGGCGTGGACAGCGCCTATTGTGTCAGCGCCCTTCTGACCAAGAAGCTCATCCGCGAGGCCGGACGGCTGAACGTTCCGGGACGGCCCATTGTCTATGAGACGACGGAGGATTTCCTGCGCGTCTTCGGCCTGAGCTCTCTTTCCGAGCTCCCGGAGATTCCGCGCGTACCGCTCACCGCGCAGCCGGAGGAAATTCACGCCGCGCAGCCGGACGCGGCCACCCAGCCGCAGGAGGCGGCAGAATGAGCTGGAGCTGGTGGATGACGCTGTGCGTTCTTCTGGCCGTTTTTGTTCTGATCGGCTGTATTCCGGTCGGCGTATCCGCCGCGTATGAGAACGATAGCGTCCGGCTTTCTCTCAAGGTTTCCGCGTTCTGTATCCAGCTTCTTCCCGCAAAGCAAAAAAAGGAGAAGAAGAAACGCGCAAAAAAACGGGAAGCCACCGCAGCGCAAAAGCAGGAAACGCCCGCGCCGGCGCCCGAAAAAAAAGCGCCGGAGAAAAAAGCCTCCCCGCTGCTTTCCGGCAGGGTGGGCGGCATTCTGGAGCTCCTGGACTTCGCCGGCGACGTCCTTGGGGACCTGCGGCGGAAGCTTCGCGTGGAGGAGCTGACGCTCTGCGTCACCTTCGGCGGAAAAGACCCCGCCAAAGCCGCCATGAACTACGGCAGGGCCTGGGCGGCCATCGGCGCGCTGACGCCCGCGCTGGAGCGTATTTTTGTGATAAAAAAGCGTGACATTCAGCCGGTTCTGGACTATAATGAAGAAAAGATGCGCGTAAGCGCCCGGCTGCAGCTGACTATCACCATCGGAAGAGCGCTCGCTCTGGCGCTGCATGCGGGCTTCCGGTTTTTGAAGCTGTTGCAACAAAGGAAAAAGGCGGTGCAAGCGAATGAATCATCCTCTGTCTGAAATGATGACTTCCACCATGGAGAAGATCAAAAGCATGATTGACGTCAATACAGTGATCGGCAATCCGATCAGCACGCCGAACGGCGCAACCGTGATTCCAATCACCAAGGTCTCCATCGGCTACGGCAGCGGCGGCAGCGATTTTGCCACCAAGAATTATCCCGCGAACCGCGACAATGCCTTCGGCGGCGGCGCGGGCGCCGGCGTCCAGATTACCCCCATTGCATTTCTGGTCGTGCGGGACGATTCGGTGCGCATGCTGCCGATTTCTGAGCCCGCCTCCAGCTCCATGGACCGCCTGATTGAGCTTCTGCCGGAGCTGATCGACAAGGCTGAAAGCTATCTTTCCGAAAAAAAGGCCAAAAAGGCCGAAGAAGCGGAATAATGCCGCGCCGGAGCGCAGAAGCTAGCTCCGGGTGATGAGATTGAAAATACAAAAATTCTTCACGGCAGCGGCTGCAGCCGCTGCCGTTCTGCTTTCCGTGCTTCCGGTCCGCGCGGCTCCGGCGACCAGCGCGCGCAGCGCCATTCTCATGGACGCGGCCTCCGGCCGAATTCTCTGTGCACAGAACGCCGACGCACATGCCCCAATCGCCAGCACGACAAAAATCATGACGGGGCTTCTGGCCTGTGAAAGCGGGCGGCTTTCGGAAAGCGTGACCGTTCCTGACGAGGCCGTCGGCGTCGAGGGCTCGTCCATGTACCTGAAAAGGGGAGAAACGCTCCGGATTGGGGAGCTTCTGTACGGGCTGATGCTGCACTCCGGCAACGATGCGGCGCAGGCGCTTGCGATTGTGCTCGCCGGAAGCGAGGCAGAATTCTGCGCGCAGATGAACCGCCGGGCCGCCCAGCTCGGTCTTGCGGATACGCATTTTGAAAATCCCAGCGGGCTGGACGCCGAGGGTCATTATTCCACCGCGCGGGATCTTGCCGTTCTGACCCGAGCCGCGCTTGAAAATCCGGATTTTCTGCGCGTGGTCAGCACGCGCTCGATCCGCGCCGCCGGCCGGAGCCTGACGAACCACAACAAGCTGCTCTGGCGCTATGAGGGCTGCATCGGCGTAAAAACCGGGTACACCAAAAGGGCCGGGCGCGTCCTGGTCAGCGCCGCGCAGCGGGACGGCCGCCGCCTGATCGCCGTGACCATATGCGACCCGGACGACTGGCGGGATCATGCGGTGCTCCTGGACTACGGCTTCTCCGCCTTCCGTACGCGGCAGCTTGTGCGCGCGGGCGCGCAGCTCGGCACGTGCGCGGTTCTCGGCGGTCAGGAGGATTCCGTCCGGCTTCTTGCGGAGGACGATTTTTCCTATCCGCTCCTGCGCGAGGAGCAGGTCACGTTCCGTCTGCACGCGCCGCAGTTTACCTGGGCGCCGGTCGAACGCACGCAAGCCGGTTCGCTTGAAATTCTTCTGGCCGGGAATCCCATCGGTCGCGTTCCGGTCCGCTTCGCGCGCGAAATTGCGCAAACAGAGAAAAAGGGGCTTTGGGCCCGGATATTTGGAGGATAACATGGAAGAGCGTCTTCAGAAGCTGCTGTCCAGATGGGGCGTCGCTTCCCGGCGGCAGGCGGAGGCTATGATTGTGCAGCGGCGCGTGCGCGTCAACGGCAATACCGCACAGCTCGGCGACAGCGCCGATCCCGCGTGCGACGTCATTGAGCTGGACGGCGTGCGCCTGCGCAGGCCGCCGGAGCTTCGCTACCTGCTGCTCTACAAGCCGCGCGGCTATGTTACGACGCTTCACGATGAAAAGGAGCGCAAAAACGTTTCGCAGCTTCTTCCGCCGGAGCTTGGTCGGCTCTACCCCGTGGGGCGGCTGGATCTCAACTCCGAGGGACTTCTCCTCATGACGAACGACGGCGCGCTCGCCAACCGGCTCATGCACCCGAAGCATCAGATCGAGAAGGTTTACCTTCTCTGGGTCAGCCAGTACACGCCGGGGCGCGAGCAGACGCTGACGCAGCCCATTGAGATTGACGGCCAGCTGACGCAGCCCGCCGGCGTTGCGCTTGTGCACGCGGAAAACGGCGTCGCGCTTTTGCGCGTGACGCTGCACGAGGGCAGAAACCGCCAGATTCGCCGGCTCTGCGAGCGCGCGGGGCTGCGCGTGACACGCCTGAAGCGCATTCAGGAGGGGCCGCTTTGCCTCGGCGAGCTCGCGCCGGGTGCCTACCGGCCGCTTCTTGCGCAGGAACTCGACGCACTGATGCAGCTATAAGAACCAAAACCGGCAGCGGCAGGTCCTTCTGGGCCTGCCGCTCGAATGCTCATGTGTGATAAGGAAGCACAAATCGTGTAAAAATTTTTCTCGTTCCAGTCAGGGCAATTTGCTCTGGCTGGAACATTTTCTTTTGTGCCCCTATGCTGGCAAATCGAGCTTGCCAACGAAAGAGTAGTAGATTTCAATTTCCTGCCGCCGGGTGCCGTTTTCGTCGTAGCTGCACTCGTGCACGATAATTTTGTCTACAAACTCCCGCAGAAGCGTGTGCGTCAATTCATCGAAATGCGCATTCTTGCGGACAATTTCCGTGAACTGTTCCGCGTTGGTCTTAGCCTCTTTTGCCTTGGCAAGCTCTGTCTGGAGCTGGGTGCGCCGCTCTTTCAGGTCACGCTGTTCCTTTTCATAATCCGATGAAAGCTCTGTGAACCGCTCGTCGGAAATGCGGCCGCACACGTTGTCCTCATACAGCCGTTTGAAGATAACAGAAAGCTCCGCGATACGTTTTTCGGCAGCACTCAGCTCTTTCAGCGTCGCTGCATTTTTCCGCTTGTCACCAACTTCAGTCTGTGCAATCAGGAGCTCCATGAACTGCTGTTCGTGCTCAGCGGCGTAGTTCGTAATGTGCCTCAGATTTTTCAGAATGCCGGCAGTTAGGATGTTCGTACGGATATAGTGTGCGGTGCAGTCATGCGTGCGGCTTCGATATCTTCCGCAGATATAGCAGTCGCAGCTTCGCCGGTCTGTGTTGTAGCGCTGCTGGTGCAGGGCGCTGCCGCAGTCTGCGCAGAAAAGAAGACCGGAGAGCAAGCCGACCTCGTCAAAGCGATTGGGACGCCTGCGCTGCTTCCTGAGCTCCTGCACGCGCTCCCATGTTTGAACATCAATGATGGGCTCATGATGATTCTCGAAAACGACCTGCTTTTCGATTGGATTTTCCAAGGTGCGCTTGCTCTTATAGGACTCCTT
>CAKUHJ010000108.1 GCA_934655935.1 uncultured Oscillospiraceae bacterium | reverse complement strand
AAAAGACTTTTTCGCCCCGCTGCAGCTGAGATGATCGATATTATTATAACTTTCAGGCCGGCGCCGTCATGCTGCGGCGCTTGCGGATGCCGTTTTCCATGACATGGTGCGCCTCGTTGCCGATCTGCACGGTATTCTTCCCCGTCAGCTCCTCCGGCGGGATGATTTCAAGAACGTCCAGATACACGTCCGTATGGCGGCGGAACATATTCCGGAGAATGGCCTTGGTATTGCACAGCACGCACACCACAACCGGAACCTGCGCCTTCTGCGCGATTTTGAACGCGCCGTTGCGGAACGGCTGCAGCTCGCCCGTCTTGCTGGTATAGCCCTCGGGGAAAATGGCGATGGAGGTCTTATCCTCCTTCAGGAAGGAAATGGCCTTGAGAATGGTCTTCAGGGACTCGCGGTCATTTTCCCGGTCAATCGGCAGGCAGAGAAGCTCGTGCATGATCTGGCTGACCAGAAACAGCGAGTAATTCTCCTTCTTCGACAGGAAGCTCAGCTCCGTATGCTCGATGGCATAATAATAGATCAGCGGGTCGAAGGCAAACAGATGGTTGGAGATCAGCATGAACCTCCCGTCCTTCGGCAGCTTTTCAAGCCCTGTGACATGCACGCGCACGCCGCCCAGAAAGAACGCAATGTGGCAGAACTGATTGAGCATAAAGCGGAAATAGGCGTTGGGGCGCGGATTTTCCTTTTTCGGATTGACCAGCATGCAGGAGACCACCAGCACCAGCGCAAACAGCAGCACCAGCGCAAGAAAAATCCCCGCAAAGCTGACCGGCAGCTGCCACAGGGCCGACCAGGAGGCAAAGCCGCTCCATGCGAATGTCACGCCGCACGCGCCGAGCAGCGCCAGCGCCAGAAACACGTAAAGCACAAGAACACATCCTTAAGTTTTTCTGAGCTTTATTATACGTTTTTTGAATGGATTTTGAAAGAGGCTGCGTGCACTTCATAAAAATTTTACACCTCTGCGGGCGCGGCTTTTCCGCGCGCTTGTCATTTTTCCCGCTCGGAGTATAATGGAGAAAAATTCTTTGGAGGTCCCCTATGGAGATTTCTGCTCTGTGCGCCGCTCAGCGCGCGTTTTTTTCCTCCGGAAAGACCCGGCCCCTCTCCTTCCGGCTTCAGCAGCTGGAAAAGCTTGCCCAGGCGCTGCGCCGCTATGACGGCGAGCTTGCCGAGGCGCTGCGCAAGGACCTGAACAAGGCGCCGATGGAAAGCTATATGTGCGAGACCGGGCTCGTGCTGGAGGAAATCCGCTTTCACCGCAGGCACCTTGGCCGCTGGCTGCGCGAGCGCCGCGTCCGCACGCCTCTGGCGCAGTTTCCGGCCAAAAGCTTTCTGAGCCCGGAGCCCTACGGCCTGACGCTGATTCTCTCGCCGTGGAACTACCCCGTGCAGCTGTGCCTGTGCCCGCTGGTGGGCGCGATCTCCGGGGGCAACTGCGCCATTGTCAAGCCCTCCGCCTACGCGCCGGAAACCAGCGCCGTCCTCGCGCGGCTGATTTCGGAAACCTTCGAGCCGGCCTACGTCGCCTGCGTAGAGGGCGGGCGGCAGGAAAACAGCCGCCTGCTGGAAGAACGCTTCGACTATATTTTCTTCACCGGCAGCGTCGCCGTCGGACGGGTCGTCATGCAGGCGGCGGCAAAGCATCTTACGCCGGTGACGCTCGAGCTGGGCGGAAAAAGCCCCGTCATTGTGGACCAGACCGCCGACCTTACGCTGGCCGCGCGGCGGATCGCCTTCGGGAAGGTGCTCAACGCCGGGCAGACCTGCGTGGAGCCCGACTACCTGCTGCTTCACCGCAGCGTCCGGGACGCCTTCGCCGCCGCCTACCGGAAGGCTCTGCAGGAATTCTTCCCGGACGGAGATTATCGCGACATGCCCGTGATCGTCTCGGAAAAGCATTACGCCCGCGTGAAGGGCCTGCTTGCAGGGCAACGGGCGATCATCGGCGGAGACTTTGACGACCGTCGGCGCTTTATCGCCCCGGCGCTGCTGCTGGATGCTTCTCCGGAAAGCCCCGTCATGCAGGAAGAGATCTTCGGCCCCGTTCTGCCGGTCCTCTGCTTCGACCAGCTTTCCCAGGCCATCGACTTTATCCGCGCGCGGGAAAAGCCGCTGGCGCTGTATCTGTTTTCCCGTTCAAAGCAGGCACAGCGGCGCGTGCTGGACAGCTGCAGCTTCGGCGGCGGCTGCATCAACGACGTCATCATTCACCTCGCTACCACGCACATGCCCTTCGGCGGCGTCGGCGCGAGCGGCATGGGCAGCTATCACGGAAAAAAGAGCTTTGAAACCTTTACGCATGAACGCAGCATTGTAAAAAAGGCCTGCTGGCTCGATCTTCCGCTGCGCTACCACCCCTACACAGAAAAAAAGGACCGCCTGGTCCGGAAATTCATGAAATAAGTCCAGAGACTGCCGAAAAACTATGGCAGGCAGCGCAGCGGCCGTCCTTTCGGGCGGCCGCTGCGTCGTTTTAAAAGAGTCTTACCACGGTCTGTGTAACCAGTACGACGGCAATCAGCGCAATGGGGTAGGTTGCCGCATACGCGGAGGCCACATCTGCGGTATGCGCCACGTGAATCAGCGTCCCCAATGCCGGGGTCGAGGTCATGCCGCCAGTGATCGAACCAAGAATGTTCAGAAGGTTCATCCTGAGCACATAGCGGGCCAGTATATAGCCCACGATCATCGGCAGAAGCGTCATGACCATTCCGTAGACAAAGTAGATCGGCTTGAAGTAGCGCACAAAGCTCATGCCGCCGGAAACGCCCGCACCAATCAGGAAGACCATCAGGCCCAGTTCCCGGAAGGTTTCCAGAACCTTCTTCTGCGGCATCAGGTTGACGCGGCCAAGGCGGCCGAAATGCCCGAACAGAAGTGAAACCAGAAGTGTTCCGCCCGTCGTCGTCAGCGAGAAGAAGCCGAACAGCTTGACTGCCCCCAGCAGGATTCCGAAAACCGCCGCCGCCGCAAAGGGCATAAAGCCGAAATCATCAATCTCTATGAGATTTTGCCGCGCAGCATCCGCTGCACCGGTATCCACCTGCGTAATTTTTTTACGCTCCTCGTCCATGTTTGCGTGCACCACGCGCGGCAGCAGCTGCACAAACAGCACCACACCGATGACACCAAAGAGATACGCAATGCCGTAGCCGACGGTCACCGCATCCTGATACTGTGCAGCAACGGCCTCCTTGGTCGCCGAAAAGGCCGGCGTCGAGGTCAGCGCGCCTGAAAGCAGGCCCGCAATCATAGCTGTGAGCTGCTTTGGATCAAAGCCTGCCATTCCGCCCTCCAGCGCATGACCGGCAAGCAAACATAAAACCGCAGCCAGACCACCGGAGAGAATGATCACAAACCCCAGCAGCACATAGGACCGGAAATTCTTCTTCATGTTTTTAAAGAAGTTTGGCCCTGCAATAAAGCCGACCGCCGTCACGAAAAACACCAGGCCCAGATTTTCCACAATCTTCAGCGCCTGCGAGGCATAGTTGACCTCCTGCACAAAGAACTTCGAGTTGAAATGTGCGCCGAAGAACGCGCCGTAGGCCAGTGCCGCCACAAACACACCTGCCGTGCCGAGGCTGACGCCCTTGATGGTGATGCGGCCCAGAAGATAGCCAACCGCCGCAATCAGAAACACCGAGAGCATCAGAAAGCCGGCAGAGTTAAGGGAAAAGCTCATGATTTCCTCCTGAAGAGAACGCTCTTTCTTTTTCTTTCTGAAGTATTATTTTTTTCTCACATAGTCCGGCAGCAGCTGCGGAGAAAGCGTCTGCGAGGAAATGCCCGCCTTTTCCCGCTCCGCCTCAAACTGCTCCACATGCGCAAGCGTCGGCGTGCCGGGCGTCACGTCCTTCGCCTTCTGCGCAGCGTGGACGCCCGCGTTCCGGCCGAAGACAATGATATCGAGAAGGCTGTTGCCCATCAGGCGGTTGCGGCCATGGATGCCGCCGACCACCTCGCCGGCGGCGAAGAGATTTTCCACATCCGTCTGCCCGTCCGGCGTGATGTGCAGGCCGCCGTTCTGGTAGTGAAGCGTCGGGTAGACGAGGATCGGCTCCGTGCGGATGTCGATCCCGTGCTTGCCGAACATGCGCATCATCGCCGGAATCCGCTTTTCAATCGTGCCCGCGCCGTTCTTGAGCTCGATCATCGGCGTGTCCAGCCAGACCGCGTCGCCAAGCGGCGTTCTGACGCCCTTTCCGCGCTCGGAGCATTCGCGGATGATGGAGGCCGCGGCGACGTCGCGGGTCTCCAGCGGGTTCATGAAGGCCTCGCCCTCGGCATTGATCAGCATCGCGCCGACCGAGCGCACCTTTTCCGTCACCAGCGCGCCGTAAATCTGCGCCGGGAAGGCCGCGCCCGTGGGATGGTACTGCAGCGTATCCGGATACAGGAGCTTTGCGCCCGCACGGTAGCCCAGAATCAGGCCGTCCGCCGTCGCGCCGTAGTGGTTGGAGGTCGGGAAGCCCTGATAATGGAGCCGGCCCGCGCCGCCCGTGGCAAGAATGACCGTCTTCGCCCTTGCAATCAGGAGCTCCCTCGTTTCCATATTCATGAGCACCGCGCCCGCGCAGCGCCCTGCCTCGTCCTTGATCAGTTCAATGGCCGAGGTGAAGTCCACAACCTGAATGCTGCTGCGGTTAAGCACCTCGTCGCGCAGGGTGCGCATGATCTCGGCGCCGGAATAGTCCTTGGCCGCGTGCATGCGCTTTCTGGAGGTGCCGCCGCCGTGGGTCGTGATCATGGTGCCGTCCGGCGCCTTGTCAAACTCCACGCCCAGGGACGACAGCCACTGGATGGCCTCGGGCGCTTCGTTCACGAGCTTGTAGAGAAGATCCTTCTGCGCGGCAAAGTGCCCGCCGCCGTAGGCGTCCAGGAAATGCTGCGCGGGCGAATCGTTGGGCTTGTCGGCGGCCTGAATGCCGCCCTCCGCCATCATGGTATTGGCGTCGCCCATGCGGAGCTTCGTCACCAGCAGCACCTTCGCGCCGGCGTTGTCCGCCTCAATTGCGGCAGAGCAGCCTGCGCCGCCGCCGCCGATGATCAGAACGTCCGCCTCATAGTCCGGCGCGCCCAGCGCGGGAAGGGCGCCGCTCAGGCGGGAATGGCCCTCCAGCAGCGCCGCCAGCTCCAGCGGGACCTTCTGCCCGGCATTGGGGCCGATTTTCAGCGTTGTGAACTGGTTTTCCCGGTAGTCGGGATGGAAGGTCTTCAGGAGGACCTCCTTTTCCTCCGCGCTCATGCGGCGCGGGTCCAGGCCCGCATTCTTTTCGCGCGCAGCGGCCACCTTTTCCATGGAGGCCTGAATTTTCGGATCGGTATACATAGCGTTGCCTCCTTACTTCTCGATTTGACGGGTGTTGTAGAGCTCTTTGATTTCCTCCAGGGGCTTTCCCATGAGGTCTTCAATCAGGGCTTCAAATTTTCCGTCGCGGATTTCCTGCACCCGCGCGTCAAGATGCCCGCAGTGCGGGGCCAGATACTTGCCGTTGAGGCGCCGGGCCAGCATCGCGACCTGCGGATGGGAAATGCCCGCGGGGCAGCGGGACGAGCACACGCCGCACATGACGCAGTCAAAGGACTCCTCGGCGCACTTTTCATATTCGCCGCGCTGCGCGTAGGCGATGTACTGCATGACGTTCAGACCCTGCGTGCAGGCCTTCGTGCCGACGCAGGAATAGATCTCGGGATACAGCTGCATCATGATGCGCTCCGTGGGCCGGATCTTTTCCATATCGTAGACTTCCTTCACCAGCGGGAAGAACGGAAGCGTGGCGACATACATATTGTCCTCCACCTTGGTCGAGCAGGCCAGGCATGCCTTCAGCTCCCGGTCGCCCGCGATGCGGTAGATCGTGGCGCAGGCGCCGCAGAAGCCGTTGCGGCAGCCGCAGCCGCGGACCAGCTGATAGCCGGAATACTCCATGGCCTCCATGATGGTCAGGCTTTCCGGCACCTGATATTTCTTTCCGAACAGGAATACGTTTACCATTTTCTCCATTTGCTCCGTCTCCTTAATACTCGTTGGGAAGCTCGTCCAGCTGGTCAAAGCGGAAGACCGGGCCGTCCTTGCAGACATATTTGTTTCCGATGTTGCAGCGGCCGCACTTACCGAGCGCGCACTTCATCTTGAGCTCCATCGTGGTATACACCTGCTCGCGGGCAAAGCCGAGCTCCATCAGGCCCGCAAGCGTGAA
>CAKUHJ010000107.1 GCA_934655935.1 uncultured Oscillospiraceae bacterium | reverse complement strand
TGGCAAGGCGTAAGCCTTGACGGAAGGAGAGAACGATCTCTCCCTCAGTCAGCTAACGCTGACAGCTCCCTCGGAAGCCGGGAGCCTTGGGCGCTGCCGCGCCAGAGGAAAACACGAAAGAAGCTTCAGGCTTGCGAAGGTGCGCAGCATATTTGCTGCTTCCGAGGCTGGGGACGCCTGTTTATTTTGCGTACCAGCCGGGGCCGGGGGAGAAGACGCGGTCCAGGTCGATATTCTCCATGGACAGGTCGCCGGTCAGCGCCAGCTGGACGGCTGTGATATCCTCAAACGCGCAGAGCGTGGCCGTAATGCTGCGCACGGCGTTCTGCGCGGCGCGCGCGGAGGAGTCGCAGCGGACAAAGTCCTCGGAAAAGATCAGAATCGCTCCGCCGTCGGCGGTGCTGAAGTCCAGCAGCTCCACATCCTTGGGAAGAATCTGCACGAGATTGGAGGCTGTGGGGCCCTTGATGAGCTCCTGCACGGCAAGCTGCGGCAGAAGCGTGGTATCCGCGCACGCCACGGCCCGCTTTTCCTCGTGCAGAAGCCCCTGGCGGTCCGGAAAATAGAGGCTGACGGTATATTCCGGGAGCTCGGAGGCGGCGTCATACAGCAGGAAGTCTTCTGCGCAGAACGGGCCCGTATTCTCGCCGGGCGTTTTCTCCGGAAGCTGAAGCGCGACGGAGGAAACCTCCGGCAGCTGCGTCAGGGTCAGCGTCAGGCAGGCGCACAGAAGCGTCCGCTCGAGGGCGGAGGGCGCCGCCGCGCCTTCAAAGCGGAGCTCGAGCGCACCGCTTTGCAGCGCGTAGCCGCTGCAGCTGAGCGAGGACGGCAGCGGATTTCGAAGGCCGGCGTCCGTAGGGCCGCGGAGCCAGAGCTCCAGAACGGCGTCAATGCTGGCGCGGTCGGGCGCGGCGCACAGCTGCGCGGCAAGCGTGCCGGGCTGCGCCGTCTCGCTGCCCTCCGCGGCGACATAATAAAGGCTGAGCGCGTCTTCCGGCTCCGCGGGGCGCTCGGAAGCGCAGGCGGAAAGAAGCAGCGCCAGAACCAGAAGCAGCGCGCAGGCTGCGGCCCTACGCCTCATACGCTTCGCCTCCTTCCAGCCTGAAGGCCGGGAAGATTACCGTAAAGCAGGAGCCCTCGCCCTCCCGGGACTCCACGCGGATGCGCCCGTCGTTCCGCTCGACCATCTCGCGGACGATGGAAAGGCCCAGCCCGGAGCCGCCGGCCTGGCGGCTCCTTGCCTTGTCCACGCGGTAAAAGCGGTCAAAGATATACTGCTGCGCCTCGGCGGGGATGCCGACGCCGGTGTCCTGCACCTGGAGCTGGATATCCTCGCCGGTTATGCGGACTGTGACGTGGACGCTGCCGCCGGGGTGATTGTATTTGACGGCGTTTTCCACCAGATTGAAAATAATCTGGTAAACGTCGTCCTCATAGGCAAGCACGGTGCAGAAGCGGTCGCCGCTGGCGGTGAGCCGGACCTGCTGCGCGTCCGCCAGCGGAATGAGCAGGCGGAAGACGCTGGAAACCGTGTCGCCGAGATCCACAATCTCGTGCGAGGCGCTGGCCTGCGCGCTCTCGGTGCGGCTGAGGGTGAGGAGCTTCTGCGTCATGCGGGTCAGGCGGTCGGCCTCCTGGCCGATGTCGGAGACGAACTCGCGCATGGTGTCCGCGTCCATTTCGTTTTGCAGGATGGAGTCGGACAGGAGCTTGATGGAGGCCAGCGGCGTCTTGAGCTCGTGCGAGGCGTCGGAGACAAACTGCCGCTGCGCGGCCTCGGAGGCCTGCAGCTTATCGGTAAGCTGATTGAATTCCGTGGCGAGCTTTGAAAATTCGTCGCTGCCCCGGAGCTGGATTTTATGGCTGTACTCGCCCTCGCGGACCAGCCGCATCGAGGTCAGGATTTTCCGCATCCGCCCGGAGCCGGTGACGGAAAAGAATACGGCAAACACCACAATGACGCCGAGCAGGAGAAGGGAGCCGCGCAGAATCGTCCGCTCCAGCCCAGCGATGACGCCGCCCTGCGCAATGTCGTAGTCCAGAATGTAGACGCATCCGCAGACGGTTCCCTGCATCAGAATCGGCGTGGCGGCAAAGCTTTTGAGCGTTCCGGCGTCATAGACGCAGCGGAAGGCGTCGTTTCCGTTCAGCGCGCTGACGATTTCCTGAAACAACGGGAAGCTTCCGGCGGCGTTCTGCGTCTGCGCAGAATCGTACAGCGCGCAGCCTGCGGCGTCCGTGATCAGAAGCCGCGTGACATTGAGATCGCCCAGCACCGCAATCACCTGATCGACGGTTTCGCGGCTCAGACTGTCTGCGCCGGAAAACGCGGCGGAGACCATCTGAAGCTTGTCCTGCGCGGAGGACTGCTTGGCGCGGAACATCAGGCTGCGCGTGGTGGCGGCAGAATAGACGTTCAGAAACAGAAGCGCCAGAGAGGTCAGCAGCATGTAGGCCAGCGCGTTGCGCAGCTGCGAGCTTGAGGGCAGCAGCTGCACATGCTGCCGGACGCTGCGGGCCGGATCAGTATTTGAAGTAATAGCCAACACCCCACTTGGTCAGAATATGCTCGGGCTCGGCAGGCGTCCGCTCGAGCTTTTCGCGCAGCCTCCGGATGTGCACGTCCACGGTTCGGATTTCGCTGCTGCTGTCATAGCCCCAGATGGCGTCCAGCAGGGCTTCGCGGGAGTAGACGCGGTTCGGATTCCGCATCAGAAGCTCTATGAGGTCAAATTCCTTCGCCGTCAGCTCCACCGGGACGCCGGAATGGAAGGCGTTGCGCCCGTCGCGGTCTAGCGTGATATGCCCGCAGACAAGCGCGCTCTGCGCGGGCGTATCCGCGCGGCGGCTTCCGCCGCTTCTTCGCAGCAGCGCGCGCACGCGGGCCTTGAGCTCAAGAATGTTGAAGGGCTTGGTCAGGTAATCGTCCGCGCCGTGCTCGAAGCCCATGAGCTTGTCCATATCGCCGGATTTGGCCGTGAGCATGATGATCGGCACGTCGGAAAATTCCCGGATGCGCCGGCAGGCCTCCAGGCCGTCCACATTCGGCATCATAAGGTCCAGAATGATCAGGTCGATATCGCCGGCGGCGGCGGCCTCCACGGCCTGCGCGCCGTCCGAGCCGGTAAGAACCTCGTAGCCCTCGTTTTCAAAATTGAATTTGATCCCCTTTACCAGGAGCTTTTCGTCGTCGACAACCAGTATTTTCATAGCGTCCTCCCGCTTATCCGACCGTGACCAGATCCTTCAGCCGTTCATAGGTTCCCTCGCCGACGCCCTCCACGTCCATCAGCTGCTCCGTGCAGATAAAGGGGCAGACGGTTTCGCGGTAGGCGATGATGCGCGCCGCGGTTTTCTCCCCGACGCGCGGCAGAAGCATCAGCTCCGAAGCCGGGGCGGTGTTGAGATTGATCCGCTGCGCGCCGTCCGGCGCAGCATCGGGCAGGCTTTCCTGCACGCAGGGAACCTCTGCGGCTTCGCTGCGGCGCTGCGTCTGCACGCGGCCCTGCAGATACGGAAGCTGCGCGCTGAATACAATCCCGAGCGCCAAAAGCGCAAGAAGGCATACAAACGCCGGACTCCAGCCGGAAAGAATCTGCCGCAGACGCCGACGCATATCGCCCACCTCACCCGAACATTGACATATGCCTGTTTTTTGCTATAATTATACCATATTTGCGAGCTTCTGCAATCCCAATGGAGGGAAATATATCATGCGAACCGAGAAAAAAATCACGCGGCTTCTGCTGCCGCTTCTGCTTTTTGCGCTTCTGCTTTCCACGCTTGCCCCGGTATGCTTTGCCGTAGGGGACGAGGCCGCGGGGCCGGACCCTGCCTTCCGGGTGGAGGCCAAGGCGGCGCTTCTGGTGGACCTGGGCTCCGGGCGGGATATTTACGAGCAGTCCGCGCACGAGCGGATTTATCCCGCAAGCCTGACCAAAATCATGACGTGCCTGGTTGCGCTGGAAAACGGAAACCTTTCCGATATGGTCACGGTCACGGAGTCGGCGCTTTCGGGCCTCGGCGCGGATTCCAGCTCGGCGGGGCTGAAGGTGGGGGAGACGATGTCTCTTGAAAACCTGCTTTACTGCATGATGATCGTCTCCGGAAACGACGCCTGCAACGTCATTGCCGAGCATATCGCGGGCTCCGTGGCCGACTATGTGCGCATGATGAACGAGCGCGCCTATAACCTGGGCTGCGAGGACACGCATTTCAACAACACACACGGCCTGCACGACGAGGCGCACTATACCACGGCCCACGACCTTTCGCTCATCACGCAGGCGGCGCTCAAGAGCGAGAACTTCCGTCAGATTGTCAGCACGGCGGAGTACGAGCTCCCGGCGACGAATCTTTCCGAGGCGCGGCAGCTGAAAACCACGAACCTTCTCATTACAAAGAGCAGCAGCAACCTCTTTTACTACCCGCGCGCCAACGGCGTCAAAACCGGCTATACAAGCGCGGCCGGCCGCTGCCTGATTGCAACGGCGAAAAGCGGCGATGTGGAGCTGCTGGCCATTGTCTGCGGCGCGGCGACGACCATCCTGGAGACGGGCGATCTTCAGATGGAAAGCTTTCCGCAGTGCATCCGTCTGTTTGATTACGGCTTTGACGGCTTTTCCTACGTGACGGCGGCATCGCCCCTGTATCCGGTGGCGCAGATGAAGGTCAACTATTCCGCGGGCTCGGAGGCGGTGGCCCTTGCACCGCAGAAGGAGATCAAGCTCCTTCTGCCCAATAACTACCAGCAGGAGCTTTTGAAAACCGAGGTGGAGCTTTCCGCGCAGAGTGCCGACGCGCCGGTCAGCGAGGGCGACGTCCTCGGCGTGATCCGCGTCAGCTATGACGGCGAGGCGCTGGGAGAAACCAATCTGTGCGCCATTACGGACGTTGCACGCTCGGAGTTTTCCTCCAAGGCGGCCAACACCGGCGCATATGTGCAGAAGAACTGGTGGAAATGGCTTGTGCTGGCCATCGTCCTGCTCATGGCGGCATTTGCGGGGCTGTTTGCATGGCGGCAGCTTCAGAGGCGGCGGATGCGCAGGCTCCGGATGAAGCGGAGAAGAGAGGATCTTGCGGCAAGACGCCGCCGGATGGAGAAGCAGGATTTTGACGGCTATGAGAGGTAGGAGGGATCAGACATGCCGACTTGGGAACAGCTGCAGGGTGCGTGCTCAGGCTGCAGGCAGTGTCCGCTTTCTCAGACGCGCCGCAGCGTCGTCTTCGGCGTCGGGCCGCAGGACGCCGAGGTCCTGTTCGTCGGGGAGGGGCCCGGAGAGCAGGAGGATCTGCGCGGAGAGCCGTTTGTCGGCCCGGCCGGCCGCTTTCTGGACGAAATGCTCTCCATCGTGGACCTCAGCCGGAAAAACTGCTATATCACGAATATTGTCAAGTGCCGCCCGCCCGGAAACAGGGACCCTCTGCAGACCGAGCAGGAGGCCTGCATCGGCTTTCTGCGCGCGCAGACAAAGCTCCTGTCGCCGAAGATCATCGTCTGCCTCGGGAGAATTGCCGCGATGCGCCTGATCCGGGAGGATTACAAAATTACGCGCGAGCATGGCCAGTGGGTCAAGAAAGGCGGCGTCTGGTTTACGGCGCTCTATCATCCGTCGGCGCTGCTCCGGGATGAGACAAAGCGGCCGGATACCTTCCGGGACCTGAAAGGCCTGCAGGCAAAGGTCCGGGAGGTCTGCGTGCATATGGCGCCGCCCTGAGCGCGGCGGATATACAGCTTGATGAAGCCGGGCCCTGCGCAATTTGCGCAGGGCCCGGCTTTTGCGCTTCAGGGAGTAAATCTACCAAAAACGGAGGATTCGGTTTGTGAAAATGCGACAAAGCCCTCCGGAAGAAAAATATTAACCATCCGAAGAAAAAAGTGAAGATTGCCTTTTCCCGTACCGTACGAAATAATGCAGAGGGAGAAAAACAGGAGCGGCCCGCGGCCGACGGCGGGCGCTGCACAGACAAGACGAACGGAGGAAGAAGCAATGGCAATTAAAATCAGCGTTCTTGGCGCGGGGAGCAGTGTGTTTTCCATGAACCTGATCAAGGACATTTGTATGACGCAGTCTCTGCATGGCAGTGAAATCTGCTTTATGGACATTGACCCGGTCCGGCTGCGCGCATCGGTGGAGCTTTGCACGCGGCTGGCGGCGGAGCGCGTCTGTCCGCTCCGGATTCATGCCACAACCGACCGGGTGCAGGCTCTGCGCGGCGCGGACTTTGTGGTAGACACCATCC
>CAKUHJ010000106.1 GCA_934655935.1 uncultured Oscillospiraceae bacterium | reverse complement strand
GCGCCGCTTTCCGTGTGTCCGGCAACGCCTGGTCTGCCGGAGCGCCTATGGCCGGCCCATGTACGCGCTCTGCGTCGGCCGGGGCAGCCGCACGGCTGTGTTCACCGCCGCGCACCACGCAAATGAAGCGATTACCGGGCTGCTTCTGTGGCGCTTTCTGGAGGAATACTGCGCCGCGCTGCGCGACGGCGGGCCGCTTCTCTCGCTTTCGGCGCGGGAGCTTTACCACGAGAACACACTGTGGCTGCTTCCCTGCTGCAATCCGGACGGCGCGGAGCTGCTTTCCGGCGAGCTTCCGGAATGTGCGCCGGAATACCGCGCGGCCAGGGCCCTTGCGCTGCAAAGGCCGGAGCTCCCCTTCCCGCAGGGCTGGAAGGCGGATCTGACCGGCGTGGATCTGAACCTCAACTTTCCGGCCCGCTGGGCGCTTGCCTGCAGCATCAAGGCGCAGAGCGGCGTCCTGGGTCCGGGGCCGCGGGATTATCCGGGCGAGCGCCCGCTCTGCCGGCCGGAAACGCGCGGGCTGTGCGAGCTCCTTGAGGCGCTGCGCCCGGCGCTTCTTATCTGCCTGCACACGCAGGGCCGCGTGGTCTACACCGCAGGCTCAGCGCCGTCCATTCCCGGCATGCAGGCCCTGGGCAGGCAGCTGGCCGCCGCCTGCGGCTACACGCTGGAATGCCCGCCCCCGGAATCAGACAACGCGGGCCTCAAGGACTGGTTTCTACAGCGCTTCGGAAGACCTGCGTTCACCGTTGAGGTGGGCGAGGGAGAAAATCCCCTGCCGCTTTCCGAAGCGCAGGCCCTGTACCTGGAGCTTCTGCCGCTCCTTGTTTCGGCGCTTTCCGGCTCAGAGCACGTCCACCCGCTCTGAGAAGGCCGTGCCGTCCGGCTCGCGCGCCAGCCGCAGCGCAAAGGGGAACCTGTCATACTGCACGCAGAGCGCAAAATCCTCGCGCGGGGCAAAGCTCTGGTCCTCCGGGACAAAGAAGCGCCGGCCGGGGCCGTCCCGCAGCTCCGGAATCCGTGCGGGAAGATCGTACGCCTCGCCCAGAAGCAGCGCGCGCATATACTCCGCGCAGACCGTATCCTCCAGCGTCGGCGTCCGGTTTTCCAGCCCCATGCAGACAAAGCTCACGCGCTGCGCGCCGCTTCTTCTGAGATACTCCGCCGTGGCCGCCGCGTTGACAAGGCTCGCCATCAGGATTTCCTCCGCGTATACGGCGGCGCCGACGCCCTGCGTGCCGGCGCTGGTCGTATGCACGAGCGTTCTGCCCCGAAGGTCTGCCTTCAGAATTTCCGAGGGTGAATTTCCGAAATCGAAGCCGGGCTCCTTTTTCCCGCGGCGCTCGCCGCACAGAAGGACGTCCGGCTGCGCCTGCGTCCGCGCGTACGCCTCCTCCAGCGCACCCACGGGATAGATGCGCGCCGCGCCGGCGGCGTACGCGTAGCACTCCACGCTGTAGGCGCGGAAGACGTCAATGATGACCGCCGTTCCCCGCGCGCGGGCCGCGCCGGCGCTCAGATGATCGATGCTCAGTTCCATACCGAAACCCCCTTGCCGTTTTTTCACAGTATAGCGTTCCGAGCGGAAAACTTCAAGCGCCCCGCGTGTCGAAAAGGGCTTTTCGCTGCGGAAAAAGTGTGCTATACTTGAAAAAACGCGTCGGCTGACGCAAGCCAAAGCAAGGAGCAAAGCCTATGGAAGAGCAAAACAGCCGCCCGCAGGATACGCCGCGCGGCTTTGCCGCCGCAAGAGACCGGGCCGCTGCGGCGAAGCGCCGCCGCGTCCGCACCGTTCTCGCCCTGGCCGCAGTGCTGGCGCTGCTGGTCGTCGTGGGTCTGGTTCTCAAGCAGGTCGTTTTTGATCCCTATCTGAAATCGCCCATTTCCTCCGCGCCTGCGCAGACGCAGGAGCCCGCTGCGCCGCAGACGCCGTCCGACCCGGAGCCCGAAGCGAAGCCTGCGCCTGCGCCGGACCCAGAACCGGAACCCGAGCCTGCGCCGGAACCGGAGCCTGAACCGCAGCCGGAAACCGCCCCGGATTTTTATGAGAGCCCCGATACCCGGACGCTGGATCTTGAGCTCTACAGCTCGAGCGCCATTCTCATCGACGCCGGCAGCGGCGAAATCCTCGCCCAGAAAAATCCGGACGCGCAGATCTATCCTGCCTCCATGACCAAGGTCATGACCCTGCTGACGGCCTGCCGGAATCTGGAGAATCTGGACGAAACGTTTGAAATGACGCAAGAGATTATCGATCCGCTTTACCTGGCGGACGCGTCCATGGCGGGCTTTGTGGCAGGCGAAACCGTCACGCTGCGCGAGCTTCTCTACGGCGCGGTGCTGCCCTCCGGCGCGGAGGCCACGGAAGCCCTCGCCCTCTGCACGGCGGGAAGCGAGGAGGCCTTTGTGGCGCTAATGAACGAAACGGCGCAGGCGCTCGGTCTTTCGGACACGCATTTTGCAAACGCCAGCGGCCTGCACGACGAGGCGCTCTACACCACCGTCCGCGATATGGCACTCATTCTGCAGGCTGCGCTTGCCGAACCTGTCTGCCGGGAAATTCTGAGCACCGTGCAGTATACCACCGCCCCCACGCCGCAGCATCCCGAGGGACTTGCCATGATCAACAAGTTCCTGTACAACCTGCCCAGGCAGTACGCGCTGGACGGCGCGGAGGTCCTGGCCGCGAAGACCGGCTTTACCTCGCAGGCCATGAACTGCTGCGCAAGCGCGGGCACGACCGGCGGCGGCCGCAGCGTCCTGTGCGTCACCGCAAACGCCTGGACCGGCGAATTCTGCATGCACGACCACGCCGCACTTTATACCGAGTACTGCGGCGCGGCGCCCGAGCCCGCAGGCTGAGCGCCGTCTTACAAAACTGTAAGCCCGGAACCGGAAACCGTAAGGCAGATCGATGGCCTTTCGGTTTCCGGTTTTGTACAATAGCGGCAGAACAGGAGGAATCGATATGAACATTCTCGAGGTCAGCGCGCTGCGCAAGGTCTATGCCGCCCGCTTCGGCGCCATGGGCGTAGAGGCGCTGAAAAATGTCAGCTTCGGCGTGGAGGAGGGCGAGTATGTCGCCATTATGGGCGAATCCGGCTCCGGCAAGACCACGCTTCTGAACATCCTGGCCGCACTGGACAAGCCGACGAGCGGAAGCGTGCTTCTGGACGGGAAGGACATTGCCGCCGTATCGGAAAGCGCGCTTGCAGCCTTCCGGCGCGACAGGCTCGGCTTTGTCTTTCAGGAATTCAATCTGCTGGATACCTTCAGCGTGGAGGACAATATCTATCTGCCGCTGGTTCTGGCCGGGAAGCGCTACGCGGAAATGCACGAACGGCTGACGCCGATTGCCGGGACGCTCGGCATCACGGACATTCTGAAAAAATATCCCTACGAAATTTCCGGCGGGCAGAAGCAGCGCGCGGCTGTGGCGCGGGCGCTGATTACAAATCCCCGGCTGATTCTTGCCGACGAGCCGACCGGCGCGCTCGATTCGCGCGCGGCGGACGAGCTGCTGCGCCTGTTTGCGCGCATCAACAAAACCGGCCAGACCATTCTCATGGTGACCCATTCCGTTGCGGCCGCCAGCCGCGCGGGCCGCGTGCTTTTCATCAAGGACGGCGAGGTCTTCCATCAGCTCTACCGCGGGCAGATGACAAACGAGCAGCTCTATCAGAAGATCTCCGATACGCTCACGCTGCTCCAGACGGGAGGGACGGCACAATGAAGCCCGGCTTTTATCTGAGGCTTGCCTGGCAGGGCGTCCGGAAGAACGGACGGCTCTATGTGCCGTACCTGCTGACGTGCAGCGGCATGATCGCCGTGACCTACATTCTCTTCGCGCTCTCCCGCACGCCGGCCCTTGCGCAGACGAAGTTCAGCGCCATGGGCACCATTCTGGCGCTCGGCAGCTTTGTCATCTGTGTGTTTTCGCTGCTGCTGCTTTTTTACACGCACTCCTTTCTTATCCGCCGGCGCAACCGGGAATTCGGCCTTTACAACATTCTCGGCATGGGCAAGGGCAATCTTGCCCGGGTTCTGTTCTGGGAGACGGCAATTACCGCGCTCATCTCGCTCTGCGCGGGCCTGTTTGCCGGCGTCGCGCTCAGTAAGCTTGCAGAACTGGCGCTGGTTTCCATCATTGGCGTCCAGGCCAGCTACAGCTTCTATATTTCTCTGGACGGCCTCCGGACGACGGGTCTCTTCTTTACCGGCGTCTTCCTTCTGATTTACATCAGCAGCCTTCTGAAGCTCCGCTTCTCCAGCGCCGTTCAGCTTATCCGCAGCGAGCAGATCGGAGAGAAGCCGCCGAAGGCCAACTGGCTTCTGGGGCTTGTGGGCTTTGTGATGCTGGGCGCGGCATACGCAATGGCCGTATCCATCAAGAATCCGCTTTCGGCGCTGTCGCTGTTCTTTGCGGCGGTCCTTATGGTCATTGCCGCAAGCTATCTGATTTTCATCTCCGGGTCGGTGCTGCTGTGCAGGCTTCTGCAGAAAAGCAAGCGCTTTTACTACCGCGCCGATCACTTCGTCAGCGTCTCGTCGATGGCCTACCGCATGAAGCGCAACGGCGCGGGCCTGGCCTCGGTCTGCATCCTGGCGACGATGGTGCTTGTCATGCTCTCGTCTACCACGTGTCTGCATTTTGGCGCGGAGGATTCTCTCCGGAACCGCTATCCGCGGGATCTGATGCTCTGCGTATCGGATTCTGCCGGCTGGAAATGGTCGCCGGAGGAGCTTGAAAATCTGCAGGGCAGGCTGGAGCGCTGCGCCCGGGAAGCCTGCGCGCAGCCGGAAAATCTCCTCTCCTACCGCATGGCGGAGCTCTATGGCATGCTGGAAAACGACGCGCTCGACCCGACGGTGAGCGGAAGCAGCATGCTCGATCTTATGGGCTACGAGCACGTCTCGCAGCTATGCATCCTGCCGCTGGAGGACTATAACCGCCAGACCGGCGCGCAGGAAACGCTCGCACCCGGCCAGGCGCTTGTCTACGCCTACCGCACGCTCTATCACGAGCCGCGCATCGGCGTCCGCGGCGGTCCGTCCTGGGAGATTCAGAAATACCTTGACACGTTCACGGTAACCGGAAACGCCGCGATGAACATCGTGCCGACGCTGTTTGTGATCGTCCCGGACTATGACGCGCAGCTGCCTGCGCTGACCGCGCTGACCTCCGCCTCGGAGTATCCCGCCGTCACGCTCAGCTGGAGCTACGGCTTTGACACCGCGCTCGGCGAAAGCGCGCAAAGAGCCCTCGCAAACGCCATGCGCAGCGCAGCAGGCGACTGGCAGAGCTGGATGCAGGAGAAGGGCTGCGACGTGATTTTTTCCTCTGCCGTCGACTCCGCCGCTACAGAGCGCTTTGATTTCTACGCAACCTACGGCGGACTCTTCTTCCTCGGCGTCATGCTTTCGATTGTCTTCATCCTCGGCGCAGTGCTGATTCTTTATTACAAGCAGATTTCCGAGGGCTATGAGGATCAGGCGCGCTTTGAGATCATGCAGAAGGTCGGCATGACAAAGCAGGATATCCGCAAAACCGTCAATTCTCAGCTTCTGATGGTGTTCTTCCTGCCGCTGCTGCTCGCCGGCGTACATCTGGGCTTTGCGTTTCCGTTCATCTACCGGCTGCTGATGCTCTTCAATCTCAGCAACCTTCCGCTTCTGCTCGGCACGACGGCCGTTTCCTATCTGGCCTTTGCGGCTTTGTACATTGCGGTCTACCGCGCCACCTCGAACGGGTATTATAAAATTGTCACCGGCCTGAGGGAGCCGGTCTGAGCAAGGAGGCTTTGCCATGCTTTTTCTGTTCCGCCTGATCTGGGTCGACCTGCCGCTGAGCGCCGTGCTTTACGGGCTGCTCCGGCTGAGGGGCGTTCTGTGAGCCCGGCACTCGCGGCGCCGCGCGCGCCGGGAAAAGCGGGTCTTCTCCGGCAGCTGCCGGAGAAGGCCGTTACCGTGCTCGGCATCCTGGTGATTGCCGTGCTTGCCGTTCCGGCCGCCGTGCTGCTGGGGCTCATCGCGCTGGTATGGCTGCTGACCGACTGGCTTGCCAAGCAGCTGAGCCGGCTGTGCGGTTAAAAAATCCCCCTGCTGTGCTTCGTTCGAAGCGCAGCAGGGGGTTTCTGTCAAAAAAGCATCTGCGAATACAACCTCTACTCCGATATAAATCTTCCGATTTTTATCGGGGCCTGATGGGCGCGTGCGGCTTACTCTTCTTTCGCGGTAATCGCGA
>CAKUHJ010000105.1 GCA_934655935.1 uncultured Oscillospiraceae bacterium | reverse complement strand
AGTCTGCAGCAGGAGGACGGGGCGGTTGCGGTCGCGCGCACGGGACCCTTGAGAATGCCGCGCGGGCCGGTGCGGACCGGGCCGTTTCCCGCCTTTGCAACGGACGCGCAGGCCGTGACCATGGCGGCGCTATTGAAGGCGGAGGGCGCGTGCATATTTGAAGAGACGGTTTTTGAGGATCGGTTTCTCCATGTGCCGGAGCTGCGCAGGCTTGGCGCAGACATTGCGGTAAACGGCGCAAGCGCCTGCGTGACAGGCGTTGAAAGCCTCCGCGGCGCATATCTGACGGCCAGGGACCTTCGCGGCGCGGCTGCAATGACAGTCGCGGCGCTGACGGCGGAGGGCCGGAGCTATCTTGGCGGCCTTGACCATCTCAGGCGGGGCTATTCGGATTTTGAACAGAAGCTGCGCGCGCTGGGCGCGCAGGCGGAATGGGTGGAGGATGAGCCGCCGGAAGCGCGGCAGAGGGAATGCTATGAGAATCCAGAAAAGGAAAAACCAGAATAGCCGCACTGCAGCCAGAGCCAGACGTCATACGGCGGGGACGGCGGGAAAGCTGCTGATCATGCTGGCGGCGGTGGCCGCGGCGGTGTTCGGCGTGACCATCTTCTTCAAGGTCGGCGATATTCAGGTGCAGGGGAATACCATCTATTCTGCGGAAAAAATTGTGGAGGCCTCTCAGCTCCAGAAGGGCGACAACCTGCTGCTGATCAACAAGGCGACGGCGGCGGGGAATATCCAGACGGCGCTTCCGTATGTGGAAAAGGTCAGCATCGCGCGCAGCATGCCAGATACGGTCATCATCCAGGTTGTGGAGAACCGGGCGTCCTTTGCCGTGCAGACCGATACGAATACCGTCTGGCTGATCGGCGTGGGCGGCAAGGCGCTTGAGCGCATCGACGCAGAAAGCGCGGCGGACTATCCGCAGCTGCTCGGCTTTACGATCGAAGCGCCGGAGGCCGGAAAAGCCGTGACCTCCCGCCAGACGACCGCGCTGGAGGCGGCGCTGTCCATTCTTCAGAAACTGGACGGAACCGGGCTTCTGGAGCATATTGCTTCGGTGGATTTGTCAAAGGAATACGATATTGTGCTTCAGTATGACGAACGCTATGAGATCCTGCTGGGCGGTACGGATGAGCTTGATTATAAGCTCCGGTATCTTTCCTCCATTTTATCAGAGCTCAGCGAGTACCAGGCAGGGACCATCGATCTGACGCAGGCCGCTGCAAAAAAAGCGACCTTTACGCCAAAGACCTGACCGGCGGCTGAAAAAACCGGAGAGCGATGAATGTTTTTGGTGTTTTTTCCATAAACTCTATTGACGGCACAGTGTTTTCGAGATAAAATAAAGTCGACATAATGTAGAACGCTACAGCTTCGTGGGATCGACTGTGAGATACATAGGAGGAAGACAAATGGCAGATTCAGCAGAAAAAGTGGTTAAGATTAAAGTCATCGGCGTCGGCGGCGCCGGCAATAACGTGATCAACCGCATGGTTGCGGCAGGCGTCAAGGGCGTTGAGTTTGTCGCAGTCAATACGGATAAGCAGGATCTTGAAAAATGCAAGTGTGAAAACCGGGTCCAGATCGGCGAGAAGCTGACGCAGGGCATGGGCGCGGGCTCAAAGCCGGAAATCGGCGAAAAGTCCGCGGAGGAGTCCAAGGCGGCCATCTCCCAGGCGCTCGAGGGCACGGATATGGTGTTTATCACCGCCGGTATGGGCGGCGGCACCGGCACGGGCGCAGCGCCCATTATTGCGCAGCTTGCGCATGACGCCGGTATTCTGACGGTCTGCGTCGTGACAAAGCCCTTCCGCTTTGAGGGCGCGAACCGGATGAAGCAGGCCGAGGCCGGCATTGCCAATCTTTCGGATAAGGTCGACTCGCTGATTATCATTCCGAATGACCGGCTGAAATTTGCCACGGATCAGAAGATCACCTTTGCCAACGCCTTCGGCATCGCGGACGACGTTCTGAAGCAGGCGGTCAGCTCCATCTCCGAGTTGGTCGGCTATTCCGAGAACGTAATCATCAACCTGGACTTTGCGGACGTTTCGGCGATCATGCGCAACGCAGGCCACGCCCACATGGGCGTCGGCACAGCCTCCGGCCGCGACAAGGCCGAGCAGGCCGCGCAGGCGGCTGTCGCAAGCCCGCTGCTGGAGACCTCCATCAAGGGCGCGACCGGCGTGCTGATCAATATCACAGGCTCCCAGGAGCTGGGCCTGGACGATGTGGAGACCGCAGCCAATATCGTCATGGAAGAGGCAAATCCGGACGCCAACATCATCTTCGGCGCCGCGTTTGACGATACGCTGGACGATGCGATGCGCGTCACGGTCATCGCAACCGGCTTCGAGGAGAAGCGCCAGCAGCCTGCGACCAAGGTCGGCGCGTATTCCGCCGCTGCGGCAGAGCGCGCCAATACCAAGGCGCCTGCGCAGGAGGATATCGACGATATCGACGAAATCTTCAAGATTTTCAACCGGAACTGACGTTTCTGCAGACGCAATAAGAGCTGGCTCTCCTGAGAGGGCCGGCTCTTTTTTCCGGCGGCGCTGCAATGCGGTGGAAAAAACAGGCGAAGCCTTTACTTTTCGCTTTTAAAGTGTTACGATACTATCAGATATCCCTGTCCGCGGATGCGCGGCAACAAACATAAAGGAGAGAACGCTCTTGAACAACCGGAACAAACGCTCCGATCCTGAAAGCGATCTTTATCGCGCGATTCTCAAGCTCCGTACGGTCGATGAGTGCTACGATTTTTTCAGCGATCTGTGCACCTTCTCGGAGCTCAAGGCGATGGAGCAGCGCTTTGAGCTGGCAAAGCTTCTGAACGAAGGCCTCATTTATAACGATATTCTCGAACGGACCGGCGCGTCCAGCGCGACCATCAGCCGGGTGAACCGTACGCTGAATTATGGCACGGACGCCTACCGTACCATTTTTGCGCGCATGAAGGAGGACGACACGTGAGCGCCTATGAGACGCTTGCGGCCTCCTACGACCGCCTGACCTACGATGTGCCGTATGAGGAGGTTCTGCAGTTCCTGCAGAAGCTCTGCGCACGCTTCGGCGTAAAGCCGCAGACGGTTCTGGACCTTGCCTGCGGGACGGGGTCTTTGTCCGTGCTGCTGGCGCAGGCCGGCTATCAGGTTCTGGGCGTCGATCGCTCGGCGGAGATGCTGACCCTTGCGGACCGGAAGGCCGCAGCGCTTCCAGAGGGAGTTCAGAGGCCGTATTTTATTCTCCAGAGCATGCAGAAGCTTCGCCTGCCGCAGCCGGTGGACGCTGTTTTTTGCTGCCTGGACAGCCTGAACTATCTTACAAAGCCGGACGACTGCCAGAGGACGCTTCGGCGTGTGTTCGACGCGCTGCGCCCGGGCGGCGTGCTGATTTTCGACGTCAACACGCCCTTCAAGCTTGAGAATCTGGACGGGCAGGTTTTTCTCGACGAAAACGAGGATACCTACTGCGTCTGGCGCGCGGAATACAATCCCCGGAGCCGGCTCTGCAGCTATGGAATGGATCTGTTCCAGCGCGAGGGGACGCTCTGGCGGCGCTCGTTTGAGGAGCATGTGGAGTACGCATACCGGCAGGAGGAGCTTGTTTCCTTCCTTCGGCAGGCAGGCTTCACGCAGATTCGCGTGTATGCCGACCGCAAGCTCCGCGCGCCGAAGCCGGATGCGCTCCGGATTTATTTTGCAGCAAAAAAGAAGGAGAGCCTATGAACGATCAGCTTCTTCGCGCAATGTCCAGGGACGGCTATGTGAAGGCCGTCGCGGTCTGTGACGCAGCGCTGTGTGAGCGCGCACGTCAGATTCATAAGACGCTGCCTACGGCCACAGCCGCGCTCGGGCGGCTTCTGAGCGCCGCGTCCATGATGGGCAATATGCTCAAGGAGGAGGACGCCTCCCTGAGCCTGCAGATAAACGGCGGCGGGCCGCTGGGACGGCTGCTTGCCGTCTCGGACCATATGGGAAACGTCCGCGGTTGGGTGGAAAACCCGCAGGTGAGCCTGCTTGAAAAGTACCGCGGCAAGCTCGACGTCGGCGCGGCCGTCGGTACGGACGGCATGCTGACGGTCATCCGCGACCTTCATATGAAGGAGCCGTATATCGGCTCGGTTCCGCTGGTTTCCGGCGAGATTGCGGAGGACATAACCAGCTACTTTGCCCTCAGCGAGCAGATCCCGACGGCCTGTGCGCTCGGCGTTCTGATTGAGACGGATCAGTCCGTGAAGGCGGCCGGCGGATATCTGATACAGCTGCTCCCGGGCGCGCCGGACGAGGTGATCGGCCGCATCGAGGAGGGAATCCGAAAAAGCGGAGCGGTTACCGCGATGCTTTCGTCCGGGATGGGACCCAGGGAAATGCTCTCGTCCGTTCTGCCGGGCTTTGAGCTTGAGTTTTTCGAGCCGGAGCCGATCGCCTACCGCTGCAGCTGCAGCCGGCCGCGCGTGACCCGCACGCTGATCAGCCTCGGGCGAAAGGAGCTGCAGGACATTGTGGACGAGGGGAAGGAGATCTCCATCGACTGCCAGTTCTGCGACCGGGTTTATACCTTTACGCCGCAGGAGATTTCGGAGCTTCTGAAGGAAATATAGAGAGATATATATAAAATTGGGGAAACGGACTTTGCGTCCGTTTCCCCGTTTTTTATTTCCGGCGCAGCGCCTTCAGAAGCGGCTTGCTCAGAAGCGCCGTGGCGATAATTTTCAGGGCGTCAAACGGCAGGTAGATCAGCATGCCGGTTTTTATGGCCGCCCAGACGGTGATCTGCTTTCCAAGGTACAGCTTCATAATCAGGTAAAGGTAGGGCAGGCCGACCAGATACAGAACGCCGAGCCCTGCTGTGCAGGCCAGAATGACCGCAGGGATGGCGGATCTTTTTTCCGTCAGCCGTCCGATGAGCCAGGCCGCCGGAATCAGGCCCAGAAGGAAGCCAAAGCTTGGCTGCAGCACATAGGAAAAGCCGCCGCCCATTGTAAAAATCGGCAGGCCGACCAGACCCAGCAGCACATAGACGGCCTGGGAGACGGCCCCCCATTTTGCGCCCAGCAGGACGCCGGCCATCGCCGTAAAGAAGAACTGCAGCGTAAAGGACATGGCCCCCACGGGAAGCCGCAGGAAAGCGCCGATGGCGGTCAGCGCGCAGAACAGCGCGGCGAGAACGAGATTGCGGGTGTTTGTTTTCATGGCAGGTGCTCCGTTTCCAAAAATTCAGCCATATTATACATCGCCTGCCGCAAAATGTAAACTATAGTTTTACACAAGATGCCCGTACACCATGCACAAGCATGATGTACGGGCAGCGCATGAAAAATTTCAAAATGTTTTCAGGCGTCGTCCTCCGGCTGATATTCGGAGTTGTAATGTACCACGACGCCGATGTCCTGCAGGGCCTTGACCTCCTCGGCGCTGACAGGATTGTTCCAGACCTCCAGCTTCATGAGAAGCATGCTGTTTTCCAGACACTTCAGGGAGGAGACCTTGTTGTAGTCCAGATTCAGGAAGTTGAGCGTATCCACGTCGGCCAGAGGAGAAATGTCCTCAATTTCGTTGTAGCTGAGGTCGCAGCGCCAGAGCGGCGTATCCGCGGCGAGCGCCGGAAGGGTCTTGATCTGGTTGTTGTTCGCAATCAGAACCTGAAGGGCAGAGAAGCTGGTCAGGACGCTCACGTCCTCAATCTCGTTGTCACCGATTTCAAGCGTCGTCAGGGCGCTGCAGCCGGACAGAACGGACAGGTCCTTGATCTGATTGTTCGAGGCGTACAGCTCGCGCAGCGCCGTGTGGCCCTGCAGGCCGTTGAGGCTGGTGAGCTTGCAGCCGTCCACGCGCAGAAGCTCAAGCGCCATGCAGTTCTTCAGCGTTCCGACAGAGCCGATGGGGTTGTTGGACAGCGTAAGCTCCCGGAGCGTGGTCAGCGCGCTGAGCGCGGTGATATCCGAGACGGTGTTTCCGGCCAGATTCAGAACCTGGATGCTGCTCAGCCCGACCAGGGAATTGACGGCGGCCAGCGAGCATTCGGAAAGGTTCAGCTCCCGCAGGTCCGGCAGCGCGGAAATGGCCTCAAGCGTGGCGGAGGAGACGGTGCAGCCGGAAAGATCCAGGCTCTGAAGCGTGGTCAGCGTGCCCAGGACCGTAAGGTCGGCGTCGGCGGAGGTTGTGTGCAGGCTGAGGGACTTCAGCCCCGCAAAGAGCGGAAGATCGGCGTAGGAAGCCATGCCCTCCGGAAGCTCCAGCGTTTCGACTGCCCAGAGCTCGTCCGACATCAGTGTCTGGCCCGCAGGCTTTCCGAGCAGCTCATAGACGTAAGCGTTCAGCGCGGGATCGGAAATGGAAACCGGCTCGACGACGCTGCCGACGGTATAGCCC
>CAKUHJ010000104.1 GCA_934655935.1 uncultured Oscillospiraceae bacterium | reverse complement strand
AAGATCAAGGACGACGCCAACAAGCTCAACCAGAAGGTCACGCTCGAAAGCCTCTTCTCCAAGCTGCAGGAGGGCGAGATGAAGGAGCTGAACCTCATCGTCAAGGCGGACGTGCAGGGCTCGGCGGAGGCGGTGAAGGCCTCGCTCGAAAAGCTCTCCAACGAGGAGGTCCGCGTGCGTGTCATCCATGCGGGCGTCGGCGCGATCAACGAGTCCGATATTCTTCTGGCCTCCACCTCGAACGCCATCGTCATCGGCTTCAACGTCCGCCCGAACGATCTTGCGCAGGCGGCCGCCAAGCGCGATAAGGTGGATATGCGGATGTACCGCGTCATCTACGACGCAATCAACGAAATTACCGACGCCATGAAGGGCATGCTCGCGCCCAAGTACCGCGAGGCGGTCATCGGCCACGCCGAGGTCCGGCAGACCTACAAGGTTTCCGCCATCGGCACCATCGCCGGCTGCTATGTCAAGGACGGAAAGATCACCCGGGATTCCCAGGTACGCGTTCTGCGCGACAATATTGTCATCCACGAGGGCAAGCTCGGCTCCCTGCAGCGCTTCAAGGACTCCGTCAAGGAGGTCGCCGCCGGCTATGAGTGCGGCACGTCCATCGAAAAATTCAACGACATCAAGGAAGGCGACGTCTTCGAGTGCTTCGTCATGGAGCAGATCAAGGACTGAGCCCTTCGGTATCACGCCGCGCGCCGCGCGGCGTGATACGCGTTTTCATTTACCCAGGGTGTATTCTTCCAACCGGCGATGCGTCCGGCAGCGAGGAATTTTCGCGCTGAGCAAGACATTTTTTGCAGGAATACTGGCGTATTCAAGGAAAAATGGCGCGGCGCGGCGTGAAAAGGCCCGCTGTCCGGGTGCGTTGGGCGTTGGAAGAATACACCCTAAACAGGGAGGGATATTATGGCTTCGAATCGGATTGGCCGAATCAACGAGGAAATTCAGCGGGAGCTCGCCGAGCTCATCCGCGCGCTCAAGGACCCGCGCGTGCAGACCATGATCTCGATTACGCGCGTGGACACCACACCGGACCTTCGCTACTGCAGGGTCTACGTCAGCGTTCTGGAGCAGGCGCGCGAGCAGGAGGCCGTCAAGGGGCTCCGCTCCGCAGGGGGCTGGCTTCGCCGCGAGCTCGGCGGGCGGCTGCAGCTGCGCTACACGCCGGAGCTGATCTTCGAAGCGGACGACTCGCTTCGCTACGGCGCGCACATGTTCGACCTTCTTTCCAAGCTCAGCGCACAGGAATCCGGCGGAGGCAGCGACGATGACAAGAGCTGAGGTCTGTGAATTCTTCCGCGCGCACACGCGCTTTGTCATTCTCACGCACCGCCGCCCGGACGGAGACACCATCGGTTGCGCGGCAGCTTTGTGCATGGGCCTGCGCCAGCTGGGAAAGGACGCCTGGGTCCTTCAGAACCGCCAGTTCACCGCGCGCTTCGCCCCGTATCTGGAGGGGCTTGTCTGCGCGCAGGCGCCGCAGGACGCAGTGCTTGTCGCCGTGGATATCGCCGCGCCGGACCTGATTATGCTGGACGCGGAGACGCTGGGCGAAAAGATCGCGCTTGCCATCGATCACCACGAAAGCAACCGCCTTTCCTGCCCGCGCCTGGTCGAGGCCGACAAGGCCGCCTGCGGCGAGATTATCTACGCGCTGCTGCAGCAGCTTGGCCTCCGCCTTACCCCGGCGCTTGCGCTGCCGCTGTACGTCGCCGTATCTACGGATACCGGCTGCTTCAAGTATTCCAACACCAGCGCCAACACGCTCCGCGTGGCGGCGGACCTTGTGGAGACCGGCGCGGACGTCGCGGCGGTCAACAAGCTGTTCTTCGACACCAAAAGCCTGTCCCGGCTGAAGCTGGAGGCACGGCTTGTCGAGCATATGGAGCTTTATGCGGGCGGGCGCGTGGCAATCATGCAGCTTCCCCGAACCTGGATTCAGGAGCTTGGCATCACAGAGGACGATATTGACTCCATCTCCGGCTTTGCCCGCTCCATCGAGGGCGTGCAGATCGGCGTCACCATCCGCGAGGTGGAAAACGGCCTGGGCAAGCTCTCCGTGCGCACGGACCGCAATTACAATGCCAGCGAAATCTGCGCGCTGCTGGGCGGCGGCGGCCACGCCGCGGCGGCCGGCGCGAGCGTGCCCGGCGGAATCGAGGGCGCGCACCGCGCCATTGTCCAGGCGCTCGGCACGCTCGGCATCCCGCTCTGAGGGCGCTTCTATGGCAAACGGAATCATTGTCATGGACAAGCCGGCCGGCTGGACCAGCCAGGATGTGGCCGCGAAGCTCCGCGGCGTTTTTCACGAGCGGCGCGTCGGCCACGGCGGGACGCTCGACCCGATGGCGACCGGAGTTCTGCCGGTTTTTGTCGGCCGCGCGACGCGTGCGGCCTCCTTTCTGGAGGCTGCGGACAAGGAATATCTCGCCGGCCTTCGCCTCGGCACGGTGACCAATACGCAGGACGTCAGCGGAGAGGTCCTTTTCAGGCAGCCCGTGCACGTCTCGCGCGGGCAGCTTCTCGACGCGCTTTCGCAGCTGACCGGGCCGATTCTGCAGACGCCGCCCATGTACTCCGCCATCAAAATCGGCGGCCAGAAGCTCTATGAGCTTGCCCGCAAGGGCCGGGAGGTCGCGCGCGAGCCGCGCCCGGTGACCATCCACGCGCTGGAGCTTCTGGACGGCGCGGATGAGGAATGGCTGCTTCGCGTGCACTGCTCGAAGGGGACCTACATCCGCACGCTCTGCCACGATCTCGGCGCGCTGCTTGGCTGCGGCGGATGCATGTCGAGCCTGCGGCGCACGCGCGCGGGCAGCTTTTCCCTGGAGCAGGCGGTTTCCATGCCGCAGCTTCTCGCCTATGCCGCCGGGCAGGACCCGGCCTCGCTGCTGCTGCCGGTGGATGCGCTCTTCTCCGCCTATCCGCCGCTGATTGTCACGCTGGAGCAGAGCGCGCGGCTGAAAAACGGCGCGCAGCTTCAGGACTGGCGCTTTTCCGACGGTACCTACCGCGTTTTTTCCGAGGACGGAGAGTTTCTCCTGCTCGGCAGGGTGGAGAATTCGCTTCTTACCACCATCAAAAGCTTTTTTGAGGTGAAGCCGCTTGCAAAATAATCGCGTTCTGGCGCTCGGCTTTTTTGACGGCGTGCATCTCGGGCACGCGGCGCTGCTGCAGACGGCGGTCCGGCGTGCGCACGAGCGCCGCGCCATAGCCGCCGCCATCTCCTTTGACACGCACCCGGATACGCTGGTCTATGGCCGGAGCGTCCCGCTTTTAAACTCCATGGCCGAGCGCGAGGCGCTGATGCGCGAGCGCTGCGGCGTCGAGGAGGTCGTCTTCGTCCACTTTGACCGTGCGATGATGGACATGCCCTGGGAGACCTTCGTCGCAGATTATCTTCTTCATACGCTCCATGCCTGCCACCTGGTCTGCGGCCGTGATTTCCGCTTTGGCCGCCGCGGCGAGGGAAGCGCGGAAAAGCTTCTTGCGCTGTGCCGGGAGCTTGGCGTCGGCTGCGATATCATCGGCGAGGTCTGCATGGACGGCGGTGTCGTCAGCTCCACCCGCATCCGGGCGCTTCTTCAGAAGGGCGAATGCGCGCAGGCCGTGCGCCTGCTGGGCCACGGCCAGCTTCTCAGCGGCGAGGTCCGGCACGGCGCGCACCGGGGAACCGGCCTTGGCTTTCCGACCGCAAACCTCGCCTTTTCTCCCGGGATTCTGGTTCCGGCCTTCGGCGTTTACTGCGCGCAGGCGGAGCTTGACGGGAAGCGCCTCCCCGCGCTTGTGAATATCGGCGTCCACCCGACGCTGGGCGCGCTCCCGCAGCCGGTTCTGGAGGCCCATCTGCCGGGCTTCTCCGGAAATCTCTACGGAAAAACGCTGCGCATCTGGCTTCTGACGCACCTGCGCGGCGAGATGCGCTTTGACAGTCCTGCCGCGCTTCGGCAGCAGCTGCAACATGACCTTGCCGCCTGCATGGACTTTCTCGGCGCAGCCCCCGGTCGGATGACGCCGTAACGCTTCAAAAAAATGGGACGCCGTTCAAGCTTGAACAGCGTCCCTGTTTTTACCGTTGTATTTTCTCTCAGGCTCTGGGCTGATCCTCTACGGTGTGAAGATACTGCGCCGGATCGATGGAAAGGGTCTGGGCAATTTTGCGCATCTCGTCGAGCGTCTTGACGTTGACGGGAACGCCCTCCTTCAGAATCCGTTCCTTCGCTTCCCATTCCTTTTCGCCGTGCGTGTAAATCCGCTCGACGCCCTTGGCCTTCGGGCTCTCGCGCAGCTCCTGCAGAAGCGCGCTCATGCGGGCCTTGATTTCCGCCTTGTCGCCGAACATGCCGTAGTCGAGCGCGAGGAAGCAGAACGAAGTGTCGGCGTTGCCGCTGTGCTGCACGTGCGGAGAGGTCGTGCCGCCGGCGAAGATCGCCGTAAAGAGCTCTACAATGATGCCAAGGCCGTAGCCCTTGTGCGAGCCCGTCAGCTCCGTCTCGCCGCCCAGTGGGAAGATGCCGCCGCCCAGCTTGTCGCAGATGTTGCGGATGACGCGGGCCGCGTCCGCACAGCTGTTGCCGTTCTCATCCGCCGCCCAGCCCTCGGGCAGGGGCGCTTCCTTCTTGTTGTAGACCTCAAGCTTGCCGCGCGTGACGACCGTCGTCGCCGCGTCAAACCAGAACGGAACCGGGTCCGCCGGCATGCACAGCGCAATCGGGCTCGTGCCGAGCATGGCCTTGCGGCCGCCGGTCGGGATGGCGATGGCCTCGGTGTTCGTCATGCAGATGCCAAGCAGGTCCTGCTCTGCGGCCATGCGGGTATAGTAGCCGGCGATGCCGTAGTGGTTGGAGCCGCGGACCGTTACCGCGCCGAAGCCGTTTTTCTTGGCCATCTCAATGGCCTTTTCCATGCCGGCATGCGCCACGACCTGGCCCATGGTCCGGTCTGCCTGCCACACCGCGGAGCACGGCGTTTCAAACACGGTCTGAACCGGCGCCTTGGGCTCGATAAAGCCGCCGTCCAGCGCGCCGGCGTAGCGGACCAGGCGCTGCACGCCGTGCGACTCGATGCCGAACAGGTCCGCCGTCAGCAGAACGTCCGAGATGATGCGGCTTTCGTCCGCCGTAAAGCCATACTTTTCGAAAACCGCCTCGCAGAAGCTGCGCAGCTCGTTTTCACGCAGATAGACATATGCCATTTTAAAAATCCCCCATTCATTTGTTCTCATATAAGAATACTGTTCTCATATTAAAACGCTGATTCCATTGTACGGAAATCCGGCCGGGATGTCAAGCCCCTGGACAGATTCTTGACAGATTTCATTCTGGCCCTTACAATGAAGCTGGCGGTAATTGACAGAGGCATACGCCGTGTGTCTGTGTCAATTGGCGCCAGACAGGAGGAACCGCCATGAACAACACCGTCAACAAGACCATCGACATTCTCCGCCTGCTTTCGCAGAGCCGCGACGGCATGACGCTGGCGCAGATTGTCCGGGCGCTGGAGCTGCCGAAGAGCACCGTCTTCAGCATCGTCCATACCCTGCAGGCGCAGGGCATGCTGCAAAGCAGCGGCGCGGGCGCGCCGGTATACCGCCTGGGCGTGGAAAGCCTAAAAATCGGGCTGTCCTTCCTGCGGGAAAGCTCGCTGGACACCGCAGCGCGGCCGGTCCTCTCGGAGCTGTGCTATCAGGTCAACGAGACGGTGTTTCTGTCTGTGCGCAGCGGGCGCTCGGACGTGGTGTACGTCATGAAATACCTCTCCAGCTCCGAGCTTCAGACCAACTACTCCGTCGGAGACGTCCGGCCGATGCTGTGCCTCGCCATGGGCAAGGCCATGCTTGCGGCCATGCCGCCCGAGGAGGTCCGCGCCATTGCCACGCCGGAGTTTCTCAGCGCCTGCACGCCGCCGCTTTCCGGCCCTGCGGCGCTGGAGGCTTGCCTTGCCCCCGCGCGGCGGCGCGGCTACGTGCTTGATCAGACCGGTGAAAACACCCGCTTTGCAAGCGTGGTGGCCGCGCCGGTTCTGAGCCTTGGCGGAGAGCTTGCGGCGGCCATCTCCATCGTCATCATGCGCGAGCCTGAAAACGAGGAACGCAGCCGCGCGCTTGGCGCGCGCGTGCATGCCGCGGCGATGGAAATCTCCCGCGCGCTCGGCTTTCTGGGCGACGATCTGTTTTTCCGCGCCAGATAGGCCTTTTTCCATTTTTTCGCTTGTGCTTTCCCCGCAAATCGGTTACAATATTATGACTTCCGAACGGAAGTCCAGTTTGCACGAATTGCTTCAAAAGGAGGCTTTGTATGATTCGCATGAAAACGGGCGCAGGCTCAATTACCGTCGCCAGCGACGTGTACACCAACATCGCCGGCTATGCCGCGACAAACTGCTTCGGCGTCAAGGGCATGGCGGTGCGCTCCGTCTCGGACGGACTGGTGCATCTGC
>CAKUHJ010000103.1 GCA_934655935.1 uncultured Oscillospiraceae bacterium | reverse complement strand
GCAGTACCATCCGCAGATTGTGATCATGGACATCAACATCCCGTTCATCAACGGCATTGACGTCTCCAAGCGGATTCTGGAGAGCAACGACGACGTCAACATCGTCATTGTCACAGGCTATGGTACGGTCGACTTTGCAAAGGAGGCCATCCGCGGAGGAATGGTGGACTTCCTTTTGAAGCCCGTGGATTTTGCCGAGCTCAATCAGACGCTTCGCCGCATCGTTCTGGATATCCAGAACCATACGGCGCAGACGCTGGAGGGCCAGCGCATGGAGCGCCTGCTTGAGCGCGGGATGCCGCTGCTCAGAAGCAGCTACTTTCAGTCCCTGATGAGCCGCGGCAGCGAAACCATGGACGAGGAGGACTGCCGTCTCTATCTGAAGGATTTCGGCATCACCGGGGATATCAGCGCCATCTGCACGGCGATTGTCTGTCCAAGCAGCAGCGACCTTTCCGTCAACGAGCAGCTGCCGCGCCAGGCCGTTCTGGAGGAGCAGCTCAACAAGGAAATTTCGGAGGCCGGCGGCTGCATCGTGCTCAACGATACGCTGCACCGGGCGATTCTGGTGGCCTACGGGGCGAAGGGAAATCTGGACGCGTTTCTGGAGCAGAAGCTTTCCGTGGTGCGCGACCGCATGCGCTATCTGTATCAGTATGATTTTCACGCCAGCATCGGAAGCGTCGTCCCGGAATTCCGCCAGCTGAGAAAAAGCTATATGGACGCGGAGAAGGCGCTGAACTTCTGGAATGTGTTCGGAAGCAACAACATCGTCAGTTTTGAAAATGTCCGGCTGATTGAAAGCAGCGGCGAGAGCGGCGTTTTCATGCGGCATTCGGATATGATGAACCTGGTCAGCAGCGGCGACGCGGAAAAGCTCCGCGCTGCGATGACGGATTTTCTGAACAGGCTGGTCTGTTCGGCGCAGAGCCAGCTTCCGGTCCTGCAGCAGAAGACGGTGGAGCTGGTCGCGCTGATGGTCAACTGCGCGGAGGAGCTGGGCGGGACCTGCGCCTGCGTGGCGCAGGAGAATCCCTACGCCAAGATCATGTTTTCCGACAGCATCGGAAAGCTCCGGAGCGTGCTGGAGCGGATGTGCGACGCCGTGCTCTCCGAGCTCGGCAGCCGCCGCGAGCAGACCGGCAGCCGCGCCATTGCAAGCGCCAAGCGCTATATCCGCGAGCATTACAACGACCCGGAGCTGAATCTGTCGCGTGTGGCAGAGCAGGTGCAGCTTTCGCCGAGCTATGTCTCTCAGCTGTTCCGCAAGGACGAAAGCCGCGGCTTTACAGACTATATCAACTATGTCCGCGTCGAGGAGGCGAAAAAGCTCCTGCGGCAGACGAACCTGCGCGTTTATGAGGTGGCCGAAATGGTCGGCTACCAGAACTCCAAATACTTTTTCCAGGTCTTCAAGCAGCTGACCGGAAAACGCCCCCGCGAATTCTTTGAGGACGCCGCGGAGAAGGACCGCAACGTCAGCGACTGAGCGAGAAAAGACCGCAGATTCAAAAACTTGCACAAAATAAAAATTCATAAATTGTTAAGCTTTCTAAAAATCTGGCCTCAGCCACGCAAAAAGCACGAAAAAGACAGAAATTTTTGAATAAGGTATAAAATATCGTGCACTTTTCGATTACCTTTTCGACGATCCCTGGGTTTCATCTTTTTACGGATCCTTCTATAATATAGGCACAGCAAGTAAAACGCTGAAAAAAATTAGGAGGAAAAGTAATGAAAAAGGTACTCTCTTTGGTTCTTGCAGTGCTGATGCTCGTTGCGGTCTTTGCAGGCTGCAGCAGCAAGACGCCCGCGCCCGAAACGAAGAAGGACGAAACCCCTGCCGCCGACGCCGCAAAGGATAACGCGGAAACTCCCGCCGATGCGGAAACCCCCGCTGACGCGGAGGAGTCCCACGATCCTGTCACGCTGAAGGTATGGCTCTATGACGATCCCGGCGTGGACGAGGTCTATGAGCAGTGGGCTGGCTACGTAAAGGAAGCCTATCCCTGGATCTCCATGGAGTTCGAAGTTCTGCCGTATGATTCCGGCCCCGAAAAGTTCACCGTTGCCTGCGCAACCGGCACGACCCCGGACATCTACTTCGACTGCTACTCCAGAATTGCCGCTCCTGTCAATGCAGGCCTCTGCATCGATGTGACCGACGTTCTCGAGGCGAACTCCGATCTGTTCATCAGCGAGCAGAGAGATGGCATTGTGGACGGTAAGTATCACTATCTGGCCACCAACTCCGGCGCTGCTTACTGCATGTTCGTCAACACCGACATGACCGACGCTGCCGGCATCACCGATATGCTGCCTGCCGACCGTCTGACCTGGTCCTATGACGAGTTCCTCGCCTTCCTGCGCGCTGCGAAGGAAGCCAACCCCGACGTCTATCCGATGGACCTGTTCGCAGGCTCCCAGTCCTCTGACGCCTGGTATTACACTTGGTTCCTCAGCAACGGCGTTCAGCTGACCAACAGCGACCTCACCGCGACCAGCTTCAACGAAGGCGAAAACCGCGAGAAGGCTCTGGAAGTTCTGGACCTGTTCAAGACCATGATCGACGAAGAGCTCGTTCCCGCCGGCTGTGCAACCATGATCGACCAGGATCTGCAGGCCCTGTACTTCGGTGGGAAGGCCATGATTGCGCACGGTGCGTTCTCCAATGGCCCGTACTTCAAGAAGCTGCAGGACGAAGGCAGCAGCCTTCCGTTCAACTTTACCGCTGTTGCCGTCCCGACCAAGGAGGGCAAGGAGCCTGGTATGTCCGCCTGCTTCGGCAGCTACGGCTTCTGCGGCTTTGACAACGGCGGCCACACCGAGGCCATCAAGCTCGCTCTGAACGTCTTCCTGGCACACCCTGAGCTTCAGGATCAGGTCACGACCCTGACGAGCAGAATCTCCCTCATGAAGGACACCGTCGTGGAATATGAAACGGAAGAAATTGCGCAGATGATGGACATCGGCGTCAACTACACCGCCGGCTACACCGATTCCAGCTTCGGCATCCTGCAGCCGTGGTGGACCGACTTCCGCGGCACCTTCTATCCGAACCTTCAGGATTTCTTTGTCGGCAATATCGACGCCGGCACGATGCTTGACAACTGGCAGTCCCAGGGCGATGCCATCATCGCTGCTGCGCAGGCTCAGTAATCGTTCGAGTTATGAAAGAGGGGGGCGGGCGACCGCCTCCCTCGACACCGTAAAATCCAGCGCGCCGCTGCGGCGGCCTCCTTCGTCCCCATACCCGCCTCGAACGAGAAGCGCATCCCAGAGAAAGGAATTCTGATATGAAAGCTCCGAAGAACACATTGCCTGCACTCACAAGAATGGAAGCCAAAAAGGCTCGCTGGGCCTATCTGTTTCTCCTGCCGTGGCTTCTGATTTTCTGCATTTTCTATGCCTATCCTCTGATTTACGGTACCGTCGTCTCCTTCACCGACTACTCCCTGAGCGGTATGAAGTGGACCGGTCTTGCCAACTACAAAAAGCTCCTGCACGATACGCCCTTCTGGCGCAGCCTCTTTGCAACCTTCCGCTATGCGATTATTGTGGTTCCACTGCAGGTCTTTATTCCGCTGTGGGCGGCAAATACGCTTCGCCCGCACAGCAGAAAGATGAGCACGCTGATGAAGGTGCTTCTGTATCTTCCTGGCGTTACCTGCTCGGTCGCGCTGGTGATCGCGTGGAAATTCATCCTTGCGCCGGACTCCGGCCTGCTCGCTGAGCTTCTGACCAAATTCGGCGTGATGCATTTCTCACTGTTCGACAATGCGAACTACTCCATCCCCGTTCTTTCCGTTCTGATCGTCATGTGCAACCTGGGTTCCAACCTGATTATCTACAGCGCCGCGCTTGACGCGATCCCGGAAACCTACTATGAAGCAGCTGATCTCGATGGTGCAACCAAAGGCCAGCAATTTTTCAAAATTACGATGCCGATGGTTCAGCCCACCATTGTTTATGTTTTCATCACGGCAACCATTGCCGCGCTCCAGATTTTCGTCATTCCTCAGCTCATGACCGGCGGCGGCCCGAACTATACGAGCTCGACCCTCCTCATGCTGATCTACGACAGCGCCTTTACCAACAACCAGTTCGGCTATGCGTCCGCCATCGGCGTTGTGCTGTTCCTGATTACGGCGATCATTGCCGTCATTCAGTTCCGCACCACCCAGAAGGACAGCATCGAGTATTGATAGGAGGGGAGAACCATGAAACTCAGAAAGACTAAAATCAGCGTCTCCTCCACCATCATCCTCTGCCTGTTCGCTGCGATTATCATGCTGCCGTTCTATGTGATGATCGTCGGCTCGTTCAAGAACAACGTCTCCCTGATTTCGATTCCGGTCGACCTGAATCCGTTCAAGGGGCTGACGCTTGACACGCTCAAGCTGGTCCTGAAGAAGTCCGACATTTTCATCTGGCTCAAGAACAGCTTTATCATCAGCTTCAGCGTTGCCATCCTGACGGGCCTGATCGGCGTGACTGCCGGCTACGCGTTCGCAAAGATCAAGTTCCGCGGCAAGAACCTCTTCTTCGCGCTTGTCATGGCGACCATGATGATGCCCAAGCAGGTTCTTCTGATTCCGAACTTCCTGGTTGCAAACAAGCTGGGTCTTGTCGATACGCTGCACGGCGTGATTCTGACGTCCATTGCTCCGGCCTTCGGCGTCTTCCTCAGCCGCCAGTTTATTTCCAGCCTTCCCGGCGAGCTGTTTGACGCCGCGGAAATCGACGGCTGCGGCGAAATCCGGAAATTTGTCCGCATTGCGTTCCCGCTGAGCCTGCCCTCGTTTGTGACGGTTGCGATCTTCTCCTTCTTCAGCGCGTTCAACGATTATCTCTGGCAGCTGATTATGATCTCCAAGAAGTCTCTGAAGACGCTGCCCATCGGCATTTCGCTCTTTGCGCAGACACAGCTTTACAACAAGGCCGGTCAGCTGGGCATTGCCTTCCTGGCAGCAATTCCGCTCGTTGCGCTGTTTGTCTTCTTCCAGCGCTTCTTCATCAAGGGCGCGACGGTCGGCGCGGTCAAGGGCTGAGAGGCCGGGAAGAAATTCCGTTATCCTGCCGCCGCTTTCCGGCGGATTTACAAAAGGAGCTACAACCATGATTCAGACCACCATTCAGAACGCAGACGCCTACGCATCGGTTCATCCGCGTTTCGCCAAGGCCTTGGAGGCCCTCCGCACGCTTGCCAGGGAGCCCTTTGAAAAGGGCCGTCATGAGGTAAACGGCACGGAGCTTTTCATCAACGCGCTGGAGTATGACACGAAGCCTGAAAGCCAGAGCGTGATGGAGGCGCACAGAAGGTACGTCGACATTATGTACCTGCTCGAGGGCGAGGAAACCATCGGCACGTGCAACGTCGACACCCTGCGGGAAATCACCCATCCGTATGACGAGACGGGCGACGCGCTGCTTGCAGCGCTGGAGGCACCCTTTACCCGCCTTCATATGCGCGCGGGCGATGTTGCAATCCTTCTGCCGGAGGACGCGCACGCGCCCGGCATGGACGCCGCCGGTACCAGTCATGTAAAAAAACTGATTGCAAAAGTGCTGCTCTGAGTGCATAATAGGAAACGCAAACTGGCTGGTGAAAAACGCCAGCGCGAAAGCAAGTGAGGTAATTGCAAATGGAAAAAAGCAACGTCATGTTTACCGGCGTTATGTCGGCGCTCGTCTCCTGCATCGATGAGAACGAGAACGTGAAAGAAGACAGCATGCGCCGTCTTATGAACTGGCATCTGAAGGAAGGCTTCTCCGGCTTCTACCTGACGGGCGGCACCGGCGAGGGTCCGGTCCTGCAGAAGAAGACCCGCATGAAGATTGCGGAAATCGCCAAGGACGAGGCGGGCAGCCGCTGCAAGCTGATTGCGCACGTCGGCGCCATCGACCTGACCACGGCCAAGGAGCTTGCCAGGCACGCAGGCCAGATCGGCCTGGACGCCATCTCCTCGGTGCCTCCGTTCTTCTTCGGCTACGGCGAAGCGCAGATTGCCGATTACTACAAGGCTCTGTCTGACGCCTCCGGCCTGCCGGTCCTGATGTATGCATCCCCGCTGTCCGGCGTGAATATCACATGGGATATGGTCGACCGCCTGATGGACGTGCCCAATATGATCGGTCTGAAGTGGACGAACTACGACTATTTCACCATGCACCGCATCAAGAATCTGCGCGGCGGCAACATTAACGTCATCAACGGACCGGACGAGTGCCTGCTCTGCGGCCTGACGATGGGTGCGGACGGCGGCATCGGCGCGACCTACAACGTCATGCCGAAGCTCTTCAGCAAGATTTACAGCAGCTACAAGTCCGGCGATCTGGAGGCGGCCCGCGAGGCGCAGTTCCAGGCCAACAAGCTCATTGAGGTGCTTTTGAAGTTCGGCGTTGTCTGCGGCCTGAAGGATATGCTCTGCATGATCGGCTACGATTGCGGCTATCAGGTTTATCCGCAGAAGCGCTTCACGGACGACGAGCGCGAGGCCTTCCACAAGGCACTGAAGGAAATCCGTTATGAGGAAACTTATCTGTAATCGCAGCTTTTGGCGATAGAAAGAAGGATATCCATGGATTATAAGAAACTGATGGACATGACCGGCAAGGTCTGTATCGTCACGGGCGGTACGGGCTACCTTGGTTCGGAAAACGTCAAGATTCTGAAGGACTTTGGCGCGACGGTGGTCGTGGCGGATATCCGCGCGGCGGAGGAGCGCTG
>CAKUHJ010000102.1 GCA_934655935.1 uncultured Oscillospiraceae bacterium | reverse complement strand
GTTCCGGACCATGTACATCGGCTCCGGCGTCTGGCAGTCCGCGGGCTTCAGCGCCGTGGTGTTCACGGCTGCGATCTCCGGAATCGACCCGAATCTTTATGAGGCGGCGGCGCTCGACGGCAGCACGCGTGTGAAAAACATATTCCACATCACGCTTCCGTGCATCCTGCCGACCATCATCATCATGTTTATCCTCCGGATCGGAAGCCTGATGTCGGTCGGCTACGAGAAAATCATTCTCATGTATTCTCCGTCCATCTATGAAACGGCCGATACGCTTGCAACCTACAGCTACCGTGCGGGAATTCTGGATGGGAAGACAAGCCTTGCTACGGCAATCGGTCTTTTTAACTCTGTGGTGAATCTGATTCTGATCGTTGGCGCGAACCGGCTTTCCAGACGCGTCAGCGAAACGTCCCTGTGGTGAGGTAAGGCCCATGCTGCATTATAAAAAAACGGCTGCGGACCGTGTGTTTGACCTGGTGATCCTCCTTTTTGTTCTGCTTGTGCTGCTCATCACGCTTTATCCGCTGATTTACGTCATCAGCATGGCCGTCAGCGACCCTGTGCGTGCGGCGCGCGGCGAGGTCTGGCTGCTGCCGAAGGGGCTTGACCTGACCGCCATCCGGCGCGTGCTGAAGGACCCGCAGGTCTATCGGTACTACTTTAACTCCGTCTGGTATACGCTGGTCGGCACGGCGCTTGGAATTGCGGCGACGTCGCTTGCGGCCTATCCGCTCTCCCGCCCGGAGTTCACGCACCGGAGCGTTTTCATGAAAATTATCATGTTTACGATGTTCTTTTCCGGCGGCATGATCCCAACGTATATTGTTGTGACAAAATACCTGCACCTGTACAATACGCGCTGGGCCATCATCCTGCCGGGGCTTACCACGGCGTGGTATATCACCGTCGCGCGTTCGTTCTTCCAGTCGCTGCCCGGCGAAATCATCGAAAGCGCCCGCATTGACGGCGCGTCGGAATACCGCATCTTCGCGCAGCTGGTCATGCCGCTGTCCAAGCCCATCGTTGCGGTGCTGGGCCTGTATTATGCCGTCAGCTACTGGAACGGCTATTTCAGCGCCCTTCTGTACCTGGGAAAGAAGGAGCTTCAGCCGCTGGCGATGTACGTGCGAAGCGTGGTAATTCAGAATTCCATCGGCAGCGTCGCGGAGGATGCGGTCGAGGCGACGGCCTCTGCGCTGCTGTCCTCCCTGCAGATCAAGTATGCAGTCGTGGTAATTTCCGTGCTTCCCATGCTGATCATCTATCCCTTCTTCAGCAAGAACCTGGAAAAGGGCCTGATGATCGGCGCAGTCAAAGGCTGACCGGGGCTTGCCCCCAGCAAATAAACGTAAGGAGAAAAAAGAATGAAAAAGATGCTCACCCTTCTGCTGGCTGCGCTGATCCTGCTTGCGGCGTTTACAGGCTGCGCCCGGACCGAACAGCCTGCCGAAACACAGGAGCCGGCCGGGACTGCGGACGCCCAACAGTCCCAGACCGAGGAAAAAACGCAGGAGCCGAAGGCCGACGTCCCGGAATCCTGGCTCTGCGAGGAAAAGACGACGCTGACGGTACTGACCTTTGACTCCGTCGGCACGGACGATCCTCCCTCGAACGACCAGGAGTTCTGGCAGTGGATGGAGGATTACACCAACGTGCACATCGAATGGGAAATTGTGCCCTACGCCGGCTATGAGGAGGTCATCAAGGCGCGGCTTTCCGCCGGGCAGGACCTTCCGGATATCATCAATGTCTACAAGGCCGCCAACGCGGTGGAGGCCGGCAGAAACGGCATCCTTCTGGACATGGCAGAGAACTGGGATACCTGCTTTAGAAAGACACAGGCCCACTTTGACGTGGAGGGTACGGATTACAAAGCCCTGATTTCCGACGGAAACGGAGAGATCTGGGCGCTCTGCTGCACGGTTGAGCCCGTGGAGGGGCACATGATGATCATGTACAACACCGCCTGGATGGAGAAGCTCGGCGCGGAGATTCCGACCACGCTGGACGAGTTTACAGAGCTTCTGAGAAAGGCTAAGGCCGCGGGCGATCTCAACGGCAACGGCATCGACGATGAGATTCCGCTGACCAGCGCTGCGCCCAACCACCTGGTTTCGATCCTTGGAAACGCCTTCGGCCTTGAGCAGTACGGCGGCTGGGATGCGTTTGTCGCCGATGAGAACGGCGTCGTGTCCGACGAGTATACGAGCGAGGGCATGAAGGCCTATCTGTCTTATGTAAATGAGCTTTATAACGAGGGACTTCTGGACCCGGAAATCACCACCATGAGCGCGAGCATGCTCTCGGAAAAGGCTGCGGCGGACCGTGTGTTTGCTTTTGTCTACTATTCCGGCTTCGCGCCCTCCTACGGTGCAATGACCCCGGCAGGCGTGGACGATCCGTTCGGCGAGCATTTTACGCTTGGCGCGCCGCTTGCCTCGGAGTGGAACGGCAACGAGGGCTACTATGTCCGGCGTGAGACGCTGTCCTCCACGCCGACGGCTGTGACGGCCAACTGCTCCAACCCGGAGCTTGCCATGAGATGGCTGGACACGATGTTTGCCGACGAGCAGTGCCTGCGCGTTCGTACCTGCGGAATTGAGGGCGAGCATTACAAGCTTGCCGAGGACGGCGGCATCGAGCTGATTATGCCTGAGGACGGCTCAAGCTGGACCGGCATCCAGGGCGGCAACCAGATTACGCTTGCATTCATCCAGACAAAGGAACAGCTGCTCAACACCAAGACGCAGTATCCGTGGTACCTCGAGGAATATGAGCGGGAAAGAAGCTATAAGTGGGTCAGCCCGTCTGTGCCGCATCCGGCCGCCTTCGCGGATTCGGAGCAGGAAATCTTTGATATGTATAAAACGGACGTCAACACCTACTTCAACGAAATGCGCGATAAGTTCATCATGGGCGAGGCGAGCGTGGAAAAGGACTGGGATACCTTCGTCAGCACTATGAATACCCTTGGCCTGCCGTATCTGACCGAGGCCTATCAGTCGGTCTACGATCGTACGCGCTGAGGACGCCGGGCTGTGCTGAAAGCAGGAAGGGGGCGAAGTCCCCCTTCCGCTGATACGTACAAGCCTGCGGTAAGCTTGTAAAGCTGCCATTGGCCTGCTATAATGGCGCACAGAGGGGAGAGAGAAGCATGCGGGAAAAAATATCAGACTCGGCGAAGCGCCTGAGCTATTTCTACCAGCTTCTGCTGGCCAACCTGAGCCTGGGAATCTGCTGTGTGGCGATCCTGGCGCTGATCTTTATCCCCATCGTAACAAGCGCCGCGCGCAGGAGCGATCGGGCGCGGACGGAGAATATGCTCTACCTGGTGAGCGCCGTCTTCGAGGAGCTGGAGCAGCAGGCGGTGAACTGCCAGAACGATGTGCAGAGTGGAACCTGGCTTCACGACGTTTATATCAACCACGTCATCAACGGCCAGCCCATTGCCTACAAGGACCGGCGCAGCATCTCAAGCGGGCTGAACATCCTTGCGGCGCGGAACCGCGCGGTCAGCACCGTGACGGTGCAGTATTATGACGAGTCGGACGCCATTTACTCGGCGGCCGGCGTTCTTGAGCATCTGTCGCACTATCAGAAGCTCATGCCGCAGAGCCTGGAATATCGCTTTTTTCTTCTGAACGGCGCGCAGGAGGGATTCTGCACCATTCTATTTGAGGATACGGAGTATCTTTATTACCGCCTTCGCCTTTCCGACGTTCCAGGCGGGCGGGACAAGGCGGAAATGAACATTCTGTTCAACACGCAGGTTGTCGGGCGGATGCTTTCTGCCGCGGCCAACGATCAGGCGGCGGCCTTCCGCATTCTCAATGCGGAGGGAACGCCCGTCTGGCAGCTGGGCGACCCCGGAAAGACGGCCTGCGACACGGTTACCGCCGTTTCAGACTCCGGCTGCTTCCGTTTTCAGGCGGATATTCCGCGCGCGGTTTCCAGGCAGACGGCCAGAAGGGTGCTTCCGCTGGCTGCGCTTGCGGTGGTGCTGGACCTTGCGGCGTGCGCGGCGTTTTCCTTTGCCCTGTCCAGAAGGAACTACAGGCCGGTGCGCTCGGTCGCCGAGCGGCTGGTCCGGGACCTGCCGGAAAATCAGGACCTGCCCGCCGGCGAAAACGAGCTGATTTCGCTCAGCCGGAGCATCGATACGGTGCTGCGCGAAAAGACCGATACAGAGACGGCGCTGGAAAGCCTGAAGCCGCTCGCACAGCAGAGAATTCTCAATCAGCTCCTCTCCGGCGACGCGATGCTCAGCCGTCCGTCGGACGAGCAGCTGGCCTACAGCGGGCTTGCGTTCAGATTCCCGCTTTATAACGTGATTGCGGCGCACCTTCCGTTTTCGGAGGGGCAGACCGCGCCGGAAATCGAGGAGCTTGCCCTGCGGGCGCTCCTGGACGCGTGGGCCGCGCAATCGGGGCTCGGCGCCTATCTGCGCGCCGACGGCCGGAACCGCTTTACCGTTGTGGTGAACTATTCGCAGCAGCTGGGCCTGAGCGCCTGCGTGGAGCGGCTTTATGAGGCCTGCGCGGCGCATTTTCCGGATCGGGCGTCGCAGATGGTGTTTGCTGCGGCGAACCCGGTGCGAAGCAGCCGCGAGCTTTACCGCGCGGCAGAGCAGGCGTCGCTCGCGCTCAATTACGCGATGCTCAACCGAAAGGGACGGATTGTGAGCTACGAAGAGGCTGCAAGCCAGCTGAGCATGGATTATTTTTATCCGTTCTCGGAGGAGCTGCTGTTTTCCGGCGCGCTGACCAGCGGCGACGCGGAGCAGGCCGCGACGGTCCTGCGCAAAATCATCGAGACCAATCAGGCGCAGTTCAGCCACAATCCCTTTGCCTGCATCTGGCTCTATGCAGACCTTTATTCCACCATGAAGCGCAGCGTTCAGAGCCTGGGCCTGTCGCTGCCGCCGGATGAATCGCCGGAGCACTGCAAGCCTGCGACGTTTTCTCAGGTGGAGCAGCTGGCGCTTCGGCAGATGGAGCGGATCTGCGCAAGAATCCGCCGCTGCCAGGACGAGACCAAAACCGGCATGGACGAGCAGATTTTCGAATATGTGGAGCAGGCGCTCTGCGACCCGAACCTGTCTCTCGGCGCGCTTGCCGACCATTTTCAGAAGTCGAGCACCTATGTTTCCATGCTCTTCAAGACGCGGAAGCATACGAACTACACAGATTATGTAAATGAACGAAGAATCCGCCGCAGCGTGCTTCTGCTGACCCAGACGCAGATGAGCATGGAGGAGGTCTACCGTGCGGTGGGCTTTTCCAGCCTGTCCACCTTCCGCCGGAATTTCACAAAATACACCAACCGGAATCCCGGCGACTTTACCGCGGTTCCGGCCTTTCGCGCAGACGGACGGGGAACAAGGGAGCGGCTCTGAGCCGCCCGGAGAACGTTCCGCTGCCGGGAAGGCAGGGGAGCGGAAGCGGGCAAAAAAATCCTGACAGATATCCGAAATCGGACTATAATGGCCGGACTTGGCCTTTTGATCCGATTTCGGATATTTGCGCAGGGAGGGAATGCGGAGATGGACAGAATCTCGCGGCAGGCGCTGCTGCCCTTCAGCGAGGCGATGAAAAGAGTGGACGAGGTTTACCGCAGCGCGGTAAAGCAGTACGGCATGTCCGAACCTTGATATGACGAATAGCCTCTGCAAAGCTTCTTGCCGAATTGTGTGGTGCTGCTTAAAAAATGTTGTCTGATGTCTTGTAAAAAAAACAGGAAGATGATATGATATTCATAGAAAATACCAAAAAAGAACAATTAGCAGGCAACGGAGAAAGGGGACTGTATGGCAAACGGCAAGCAAATGCTCTCAGAAAAGGTCGCCAATGAACTTATTGAGATGATTACGATCGAAAGGCGCTTTCAGATCGGCGACAAGCTGCCCAATGAGAATGAGCTGAGCGAGGAATTCGGCGTCAGCCGCACCACGCTGCGGGAGGCCATCCGTTCCCTGGTTGCGCATAACATCCTGGAGATCCATCGCGGCAAGGGGACCTTTGTGGCCAATAACGCTGACCTGAACAACGACTATGGCTACGGCGAGCTGGAGCACATTCTGCCAAAGAACAAGGACATTGCAGAGCTTCGCTTGATTATCGAGCCGCGGATGACAGCGCTTGCAGCCATGCGCGCAACCGACGAGGAGCTGGAGACCATCGCATCCTATGGCCGTGCTGCGGGTGAAAAGATGCGCAATGGTGAGGATTACACACAGGAGGAGCAGCTCTTCCACAATGCCATCGCCAGTGCGACGCACAACGATTTTATGATGCGTGTCGTGCCTATCATCAACCGCGGAGTATGGGGCGGCATCCGCGCCGAAAGTCACAGCGTGCGCAAAGTCGGAGAGGTCTTTGAGATGTCCTTGGATGTACGAAACCTGCTTATCAAGTGCCTCATGCAGCGCAATGCCGAGGGCGCCGAATCGGCGATGCGCCTGCACATCATGCTGGGCTTGATGAAGATGAAGGATACGGAGCTCGCCTGAGAAAGACAAACGACGGCCAGAGCGCACATAGCAGGAGTCCCAAAGCAGGAAATGGCATGACCCAAATGTGGCCATGCTGGTTTTTTGTTATGTAAAAGCATCGCGAAATAAGAAATGTGTCATTTCCTCGCCCCTGCGGGGCAACCGGACAGGAATGGCACAGGATTCCTATTTTGAAAAACGAGACTGTCGAAAAACTTTGATTTGCTGCTCTGCGACTGAGCAGCGGGGGAAGTGTGAAGGGGGCAAAAAGCCC
>CAKUHJ010000101.1 GCA_934655935.1 uncultured Oscillospiraceae bacterium | reverse complement strand
TCCTTGAGCTGCGCCTGATCGCACTTTTCGCCCTGTTTCAACCGCAGTTCATTGTGCCAGCGCCCCCCAATTTCCCACCAATCCCATTTAGCGTTGGGATTGCAGAAATAGCCGCACGCATCCAGCTCTTCGCTGTAGTCATAGCCGTACCAGCGGCGCAGAAAAGCCTCAAAGCTCTCGCCACCCTGCTTCTCCTGCGCATACCGGGCGCGGATGTCCTCCATGGATTCGCAGGCTTCTTCGAATTCGAGATACTCCTCGTCTTCGGTCTGCTCATTGTAAGGCGCGAGCAGTTCTTCGACATCTCCGGGATGACGGGAAAAGACAGCGACGGAAAAATGACTCATGGCAAAACCTCCTGTTCATTTGTAGCGAAATTCAAGCATGCCACACTGAGGAACATAGCGCCACGTCGCGCCAAGCGCCTGTGCCGCCGCATTGCAGACGGCATCCGCATAGTCCTGCAGAGAATCGTAATCATCGGAGGAAATGGCGTCCTGCTGAGCATTCAGTTCGTCCAGCAGCCGCATGGGGTTGCACTCCTTCGGAAGCTGAAACCCGACCAGATCGTCTCCCCAGTCGGACTCGGGATAATGTAAGATCAGAATCTGTTCGTCCATGCTCTGACCTCACGCTTTCGTATCGAATTGCTTGGCAACGACATGAGCGAATGCACGGCGAATGTCGTCATCATTGAAGCCTCCTTCATAGCTAAAGCCGCTGTTTTCCTGCACTTCGCGGCTGATGCCCTCATAGAAACTGTCGGACATCCGGCGATAATAATCGGGAAGCAGGCTCTGCACTATGCGATGAATCGAAGCCTCCAAATAGCAATACGGGCAGAGATAGCCAGTGCGCGTTTCTTCCAAAACATCAACATCCTTGCCCGTCATCGCCTTATGGCACTTGGCACAGAACAGCTTTCCACAATGGCGGTTCGTGCAGTGAAAAATCTTCTTGCCCAATGTACTGATCTCGAAATGATTACCGCAGCCGCTGCAGCGAATCTCCCTGCGCGCCGATTTCTGCACATTTTCGCGCAGGTAGAACACCTCGTAGCCAGACTGATCGCGAAAACAAAGCGCGCCGTTTGCAACATCGTGCTCTTCTTCTATGACCCATTCGGGATCATCGGGATGATCGGCGCGCGTTTCCTGCAAGCGCCGATTGTACTGTGCAAGTGCCGCGTCGAAACTGTCGAATACGTCCAATCTCACATATTGACCGTTACAGTCGGAATATACGACCACATGAACCACGGGTGCATCCATACCAAGCGTGTCTCTCACTTCCGAAAGGATTTCAGCACCGTTTCCGCGAACGGAGCCGCCGTCCGTTTCGTGTTTTCCGAGGAAATCCGCGAAATACGGATCATTTTCGGGCTGCCAAAGCGAGAAGTCGTCATCGTCATGCCGAAACAGAATGCCAACCACATCGGATTTTTCCATCGTAGTACCGTCCTTTCTTACTCGCACCAGACCTCGCCGCAGAGCGGGCAAATTTCCTGCAATCCATTTTCGGGGTTGATTTTCAGCCGTGCCGGCGAAAACAGATCCTCGCAGCACTCACAGCGAGTAAGCTTGCCGCAGTCTTCCAAGTCTGCAACGCAACGGTCGCAGAGCATCATCACCTTGGGCGTGCCTTCGTTGACCTCTCGCAGATCGTCCTCGTCGTCAAAATCAGAGCCGCACCCGGAACAGCAGGGACGGAATTCCGCTCCGGCAAAGCAGTTCCGGTCGAGGTCGAATTCGCCGTTGTTGTACTGCTCCTCCGCCAGCCGCTGCGCTTCCTCAAAGGAATCCGCCTCGATAGAGACATTCAGCGTCAGCGTTTCGCGAATCATGAAGGGATAAGAGCCCTTCTTTTCAGGCTCGGGTAATACCTCGCTCAGCGTGCCGCCCTGCGATTCCATGCAGTTGAACAGGTGCTGCGAAAAGCTCAGCTCATCAGGGTCGATGCTTCCATTGGTGATTTGCTCACCGTATTCCCGCTTGAGCTGCTCTATCGAAATGCGCTGGTCGGGATGGCGCTGATCCCGAAAGAAACGAGTGCCGGATTCTGTCATATGCGTCGCTCCTTTTTTCAAATTTTCCCGGAAAAGGTATACCTGACAATCGATGCGCCGCCCGAATGGCGATCAAGCACATCAATCAGCGCGGCCTCGACGGAATCGAGCAGATCGCCATAGGTGCTCCCGTAGAGCGCGGCGTCATTGTCCGCTTCCCGCTCGTCGTCCTCGGGACTGGGCAGCTTCACGCCGTACTTCTCCAGCGCGTTTTCAAAGGCTTCCACGATCAGCGCCGCCTCGTCGTGGGTATAGATCGCCTCTTTCCCCGCGCCGGGCAGTTCGGGAAAGACGACCTCTCCCGGATAGGTCGTGCAGCGTTCGCCGTCGAAATACCAGCACCAGCAGCAGCCGTCCTCACCGCGCATCATCAGCTGGGAGCCCTTATCCACGTACGGGGCGATGGCGTCCAGCCAGTCGTCCTCGTCATGCAGCTTTTCGCCGCTGAAGCGCAGCTCGGTGATGCTGCCGCAACCGTCCGTGCCGGTCTCCCAGTCGAGCTCCGACAGCGCGTCCTCCAGCTCCAGAGCATTCCCGATGGGCGAGTGGTTCAGATGCGCATAGACGGCGTTCCGCTCCAGCTCCTTCTGCGCCCAGCCCTTCAGCGCTTCAAAGGCGGCGGCCTTGTTCTCCGCCGCGATTCGGAACGCCTGATCGAATTGTTCCATGTAGTAGCTCATGTGATTTCCTCCTTCAGGTATGAATGCCGTAATAGATCTTCGGCAGGTTGCCGCGCGGAGTGCGGACAATGCCGTCGTGCAGAACCAGCCCGCCGTAGAGCGGCCAGTCGCCGTTCGCTTCAAAATAGAAGCTGTCCGCGCCGTCGGGATAGAGCGTGATGCGGCTGTCGTCGTTCCAGCGGAAGCTGTCCCGCATGGCTTTGGAAAGGGCGCGGCGCTTCCGCTTGTCGCCGAGGATTTTTCGAAGCACTTCGGTGCTGGGCCTGGCATTGATGCGCGCATTGCTCCTCTGCGGCTTGCAGAGACGGCGAATGGGCGTTCCGTGCTGAAGCAGCGTGAGAAGCTGCTTTTCCGGAATGCGCACCTCCTGTTGAATGCCGCGCAGTTCACCGTTGCCGTATGCGGACAGCCAGACGAGCCGCATCTTACAGACGCCGCCCTGCAGGCGCAGAACCAGAAAGTCCCCGCAGTCCGCGTCGTAGAATGGACGCGCCCTGTCGCCGTCCAGCCAGTCCTGCAATGCGTCGCGGAGAATAAGGAATCGCCCGTGCCTGCCGTGAGCACGGTGATAGGTCTGGATGGAGATGAAGTCGTCCCGCCGTTCCGCCTTGAACAGGATGTTCGGCAGATTGGGATTGTCGAAGCGACCGATGAAGTTCATAATATACCCCCTCGCTTTATAGAGTCCCGGATTTGCAGGAAACTTGCGGTATACGCCGAAATTTCCCGCGCTGTTTCTATTCAAACGACGTAGAGCCGCACGTCGCCGCCGCCGCAGTCCTGAAGGCGGAAGATTTCGCTGAGGTCGGGCAGCAGCACCTGATACTCGTTGTCGTGGGCGTGCTGAATCGTGAGCGTGATGCCGAAGAGCTTGAAGGAACGCTTGCCGCGCAGATAAGCGCGCAAGGATTCGGTCTGAGCCTTGAACAGAATTTGCTTTGACATGGGTGTCCCTCCTCAAATTGTGTGATGTGTCTTGAGCGGGTTTTCCGCAATGCTTTTAATGGACGCCTGCGTTCATGCTTCTACCAGAGCACAGACGCCACGTCCTGCGTCTGCACGGCGATGGATTCCTGATTGAGCGCCGCCTTGAGAAAGTCCACGATGCGCCTGACTACGCCTTCCTCCACCATCAGCAGCTCCACGCGGAGCGTCTTTTCCATAACCTGCTGCCCGTTCTCGTGCCGGTAAACGCCGTCCGCCTCGAAGATCGTCGCGCCGTCCGCATAGTTCATGCAGGCGTTCCGCACCACCTTCGCCGCCTCCAGCGTGCTGATCTCCTGCCGCTTGCTGTCCTTGTCATTGAGTCCGCAATACAGCGTGTACTTCTTCATGATACGCCTCCCGTTTACAAATTCGTGATTATTTGTTTAGTATTACTAAACTTCGTGGCAAAAAAAGAGAGCCGTGCCGCATACGCTCGCCGCGTTATTTCTGCCGGATGCGCGTTGCCTGCCATGCATGACGAACCCTGCGCCTGCGCCAATCGCCGATGGATGCACGAATGACGCGCCACAGCTTTTCCGCAAGCTCTCCCGTTTCCGTACAGAAATATGGATACCGCTTCGCGTCGATGGCTTCCGCTTAGCTTCGCATTTCCGCATTGCCTGATTTCCGCATAGGGACGCCTCCTTTCCCGAAATCTCCGATTTGCGCCTGCTCCGCGCCGAGAATTCACGCAATGCCGCACAGGGACAGCGCCGCCGCAAGCAGAAACCGCTCCATAGAATCACCACCTCTCATAGAATACTGGGGCGCCGCGACGCCCATAGAGGGCGTTTCGTCGTAATTCGCAACGACTCATCAGGCGGCTTGAGGACAGAAAAGGGCGGCTCCATCGCAGGGACAGAGCCGCCGTGAATGGAATCGCATGGTCAGAGACGGGAACCATAAGCAGCGTTACGCCGCCTTTTCTTCGACGTTGGCAGAGGCTTCCAGCTTGGCGCGAAGGGCGGCGATTTCGGCTTCCAGTTCGGCTTTCGTGGGCTTCTTGGCGGCAGACTTTGCCTTCACGTCGGCAGGGTTCTTTCCCGCGTTGGAGTGAACGGGCGCCGCCGCAACATCCTTCCAGCCGCCCTTGACGAAAGCGCGGAACGTGGAGATGGACTTGACCTTTTTCGCCTGTTCGCCCTTATCCTTGCCATAGGCGGTCATCTTGACGGTCAGCAGGTTCGCAAGGTTGTCCACGGTCAAGGCAAAGCCATAGGCAGACATGAGCGGAGACAGCGCTTCTACGGCTTCGCTGATAGACTTCTTGCCCTCAATGAATTCCACATAGGCAAGGTAGGCGTCATAGCTGGATTGCTTAAATTCCTTCGCGGACATGACTTCGCTGGTGGTGGCGCTGATTTTCTTCATGGTCTTTTCCTCCTGTTCGTTGTTGGTCATGCTGGTGGCGCTGGTGGTAGTGCTGGTGGTGGCGACATTGGCGTTCTTCTTGGACATAGTGATACCCCTTTCATGTTCGTCGTTTTTGCCTGTTTCGGCTCATGCCGTCGTCAGTCTACGGACTTTTACCGTAGAGACAGACAGCCCACGCCCTTTTTACGACATGGGCGAGTCCCACGTATGACAATTCACGCAGAGACTGATCCTAAATCCAGACAGAGATAGGCTGATCCCGTCACCGATCGCAGGGCAAAACGGGTCGCATTGAGCATAATTCCCACCTGCCTATGCCTATGGTTATCCTGCAATCCTTGACAGCCTGTCCCAACAGACAGGTACACCTGTCCCGTATTGCAAACCATGCGCATGGACATACAGTGCAACCTATACCCACATCGTGAAAGATTCCTGCACGTCGTGCCGCGTGTTCCGTCATACGCTATTCAATTCTTTCCCCATGCCCACAAAACAGGCCTTTACTGCGCTTTCCCGCCTATCGCCGCCCATGGGAATCATGGTGCAGGTTATAAAGTGACCGCCTGTCAAGCCTTGCACTTGACGCGCTATGTTTGGCACATATTGCCCCAACAGTTGACATTGTTGGCAAGTGTCGCAATCAGCCGCGACCGCTTGAATCTGTATCACCCCTTTTCACGTCGTTCGGTTCATCGTGCCGCCGTTCGGTTCGGTTTAGCGCCGCGCCGTTCGGCAAAACAAGCATAGCACATGTTTTTTTCGCCGCCCCATGACCCACGTCAGCAGCGCGAAAAGGCGTTTTTTCGCGGCTCTTTAGAAACAAAAATTTTTTCAGCCGTTTTTTGACCATGATTTTTCAGGGCGGATGTACCTGATGGGCATGACGAAACTTTGTGCAACATTCCGGGTTGACAGGTTTTGAATTTGGCAAAAGCCTACTATACGCGCGTGCGAGGGCTGATTTTTGCATCCTGACGGCGCTTTTTTCGCCGTCTTTTTCGGGAACGGGAACACGGAAAAAGGCTTTTTTTCGTGACGGGAAAAGCGCGTTTTTTGTCCGTGACGTGAAAAAACCGCCGTCACGGTTTGCGCGGCGAACGGAAAAGCGGCTGCACGGCGGAAAAGGCGGCGGGAACGGGAAAAGACGGGAACGGCGAAACACGGCGGGAAAAGGCAATACAACACAACGTTATGTTGCCTTTTACGTCTGAAAAGCAAAACATCACCGGAAAACCCCTATGCCTACCACATAACATCCTGAATGGCGAGAACTTGAAACGATATTGCCGCCGGAAGGAAGCTGAACAGCGCTGAGTGCGTTTCAGCTGGTTTGAATGCGTTCGGAAGACTGCCTTATATAATAGAAGAAACACAGAAAGGCAGCAGCAAAAGAAGGTGGATTGAGGATTAAACGTCAGATTCAAACCTGCTCTGGTTCCATTTTCATTGGGCGGTCATTGGAGAAGCAAGGCGCTTCTTCATAAAATCAAGCTGATTCCTTTCTATAATGAAGAGATTCTCAATGAAAAATCGTTGATCATGGGATTTCATTGGGCAAAAATGGCGCACGAAAAAAAGCCGCCTCATCAGCGGCACAGAAGTGAATGATATTTATTTCTTGATATAGGTCTGGTTGCGGCTTGTCGGTTTATCCGGAAGTCCCATTATAATCAGATTCTTCTCCAGTGCGGGTTTCAGATAGAGCTTTCGCAGATTGTCCTTGGATCTCAGCCTAAGGGCAGTCATGATCTGTGCCGCTGT
>CAKUHJ010000100.1 GCA_934655935.1 uncultured Oscillospiraceae bacterium | reverse complement strand
TCATATGATTTCAAGGCTTTTTGCTTATCTGTCGTACCCGCTTTTGGACCCGCGGCAAAGTAATAATATCCTCGAAATGCGAATCAAGGGAATTATTCCTGATTAGAGGCGGCCTTCTGTTGGTTTCAGACGCTTCCTGCCGAAATAAACCGGTACGCGGAAAGCTCCGCCGGCGGTTTGGCGCTCGCAGCGCCGACAAACAGCAGCGTCAGGCTGATATAGATCAGGCAAATCAGCGCCAGAAGCGCGCACAGCACGACGCACACGGTCTGAAGCGTCCGCCTTCCGCGCAGACGCCGGCTTGCCAGCACAAGTGCAAGCACATCCGCTGCAAGCAGGAAAACCGCAAGCCAAAGCGGCATTTGCCGTTCACATCCTTTCTCAGTCTGCACTGTCCCCAGCCGGCCATGTGCCGCTGAGGTCCTGCGAGAACACAAACGTCTCGCCGTCCCAGCACCAGACGAACTCGGTCTGCATGCCGTCGTCATGAAGGAACACCAGGCGGACGTCCGAGCTGCCGTCGCCGTTCTGGTCAAACAGGGAAAAGGCCTCGTAGGCTTCCTCCGCGTCCTCGAGCGCATAGGGATAGTGCAGGTCCGCAAACTCGGTCTGCGTATCGTCGTCGTAAAAAAGGACCGCGTTTTCTGTGAACACGCAAAGAAGCAGCCTAATCTGCTCGTCTCCCTTTTCAAGGACGCCCCAGTCGTCGACCCAACCCCAGGTCCGCCAGTCCTCCCCGGCGACGTCGTCGTCAGAGCCTCCGGCCGTGTCTGCCTGCTTCCGGCAGCCCGCAAGCAGGAGGCATCCAAGCGCCAGCATAAGCGCAATCCAGCGTTTTTTCATAAGCGTCCTTCACTTTCCCGATCAGAAATAGTCTCCCCAGCCGTCGTCATCGTCCGCGTAATCGCCCCAGCCGTCGCCGGGATCGGACCAGGGATCATAATCATCGTAATACTCGTCGCTGTAATCCCAGCCGGCATCGTTGGCTTCCATATACTCTCCGGTATCGTCGTCGATATAGCCGTCGTCGCCGTAGCAGATAAACTCGTTCTCATAGCCGTTCCAATACCAGATGTCGCCGTCCTCGTCATACCAGTAATAGGGCGTACCGTAGTCGCCGGGATCGGAGTAGGCGGTGCTGGGCTGCGCAGGCACGGGCTTCGGCGCGGTGCTCCAGCCCGCGGTATAGGAAAGGGTCTGCAGCATGTTGTTGCAGATGTCAAAGTAATTGCGGATTCGCCCCTCCAGCGCAATGGTCGTGGCGACAAGCGCGTAGCCGGTCGGGCCGTAGTAGCGGACCTCCATGCAGCCGCGCACGGGCTGCGAAGGGCCGTCCTGGAACACAGAGCCGTCGAGCCACATGTAGCCGGTCAGGCTGTAGTGGTCGCCGTTGTCCTTGAAATCGGAGCCGAAGGATTTGAGCAGGTAATTTCCGTACATGCTGTTCATGAAGTCGTCCAGCATTTTGATCATGTATGGCTTTGCGCTGCCCGCGCCCTGCGTCATATAAGGATCATAACCCGAAATCGGCTGGAAGGCAAGCATAATATTGGAATAATAATCCTCCGTGCCGTCCTCCATGACGGCGTTGAAGCTCAGCGCGTTTGAAACATTCGGCTGCGGATGCGCTTCCATCTGGACCGGGTAATCGACGGTGACGTTTGTAAAGCCGTCCGGGAAGCTGGCCGTCTGGTTCAGCGCGTCCTCCGGCGTCGGAAGAAGCAGGATGTAGTCCATCGCCGTGAGCGTATTGCCGTTTGCATCGCTCAGCGCGCCATAGGCGGTCTGCCAGAGGGAAACCAGCTCAGAGCTGTCCTCCGTGCACAGCGTAATGCAGTCCTCCTCCGCAACGACATAGCCGGGGCCGATCTGCTCGCCGTAGAGGTTGACGGCGATCCACTCATAATCCTCGTTGATAACAAAATAGAACGGCTCGTTGTCCAGCTTCCAGCAGCCGGCAAAGCCGGACAGATCCGCCGTCTGGACGGGTTCCTCCTCTTCGGATACGGGCGCTTCCTCGTCATAGGCAATCGCCAGGTAGTCTGCCGGGTCATACGTATCTGTGACCTCGATGCAGAACGTCTCCTCGGGCGGCAGGAAAAGAATGTAATTCCCGTCCTTCAAGGTGAAGTCCACCTCGTCCACATCGTTGTCATACAGAACATAGTCGTCTTCATAGACGAGAATGTTGAAGTCCGGAAGCTCGGATTCCTTGAACGCACCGAGATTTGCCGTAACGCTCTCGCCGTCACAGAGAATCTCATCCAGATAATTCTCGCCCCATTCGTCCGTGGTCACAGGCGTGATGCAGATGGAAGAAATGTCGTGTCCGCTGTGGTTGACCAACGTCACGGTCAGCGGCAGTTCCTCCTCGCCGCAGGCTGTGAGCGCCAGCAGGCAGAAAACTGCAAGCAAGGCAAGCAGCAAAAGCTTCCTGATTGGTTTCATGTAAAAATCCTCCTCATATCTGTACTGTCTGGAAAACCGGGGCAGGGCTCAATGCTCCTGCTCGGCCATGCTCAGAAGCTCATCGTGGCTGAGCTCCACGTTCCCGAACCGGACAAAGATTCCGTTGGTCACGGCGCTGTTCCAGATTTCCGGGTCGGAAATGGGATGAAAGCGGAGCTTATCGAGATACGGCTTCATGTCCAGAAGCAGGCGGCCGGAGACAAAGTCAATCTGAAGAATATAGTCTGGCAGCGGCGTGACAGCTGAAATATATTTCCGGGTCAAGGGCGTCCCTCCTTCCGTGCATTGCCCGGCGGCACAGCGGGCAGAAAAAAACCACCGTACCCCTATTGTACGGTGGTTTATGAAAAAAGGCGATTAACCAAAGGTTAGGATTTCGGCGCTTTTACACGGACGGCCCGCGCAGCATGGCACGCAGCTCAATCACGCCGTAGAGCACGGGCTGGTGCAGCAGGTAAATCAGAAGCGACTGCCGCCCGCACCAGCAGAAAAAGCGGACCGGCGGAAGCTGCTGCGCCCGTCCGGGAAGTCGGGTTCTTTTCTCCGCGTAGAAGCGCCGTCCAGCGCATACGCCGAGCAAAAACCAGCCCAGCTGCGGCAGCAGCGGAAAATAATCGCTGGAGGTGAAGCCGGGATAGACCAGGCCCAGCGGGAACAGAAGCTTCGTCTGCACCACCGTGCTGCGGATCAGATACCCGCAGACGATCATCACGGCGGCCTGTGCAAGCACCGCGGCGGTCGGCAGTCTTTTTTCCAGCGGATACAGCATCATGCACACGCCGAGCAGGTGCAGAACGCCGAAGCGGCAGACGACGTCCTCTCCCGCAAGCCCCAGCCGGTACATCCCCCAGGTAACGAGCGTGATGAGCATCCCGCAGGCAAACACCAGCAGGCCCCGGCGAAAGCTTCTGCTGCCGAGCGTCGCGCAGCAGCCGGAGAGAACGACGAAGACCACGCCGCCATACTGCTGGATAAACACATACCAGCCCGGCAGCCTCAGCGCCGCGCCGGTAAAGGTCATCAGATCATAAATCAGATGCACGGCAATCACCAGCAGAATGCAGAAGCCCCGCAGCGCGTCAAGCTCCCAGATGCGCTCTTTTTTCTTCAATGGTATCCTCCTTCCGGGCCCTGAAAAACCGGGGCCGCCGCGCGGGCAGCCCCGGAACGCCATTTATTTTGCCGCTTCCTCCGCGGCGGCCTGCGCGGCAAGCGCAGCCTCGTGCGCCTGACGGTCCGCCTCTTCCTCCTCCAGCACGCGGTAGGCGACCTTGCCAACCAGCGTCTTGGGAAGCTCTGCGCGGAACTCGACGTCGTACGGCATGGCGTACTTTGCAATGTGCTTGCTGCAGTAGGCAAGAAGCTCCTTCTTGACCTCCTCCGACGGCTCGAAGCCGGGCTTGAGCACCACGAAGGCCTTAACCTTCTGCATCTTGTACGGGTCCTTGACGCCGATGACGCACGAGAGCAGTACCTTCTCGTGGCCGTCGATGATGTTTTCCAGCTGACCGGGGTAGACGTTATAGCCGGAGGTGATGATCATGCGCTTCATGCGCTGGGAGAAGAAGACGAAGCCGTCGTCATCCATCTTGCCGAGGTCGCCGGTATGCAGCCAGATCCGGCCGTCCTCATGGCGGCGCAGGGTATTGGCGGTTTCCTCCGGATTGTCAAGATAGCAAAGCATGACAGAGGGGCCGGAAATGCAGATTTCGCCCTCCAGATTGGTCTCAAGCTCCTCTGTGGTGCCGGGCTTGACAATCTTATAATAAGTATCGGGGAAGGGTACGCCGATGGAGCCCACGCGGTTATAGTCCTTCGGGGTCAGGCAGCTGGCGGTGACGCACTCGGTCAGGCCGTAGCCCTGGCGGATCTGGACGGAGGCGTTGTGCGCCTTCAGGAAGGCGTCCACCTTTTTCTTGAGCTCGATGGACAGGCTGTCGCCGCCGCAGAAGACGCCCTTCAGGCAGCTCAGGTCCGCGTTTTCAAGCTTCTGCGCACGCAGCAGCGCCTCGAAAAGCGTCGGCACGCCGGGAATGATATTGGGCTGCTTCTTGATCAGGAGCTCTGCGTAGGTATTGACGTTGAACTTCGGCACCAGGATGCAGCACGCGCCGCCGATGAGCGCCGTATGGATGCCGATGCCAAGGCCGAAGCCGTGGAATACGGGCATGACGGAGAGCATCTTCATTCCGTCGATGGGCGCAAAACCGGAGGCCGCAATGGTCTGAAGGCCCAGCGCATTGAAGTTCATATTGGACAGAAGGATGCCCTTGGTGGTGCCGGTTGTGCCGCCGGAATAAAGGATGGAAGCGCCGTCCTCCGGCCGGCCGTCGTGCTTCGGCAGGATCACGTGCGGCTTTCTGCCTGCACGCATGAAATCCTTCCACCAGATGTAGCTGCCCTTTCTCGGGGGCTTTGGATACTTGCGGCCCGCCGTGAGCGCATAGCCGACGGCAAGGTGCGGAAGCAGCTCGTCTTCAATCTTTGCGACCAGCAGCTTGGTCGCCGGGTCGTCCAGCTCCGGCATGATGCCGGAAACCTTTTCGTAGAACTGGTCGAGCGTCAGAATGCACTTGGAATGCGAGAAGTTGAGATAGAATTTGATTTCGCCCGCGGCAGACAGCGGATGAATCATATTGCTCAGCGCGCCGATGCGGTTGAGCGCGTAAAAGCTGCACACCGCCTGCGGGCAGTTCGGCATGCAGATGGTCACGCGGTCGCCCTTGCGGACGCCCATGGCGACAAAGGCGCGCGCAACGTCTTCAATGTTCTGCAGGAACTGCGCGTAGGTGGTTTTTTTGCCCATGAACTCATAGGCGTAGTTTTTGGGGAATTTCTCCGCAGCCTGACGGATCATTTCATACATGGTCTTCTGCGGATATTCCAGATGGTGCGGCGTGTCGCCGTAGTACTTGAGCCACGGCGCGCTGGAGGAAACAGCCATATTTTTTCATCCTTTCCTGAGAGGCCTCCGGGAGGAGTGCGGATGGTCCCGCCGGAGCGCTCCCTGTAAACCCTGCCCGCACGCATTCACACACACCGCGCGCAAGGGGCAGATATGTACATTATACAGCCTTTTTCCTGGAATCACAAGTATTTTCCTGAAAAAGAGCGGCTTCAGCCTTTTCCGAGCAGCCTTGCCACGGCGCTCCGGCCCACGCGCATCGCGCCCACCGGGCAGAATTCCTGGCAGCAGAAGCAGTGGATGCAGCGCCTGCGGTCAATCTGCGGCCTGCCGTTTTTCATGGCGATGGCCTTGGCCGGGCAGATGCCGGCGCATTTTTTGCAGCCGACGCAGCTTCCTGCATGCAGCTTCGGATACGGCGTCATAATCCGGCAAAGCGCGGCGTCCGCAAGCTTTGCAATCGGCCCGCTGCCGCCGCTGCGGAAAAAAACGCTGGCCTGCGAGGGCACGGTCTTAAAATCCGGCTGGGCAAAGTCCTCTGGGTTTCCAAAGATGGAAAGCGCCTGCGCCTGCGCGGGAATCAGCCCCCGGCGCATCGCGGCGCTCAGCGTGGGCACCTCCTCGGGCCGAAGGCCGATGATCCCGCACGCAGCGAGGTCAAGCCTGTGCGCGCTGAGGCTTGCGGCAAGGCAGCCGATTTTCCGGGGCGTGCCCTTGGTCGGGCCGTTTCCCTCCATGCCGACAACCGCGTCGCAGATGCAAAGCCGCGGCGCGCAGAATTCGCAGAGGTCCACCAGCATATCCGCAAAATCCTCTGTTTTTGGATACTGATAGTGATATTCCGGCTTCATGGTGCCGGGGATGACGCCGAAGAAATTCTTGACCGCGTTGGTCATGCCCATCATGCCGTGCGTTTTCAGCTTGCAGAAATCAATGATGGCGTCGGCCTTGAGCAGATAACCGGTGCATGTGAACTGCCGGGCCTGGACCGCCTGCGGAAAGCGGACGGCCGTCTGGGAAAAGTCGTCGTTGAGCTTTACACCGAGCGCCTCCAGCGGCCGCAGCCCGCAAACATCATAGACATGGTTCAGGTGCGCGGCGGTGTAGAACCCGCCCGGGCTGTCGCCCAGCGTGACGGACGCGCCGCGCGCAAGAAGCAGCTGCGCAAGCGCCGTAAGAAGCGCCGGATGCACCGTCGCCGCAGCCTCGGGCTTCATCGCGGAGACGAGATTGGCCTTGATAACAATGTGCATGCCGCTTTTGACCCAATTCAGCCCGCCCAGCGGCGCGAGCACCGCCTGCATCGCCCGGCGGCAGCTTTCCTCTGTGTAGTCCTCGCAGGGAACAATGGCAACGTCGTAGGACATGACAGACCCTCCAAATTCAGAATCCCCTTTATCATATCACAGCCGCCCGGAAATCGCAAACAAAGCCTCAGCGTGCGAAAAGCCTTTTCGCCCCGCTGAGTCCGGTTTTCTGAACTTCAAAAAGTTCAGAAAACCGCTTGATTGAACGTGAAGGGGGCTCTTGGCCCCTTC
>CAKUHJ010000099.1 GCA_934655935.1 uncultured Oscillospiraceae bacterium | reverse complement strand
GGTCGAAATCGTCGCCGCCCAGGTGGTTGTTGCCGGCGGTTGCCAGAACCTCAATGACGCCGGAGGAAATGTCAAGAATGGACACGTCAAACGTGCCGCCGCCCAGGTCATAGACCATGATCTTCTGGCTCTGCTCCTTGTCGATGCCGTAGGCCAGCGCGGCGGCGGTCGGCTCGTTGAGGATGCGCTGCACGTTGAGGCCCGCGATTTTGCCGGCGTCCTTGGTGGCCTGACGCTGCGCGTCGGTAAAATAGGCCGGGACGGTGATGACCGCCTCCGTAACGCGCTCGCCCAGGAAGCTCTCGGCGTCCGCCTTGAGCTTCTGCAGAATCATAGCGGAGATTTCCTGCGGGGTGTATTTATGGCCGTCGATGCTGACGCGGTAATTCGTCCCCATCTGGCGCTTGATGGAGCAGACGGTGCGCTCATGGTTTGTCACGGCCTGCCGCTTGGCAAGGCTTCCGACCAGGCGTTCGCCGGTTTTGGAAAAGGCCACGACGGAGGGCGTGGTTCTTCCGCCCTCGGCATTCGGGATGATCGTGGGCTCGCCGCCCTCCATCACGGCCACACAGGAGTTGGTCGTGCCAAGATCGATACCGATAATTCTGGACATTCGTCTGTTCCCCCTAGTTTGCAACGATAACCTTTGCGTGGCGGATCACCATTTCGTGCATGGTGAAGCCGGTCTGAAGCACGCGCGCGACGCGCTCGGCCCCCAGGGACGCGTCTTCAATATGCTCCACTGCCTCGTGATAGTCGGGATTGAAGCATTTTCCCTCCGAGTCCATCGGCGCGACGCCGAGCGTACGCAGCGAGGCCAGAAGATTTTCCAGCGTCAGCTCCACGCCGCGGCGGTAGGCCGCGTCCGCGCAGGGACTCTGCAGGGCCCTCTGCAGATCGTCATAGACCGGCAGAAGCGCCAGGACGGCCTTTTTTGCGCCTTCCTCGCTGGCCGCACTCAGCTCCAGCGCGGTCCGGCGGCGGTAATTCTGATATTCCGCGCGAAGCTCGCGCAGTTCGTCCGGGACCGTTTCGGCGGCCGGACGCGTTTTTTTGAAGATCAGCCCCATGTCGACGCTCCCTGCGTGTTCTGCGTCGTTTCGCCGGAGTCCGAGCTGTAGGAATAGCCGCTGTACGGGTCGTAGTAGTAATAGCGGTAGGGCGAGGCGCGGTAACTGCACTGCGTAAACAGGAAGGACAGCAGCTGCAGAAGCAGGAATACCGTAATCAGCCGCCCGAAGACGCCGCCCCGTCTGCGGGGCGAGCGGTAGGTCCACTGATAGGAGCTGCCCTGCGAATCGTCGTCCTGCGTGTCGTCGTAGCTGTAATAATACTGCCGGTTCTGCTCCTGCTGGCCGTTCTGCGCGCCCCAGAAGCCGAAGGGATCGTAATAATAGCCCTGCTGATTCTGCTGGTAGGCCTGGCGCGCCTGCTGCTGGGCCTGCTGCTGCGCTTGCTGCTGCCGGTAGGCCTGCGGGTTCTTGATCTGATCGTAGGCCTGGTTGATTTCGTTCATTTTCCGGGCGGCCTCCGCATCGCCCGGATTCAGGTCCGGATGGTATTTTTTCGCGAGTCTGCGGTAGGCCTGCTTGATTTCATCCTCGCTTGCGTTCGGGCTCACGCCCAGAATCTGATAAGGATCCGACGCCATGCGAACACCCCCCTCTTCACGGATGTGCAAATTATTATACCGCTTTTTTTGCGGCAATTGTGAATCAAATATAAACGTTCCGGGAAAAAATTGAAAAGGAAGGCCGTTTCAGTCGTTTTTCCGCTTGTTTTGCGCAAGCGTCTGCGAAATCCGGCGGCAGACGTCCTGAACTTCCGCGTGGAAGGCCTCGGCGGAAACGCGCTGCGCGCCGTGGCCGATGATGATCAGCTGCTCGAGCGCGTCCGACGTTGCCACGCGTACGCGCATCCGCCCGCGCAGCTCGTAGCTCACGCGCTCGATATACTGGTCGGCGGTTTCCGCGTGCCGGGTGTAGACAATGTAGATGTTGTGGTATTTTTCAACCGCGCCGAGGTTCTGCGGAACCTTGTACGCGTCAAAGACCAGAATGACCGCGCAGCCGCGGAAGGCCTGGTAGTTGCAGAGCATATTCATCAGGACGTGCCGCGCTGCGTCCAGGCCGCCGCGCGAAAGCTCCCGCAGCTCGTCCCAGGCGAAGATCATATTGTATCCGTCGACCAGAACATATTCCTCCGCCGGGCCGACCAGCTCCAGAAGCTCCCGCTTGTCCTCCGAGCGCAGAGCAAGCGCCGGAAGGAGGTCCCTGCGGCGGATGGCGCCGTAGGTGCGCTCAAAAATAGCCAGCAGCTCCTTTTCCAGCTCCGGCGCGCCGCCGGGGGCGACGGACTTTACGATGCGCTGCGGCTGTGCGGGCGCGTCCTGCTGGAGCTGCAGGAGCGGCAGGTGGGCATAGCGGTCCACCTCGTTCCATTTGACCTCGAAGCCCGCGCCGTGGTCGCAGAAGACGGAGCCGGTCGGGTTTTCCAGGTCGCGCTCGGCGTCGTAGCCAAGCTCGCGGACGATTTTCTCCTGCTCCGGGCAGGGGCGGTAGCCGTCCGGCTCCAGCCGGAGCCGGCCCCGGCCGCGGGTATACGACGAGAGCTCGGCCTGATAGGTCTGCAGCAGCCGGACCGGCGCGCAGCCGCGAAGCTCTGCTTCGTCCGCGCCGGTCTCAGGGGCGTCAAATTCGCCGTGCATATTCTGAATATCGGTAATGGCCCGGCCGAGATTTGCCGCCGGCAGCGTGATGCAGAAGCGATACCAGGGCTCGAGCAGCACGCATTTCGCCTTTTTCAGCCCCTGCCGGACGGCCCGGTAGGTCGCCTGCCGGAAATCGCCGCCCTCCGTGTGCTTCAGGTGCGCCCGGCCTGCGACAAGCGTGATACGGACGTCCGTGAGCGGGCTGCCGGTCAGGACGCCGGGGTGCTGCCGCTCGGCCAGATGCGTGAAGATCAGCCTCTGCCAGTTCCGCGCGAGCACGTCCTCGGGGCACATGGTGTCAAGCTGAACGCCGCTTCCCGGCTCGCCGGGCTCAAGCAGAAGGTGTACCTCCGCATAGTGCCGCAGCGGCTCATAATGCCCGACGCCCTCAACCGGCTCAAGAATGGTTTCCCGATAGACGACCTGGCCTGCGTCAAAGCGCGCCGAAAGGCCGAAGCGGGTCTCCAGGAGCCGGGTCAGGACCTCCATCTGCACCGGGCCCATGAGCTGCACGCGGATCTGGTGCAGGCGCGCGTCCCATACCAGGTGCAGGAGCGGGTCCTCCTCCTCGAGCACCCGCAGCTGAAGATAGGCCGCGGCCTCGTCCGTACCGGGCGTCTGCAGCCGGTATTCCAGAACCGGCTGCAGAACGGGCTTCCGCTGCTCGCGCTCCGCGCCGAGCAGATCCCCCGGCATGCTTCTGGAAAGGCCGGTCACGGCAATCAGCTCGCCGGCCGAGGCGCTCTGCAGGAGCGTATATTTTTTTCCCGAATACAGCCGGAGCTGATCGGCCTTTTCCTCCCAGCCGGGGCCCTGGACCTGCGCCTTGACCGCAAGGCTTCCGCCGGTCAGCTTCAGGAATGTCAGGCGCGCACCCTTCTCGTCGCGCGCGATTTTGTAAACGCGCCCGGCAAAGGCGGCCGGATACAGCGGCTGCCGGGTCAGCGCCCGCAGCGCGCTCAGAAGCGCATCCACGCCGCTCAGGCGGAGCGCGGAGCCAAAGAAGCAGGGAAATACCCGCCGCTCCGCGACAAGCGTCTGAAGCTCGGCCCTGTGCAGCGCGCCGTTTTCCAGATACTGCTCCATAGCCGCCTCGGAGCACAGCGCCAGCTGCTCGGAAAGCTGCGCCTCAGGCTGTGTAAAATCCACGCAGCGTTCGTCGAGCTCATCGGTCAGCGCCTGCATCAGCTGCGCCCGGTCCGCGCCTGAAAGGTCCATTTTGTTGACAAACAGGATGGTTGGAATCCGGCTCCGGCGCAGCAGACGCCAGAGCGTCTGCGTGTGCGCCTGCACGCCGTCGGCGCCCGAGATCACGAGCACCGCGTAGTCCATCACCTGCAGCGCGCGCTCCATCTCGGCGGAAAAATCCACATGCCCCGGCGTGTCAAGAAGCGTGAGCCGCTCCTCGGCGGTTTCTATGACGGCCTGCTTGGAAAAAATCGTGATGCCGCGGCTGCGTTCCTGCGCGTCCGTGTCCAGAAAGGCGTCCGCGTGGTCCACGCGGCCGAGGGTGCGGATCACGCCGGCGCGGTATAAAAGGGCTTCGCTGAGCGTGGTTTTGCCGGCGTCTACATGGGCCAGCAGCCCGATCGTGATGTTTTTCATGCCGGATTCTGCGCGTCCTCCGCGGTATTTTCCGCAAGATAGGCGTCCAGAGTCTGCGCCGCGCTTGCCACGAGCTCCGGGCAGGGGCGGCTGGCATAATAGCCGGGCGTGCGGGCCTGCGGCGGCCTGGGGCAGTCGTTTTCATCCAGCCCCAGAAGCTCGCGGCAGACCGTCGAGCCGTTTTCTACCTTGAAGCGTGCGGCCAGCGCCTGCACGGTCACATACTGCTCGGCCTTTACGGTGCGGTCTGCCGGGTCGTCGTAGCCCCGCAGAAGGCCGTAGGCCATCAGCATCCCGCTCAGCGCGCCGCACATGCCCCGCATGCCGCCGACGCCGCCTCCAAAGCAGGAGGCCAGCCGCGCGGCCTCCTTTGTGCCGAGCCGGTCCTCGCAGAAGGCCATAAAGACCGCCTGCGCGCAGTTATATCCTTCCACAAAAAGCGCTTTCGCGCGCTGCGCGTGATCCATATCGCAGACCCCTTTCCGATTGTTTGTTTTTTGTATATATTAGCATAGTCCCGCGCACTTTTCCACTCCCGCTTGCCCCGGAGGGCAGAATATGATACCATGGGGGAAAATGAAAGGGGCGCGGCATGGGCGTGGAGTTCGGAAGAATTTATCTGGAGATTACAAACTGCTGCAATCTTCGCTGCAGCTTCTGCCCCGGCACCCGCCGCCCGGCGCGGTTTTTGTCCGAGGAGGAGTTTGCATTTCTGGCCGGAAGGCTCCGGGGCTGCACCCGGTTTTTGTATCTGCATGTCATGGGGGAACCCCTTCTGCACCCGGCGCTGGGAGCACTGCTGGAAATCTGCCGCACGCTGGAGTTCCGCGTCGTTCTGACCACGAACGGGACCCTGCTTCCCGCGCGGCAGGCAGAGCTTCTTTCTGCGCCCGCGCTGCACAAGCTCAGCATCAGCCTCCACAGCCTGGAGGCAAATGCGCCGGCCGGCATGCAGGCCTATCTTTCCGGCTGCGTGGATTTCGCGCAGGCTGCCCGGCGGCAGGGGATCATTACGGATTTTCGCCTCTGGAATCTGAACGGCGCGCACACCGTAGGCCAGAATGCGCAGAACGGCGCGATTCTGGCGTTTCTGCACGAGGCCTTTCCGGAGCCCTGGCAGAAGAACACCTGGGGCTGGCGGCTGGGGGAGCGGACCTTTGTCCACTTCGCGGAGAAATTCGACTGGCCGGACCCGGAAAAGCCCGACCACGGCGCGTCGGGGCGCTGCCGGGCGCTTTCCGACCAGCTGGCGGTCCTGTGCGACGGGACGGTCGTGCCGTGCTGCCTGGACGCGGAGGGGCGGATGGCGCTGGGAAATCTGTTTGAAAGCTCTCTGGAGGAGATTCTTGCCGCGGAGCCGGCGGCCGGAATGCGCGCGGGCTTTGCGCACGGCGTGCGGACGCAGCCGCTCTGCCGCCGGTGCGGCTTTTCCACCCGCTTTTCAGGATGAATAAAAAACAGGCCCGGACCTGTTTTTGACAAAAGGGTCTGCGCTGGCTGCAGCGCAAAGTTTTGTGCGCCTATGGCGCACAAAATTCAGTCTGTCGAGAAACCCGGTCGCCGTCTGATGGGCAACCGGGTTTCTCGACAGACTGAGTCGGGCCCCGGATTTCATCCGGGGCCCGACGTGTGTGTTTATGGAATTACAGGGCGTTCTTTGCGGTCTCGACGAGAACCTTGAACGCTGCCGGATCGGCGATGGCAAGCTCGGAGATGGCCTTGCGGTTCATCTCGATACCGGCCTTCTTCAGGCCGTTCATGAAACGGGAATAGTTGACGCCATAGGGCGCGACAGCCGCGGAAATACGGGCGATCCACATCTGGCGGAACTCTCTCTTCTTGCGCTTGCGGCTGACATATGCGTACACGCCGGACTTCGCAACGGCCTGCTTGGCCATCTTAAAGTGACGGGACTTGGAACCCCAGTAGGACTTTGCGAGCTTCAGGGTCTTATTTCTTCTTTTGCGCGTCATCATTGCGCCTTTAACTCTAGCCATTGATTATATCCTCCTAATTCTATCCGTCGTCCTTACCGATTATTTGTAAGGAATCATCTTTTTCACGATATCTTCGACCGTGACGTCAGCATAGCCGTTCTTGCGCAGATTGCGGGTCCGCTTCGTGGTCTTCTTGGTGAGGATATGGCTCTTGAACGCGTGCGCTCTCTTGACCTTACCGGTCTTGGTCAGGTTGAATCTTTTTTTTGCGCCGCTATGGGATTTCAGCTTAGGCATAGTGGTTCTCCTTCCGTGTTGTGCTAGGGCGGCTCCGCCGCGTGCGCTGCAGCTCCGCCTTAACTTTTGTTATTTAGAATTTTTGGGGCTTAAAAACATGGACATATTCCGGCCTTCGAGCTTGGCGGGCTTTGCGACCGACGCGACCTCGCCGCAGTCGGCGCCAAAGCGCTTGAGAAGCTCCTCGCCGAGAGAGGTATGCGCCATCTCACGGCCGCGGAAACGAACAGTGACCTTCACCCGGTTTCCATCCTGCAGGAACTTGAGGGCACTTTTCACCTTGGTATTGAAATCATTGGTATCGATGCTGGGAGACATGCGGATCTCCTTGACCTCGACGACGTGCTGATTCTTCTTGGCTTCCTTTTCCTTCTTGAGCTGCTCGAAGCGGAACTTACCGTAGTCCATGATTTTGCAGACCGGCGGAACGGCGTTCGGCGCGATCTTGACCAGGTCAAGCTCCTTTTCCTCGGCAAGCGCGAGGGCTGCGGCCGACGTCATGATACCAAGCTGATCGCCATCAGCTCCGAT
>CAKUHJ010000098.1 GCA_934655935.1 uncultured Oscillospiraceae bacterium | reverse complement strand
AAGCCCCGTATCACCGAGGGCAGCCGGCACGAAGCGCCCGAAACCGGAACGCTTGAGTTCCGGGACGTCTGCTTCCGCTATCCGCACGCGCAGGCCGACGCGCTGGAGCACATCAGCTTCCGCGTGGAAAAGGGCCAGACGCTCGCCGTCATCGGCGCGACGGGCAGCGGCAAGACGACGCTTGCAGGCCTTGTCGCCCGCTTCTATGACGCAACCGGAGGCCAGGTCCTCGTCGACGGCGCCGACGTCCGGGATTACAGCTTCGGCGCGCTCTATGACCGGCTCGGCTATGTGACGCAGAGAGCCGTGCTTTTCTCAGGCTCCGTGCGGGAGAACGTCTTCTTCGGCCAGAGCGCTGCGGAGAACAGCGACGCGGCGCTCTCGCAGGCGCTGCGGCTTTCGCAGGCGGCAGAATTCGTCGGCAATTACCCCGACGGCGCGGAGCATCCGATCGCGCAGCTGGGCCGGAACGTCTCCGGCGGGCAGAAGCAGCGGCTTTCCATTGCGCGGGCGCTGGCGCGGAAGCCGGAAATCCTCGTCTTTGACGACTCGTTCTCCGCGCTCGACTACCGCACGGACGCGCTTCTGCGCGAGGGCCTTGCGCGCGAGCTCCCGGAGACGACAAAGCTGATTGTCGCCCAGCGCATCAGCACCATCCGGCATGCCGACCAGATTCTTGTGCTCGAGCAGGGGCGCGCGGTGGGTCTCGGCACCCACGACGAGCTGATGAAGACCTGCCCGGTTTATCAGGAAATCGCCCTGTCGCAGCTGAGCGCGCAGGAGCTTGCGGAAGGAGGCGCATCGAAATGAGACCCAACATGCAGCCTGTACAGAGGGCCGACGTCGGCGAAGCACTCAAAAAGCTGCAGAGCTATCTCAAAAAAACGCTGGGCGTTGTGCTGCTGGCGCTGATCCTGGCCAGCCTCAGCGCCGTGCTGACCATCGTCGGGCCGGGCCAGGTCGGCAAAATCGCGACGCTCATGTCCGACGGCCTGATGACCGGCGTCGACCTCGCCGCCGTTGCACGCGTGGGCGTCGGGCTTGCCGTGATTTATGGGCTGAGCGCCCTCTTCGGCTTTATCCAGCACTATATCATGGCGACCGTCACGCTGAAAATGTCCTACCGCATGCGTGCGGAGCTTTCGGAAAAGATCAACCGCGTACCGCAGAAATACTTCAATTTCCATTCCCAGGGCGACATTCTCAGCCGCATCACGAACGACGTGTCCACGCTTCAGCAGGGCCTTACCAACAGCCTGCCCACCATCATCAGCGCAGCCACGCAGTTTCTCGGCTGCCTGATCATGATGTTCGTGACCGAATGGCGTCTGGCGCTGGCGGCGCTGCTGGTGACGCTGCTCGGCCTTGCGGCCACGGTGCTCATCATGTCCCGTTCGCAGAAATACTTTGCCGCGCGGCAGGAAAGCCTCGGCCAGCTCAACGGCTATGTGGAGGAAATGTACTCCGGCCACGAGGTCGTGCGCATCTCGCGCGCGGCGGAGCCCGTCGGCCGGCGCTTTGACGCGCTCAACGAAAAGGTTTACGACGCAAACTGGCGTTCGCAGTTCCTGTCCGGCGTCATGCAGCCGCTGATGAACGTGGTGGGAAATCTCTCCTACGTCGCCGTGTGCGTGCTGGGGTCGGTGCTGGCGCTGCAGGGCGTGATTGATATCGGCGTCATCGTCTCGTTCATCCTCTATGTGCGCCTGTTTACCTCCCCTCTGACGCAGATTGCGCAGGGCATGACAAACCTGCAGACGGCCTCGGCCTCCGCGCAGCGCATTTTTGAGTTCCTGGAGAGCGAGGAGCTGCCCGACGAGCGGGAAAAGCCCGCCCGCACGGACGCCGTCCGCGGCGCGGTCAGCTTCCGGCACGTGCAGTTCAGCTACCCGGACGCGCCGGATAAGCCCATCATCCGCGATTTCTCCGCCGAGGTCCGGCCCGGCCAGAAGATTGCCATTGTCGGCCCGACCGGCGCAGGCAAGACCACGATGGTGAACCTTCTGATGCGCTTTTACGACGTCTGCGGCGGCAGCATTCTCATCGACGGCACGCCGCTCGGCGATTTCCGCCGCGAGGACGTGCACCGCATGTTCAGCATGGTCCTGCAGGACACCTGGCTCTTTGAGGGAAGCGTGCGGGAAAACCTTGTCTACAACATGGAGCACGTCGCCGACGCCCAGATTGAAGCCGTGCTTTCCGCCTGCGGACTTTCCAAATTCGTGCACGCGCTGCCGCAGGGGCTTGACACCGTACTCTCCGACAGCACGTCCATTTCCGCCGGCCAGAAGCAGCTGATGACCATTGCGCGCGCAATGCTCCAGAACGCGCCGATGCTGATTCTCGACGAGGCGACCAGCTCCGTCGACACGCGCACCGAGCTTCTGATCCAGAAGGCCATGGACCGGCTGAGCGAGGGCCGCACCAGCTTCGTGATTGCCCACCGGCTTTCGACCATCCGCAATGCCGACCTGATTCTGGTCATGCAGGGCGGCGACGTCGTCGAAAGCGGCACGCACGACGAGCTTATGAAGAAGGGCGGCTTCTACGCCGCGCTCTACAAGAGCCCATGTGAAAACGCAGGCTGAGACTGTCAAAAAAGCCAGGGCTTTTTTGACACGCCGGGCTGCCGGGACGAAAATACATTTCGCCCCGGCGGCTCTTTTTTCTGCTAATGCGGCAGTTCGCTCCCGCGTTATCGTATTATTGCACAAATAATTTTAAAACTTCATAGCTTTTCTTGTTGATTTTGTTCTATCCGCATGCTATGCTTTTCTTCAGAACAAGAAGGGAGAGCGGATGCGATGACGGAACCGGGAGGCATTTGCCGGGTCGTTCTGACCGGACAGGATCTGACGCTGGAGGAATTTGTGGCCGTCTGCCGCGGCGGCGCGGAGGTTGTGCTTTCCGCGCAGGCGATGGAAGCTATGCGGCGCTCGCGCGCGCTGGCGGAGAAAATTGCCCGGGAAAAGCGCGTGGCCTACGGCATCACCACCGGCTTCGGAGACTTTGCCAGGGTCGCCGTCCCGGAGCAGATGAGCAATCAGCTCTCGACCAATCTCATTCTCAGCCACTGCACCGCTACGGGCGCGCCGTACCGCGGGGACATTGTGCGCGGCGTCATGCTCCTGCGCGCAAACGCACTGTGCGCGGGCTACAGCGGCGTCCGCCCCGTTCTGGTGGAGCTGCTTGTGCAGATGCTCAACTGCGGCCTCACGCCGGTCATCCCGGAAAAGGGCTCGCTCGGCGCCTCGGGTGACCTTGCCCCGCTTTCCCATATGGGGCTGGTGCTCCTCGGCCGGGGCGAGGCCTTCTACCGCGGCCAGCGGCTTCCCGGCCTGGAGGCCATGCGCCGCGCAGGGCTGAAGCCTCTGGATACGCTTGTGTGCAAGGAGGGTCTGGGCATCACGAACGGCACCTGCGCCATGACGAGCGTGGGCGCGCTGCACCTTTACGATACGCTGCGCGCCGCGGAGCTGGCCGACCTGATCGCCTCCATGAGCTTTACGGCCCTGACCGGCCAGCTGGATGCGTTCCAGGCCCGCGTCCATGCCGTGCGCGGCCAGCCGGGGCAGATGCTTGTGGCAAAGAATCTCCGCCTGCTCACAGAAGGCTCCGAGCTGATTGCCCGCTGCCAGGGCGCGCGCGTGCAGGACGCTTATGCGCTTCGCTGCATCCCACAGGTGCACGGCGCCGTGCGCGACAGCCTCGCCTACATCCGCTCCCGCGTCGACCTCGAGCTCAACGCCGTCACGGACAATCCGCTGCTGTTTCCGGAGGACGAGGCCGTCATCTCCGGCGGCAACTTCCACGGCGAGCCCATGGCCCTGCCGTTCGACTTTCTCGCCATTGCGTGCGCAGAGCTTGCCAGCATCTCCGAGCGGCGCACGGAGCGGATGGTCAACGCCGCGCTTTCCAACGGTCTTCCGCCCTTCCTGACGGTCCGGCCCGGCGTCAACAGCGGCTTTATGATCGTGCAGTACTCCGCGGCGTCCATGGTCTCGGAAAACAAGGTTCTGGCGCATCCGGCAAGCGTCGACTCCATTCCCTCCTCGGCCAACCAGGAGGACATGGTCTCCATGGGCACCACCGCCGCGCGGAAGGCCGGGTGGGTTCTTGAAAATACGCGCTCCGTGCTGGCCTTTGAGCTTCTGACCGCCTGCCAGGCGCTGGAGCTGCGGCAAAGGAGCGGAGAATACGGCAGCGGTCTTTCCCCCATCCACGCGGCGGTCCTTGCGCGCGTGCGCGAGGAAATCCCGTTCATGGACGCTGACCGGGAAATCCGGCTGGACATTGAAAAAATTGAGGCCCTGGTACGCGGCGGCGAGCTGACCGCGCTGCTGCGCCGCCTGGTTCCGGAATTCACATGAGCCTTCTGCGGACGCCCTTCCTGCTGGCGTCCGCAGTTGACTTTTTATGTCCTGTATGAGATAATGGCGCGGCTTATACAAAATCAGAAAAGAGTGAAACCATGCAGGAAAACAAGATGGGCGTGCGCCCGGTCGGAAGGCTTCTGGCCGAGATGGCCATCCCGATGATGATCTCCATGCTTGTCCAGGCGTTTTACAACGTCGTGGACAGTATTTTTGTCGCAAAGCTCAGCGAGGAGGCCTTTAACGCCGTTTCTCTCGCCTTCCCGCTGCAGAATCTCATGATTGCCTTCGGCACGGGCACGGGCGTCGGCGTCAACGCGCTGCTCTCTCGCGCGCTGGGCGCGAAGGACCGCGATCAGGTCGACCGGACGGCCAACGTCGGCGTGGTGCTTTTCATCCTGACCTACGCCGCCTTTGCGCTCATCGGCGTTTTCGGCTCCGCGCCGTTCTTCCGCGCGCAGACCGACGCTGCGGATATCGTCCGCTACGGCACGGATTACTCCAGAATCTGCCTTGGCCTGTCGTTCGGCCTTTTCAGCCAGTTCCTTTTTGAGCGGCTTCTGCAGTCTACCGGGCGGACAAAGCTTTCCATGCTCACGCAGCTGCTGGGCGCCATCGTCAACATCATTCTCGACCCCATCCTGATCTTCGGCCTGTGCGGGCTGCCGCGGATGGAGGTCGCCGGCGCGGCGCTTGCCACCGTCATCGGCCAGATTCTCTCCGCCATCCTGGGCCTTTATCTGAACCTCCACCACAATCCGGAAATTCACCTTTCCTTCGCGCAGATGCGCTGGCGCACGCGCACGGTGGGAGAAATCTATGAAATCGGCTTTCCCTCCATTGTCATGTCCGCCATCAGCTCTGTCATGACCTTCGGCATGAACCAGATTCTTCTCGGCTTTTCCACTACGGCGACCGCCGTCTTTGGCGCCTACTTCAAGCTCCAGAGCTTTATCTTCATGCCGATCTTCGGCCTGAACAACGGCATGATCCCCATCATTTCCTATAACTACGGCGCAAGAAAGCCCGACCGGGTCAAAAAAACCATCCGCCTGTCCATTCTCAGCGCCGTGTGCATCATGGCGCTCGGCTGCGCGGCGTTTGAGCTGCTGCCGGATACGCTGCTGAGCCTCTTCTCCCCGTCCCCGGCCATGCTGGCCTCCGGAGAACGGGCGCTGCGCATCATCGCGCCGCACTTCCTGCTGGCCGGCTTCTGCATCATCTCCGGCTCCGTCTGCCAGGCCATCGGCCGGCCCGTGCACGCGCTCATCACCTCCGTGTGCCGCCAGCTTGTGGTGCTGCTGCCCTGCGCGTGGCTCCTGGCGCAGACGGGCCGGCTCGAGCTGGTGTGGCTGGCCTTCCCGATTGCGGAGCTTGTCGCCTTCACCATGAACATTTTCTTCCTGCGCGCCACGCTCCGCCGCGCAGAGGCCGCGCTGACGGACTGAAAATTCCGCTCAGCTGTAAAGGAAAAAGCCTTGACACCAGCCTCACGATCGTGTATGATAGTGAGGCTGGTTTTTTCCAGCCTGATCACAGGAACAGGAGGCCGCCGGGATGGAAGCCGAAGCGCTCAGGATGTCGCTGCTGCTTGATTATTATGGCGAGCTTCTGACCGAGAAGCAGCGGCAGTGCTTTGATCTGCATTACAATCAGGATCTTTCCCTGAGCGAAATTGCCGACGCCACCGGCGTCACGCGCCAGGGCGTGCACGACGCGCTCAGCCGCGGCCGGCTTCAGCTTATAAGCTTTGAGCAGACGCTCGGCTGCATCGCGCGCGACGCGCAGCTTCGCACCGCCGCAGAGGAGATTGCCGCCTGCGCCCGGCGCCTGCGGGAAATCCCCGCCGCGCAGGAAGAGGCGGAAAAGATTCTGCAGGCCGTTTCAACACTGAAGGAGTAAGCCAATGGCATTTGAAGGATTAACCGAAAAGCTCTCCGGCGCGTTCAAAAAGCTGCGCGGAAAGGGCCGGCTCTCCGAGGCCGACGTCAAGGAGGCCATGCGCGAGATCCGTCTGGCGCTGCTGGAGGCCGACGTCAGCTACAAGGTCGTCAAGGACTTTATCAGGCAGGTCACCGAGCGCGCCGTCGGCGCGGACGTGCTGGAAAGCCTGACCAGCGCGCAGATGATCGTCAAGATCGTCGACGAGGAGCTCACAAAGCTCATGGGCAGCGAAAACCAGAAGCTGCAGCTTGCCTCCCAGCCGCCGACCGTTGTGATGCTGGTTGGCCTGCAGGGCGCAGGCAAAACGACAAACGGCGCAAAGCTCGCAGGTCTGTTCAAAAAGCAGAACAAGAATCCCCTGCTGGTCGCGTGCGATATTTACCGTCCGGCCGCCATCAAGCAGCTGCAGGTCGTCGGCGGGCAGCTTGGCATTCCCGTGTTCGAAATGGGGCAGACCAATCCCGTCGACATTGCCAAGGCAGCCATTGCGCACGCGGTACGCCACGGGAACGACATGGTCTTCCTCGATACGGCGGGCCGGCTGCACATCGACGAGGCTCTGATGGACGAGCTCCGCGCCATCAAGGCCGCCGTGAAGCCGAATGAAATTCTGCTCGTGGTCGACGCTATGACCGGCCAGGACGCGGTAAACGCCGCGAAGGCCTTCAACGACGAGCTGGACATTGACGGCGTCATCCTCTCCAAGCTCGACGGCGACGCCCGCGGCGGCGCGGCGCTTTCGGTCAAGGCCGTTACCGGCAAGCCCATCAAATTTATCGGCACCGGCGAAAAGCTTGACCAGATCGAGCCCTTCCACCCCGGCCGCATGGC
>CAKUHJ010000097.1 GCA_934655935.1 uncultured Oscillospiraceae bacterium | reverse complement strand
GGCAAGGGCGTGTGCTACGTCTCCGAGGCCATTGCAAGACCGTTTGCCAGCTGGCACAACGGCATCAAGGACTGGGAACTGTAAATTCATGAGGGGCTGCAGCGGAATAAAAACCGCTGCAGCCCCTCAGCGTGTCGAAAAAGTCTTTTCGCCCCGCTGAGTCCGGTTTTCTGAACTTCAAAAAAGTTCAGAAAACCGCCTTATTGAACGCGAAGGGGGCTTTTTGCCCCCTTCACACTTTCCCCGCTGCTCTGTCGCAGAGCTGCAGATCATAGTTTTTCGACAGTCTCAGGGGCTGCAGCGGAATAAAAACCGCTGCAGCCCCTGTCATATTTCTTTCTTTCTTTCGTTTCGGTTCCGGATAAAATTTTACAGCTTGCGGCCGCAGGCCGTGCAGAAGCGTGCGCCAGAAACCAGCGGCTTTCCGCATTCCGGGCAGAAGCCGGCAGGTGCAGGCGTTTGCGCGTTTTCCTCCGCGGGCGCAGTCTCCTCAGCCGAAGCGCCGGAATCTGCCGGAGCTTCCGCGCTCGTCGGCTCTGCCGGCTGAACCGGAGCCTCGGGTGCAGGCGCAGCCGGGATCACCGGGGCGGCAGGCGCCTGCGGCGCGGCCGGACGGTCCTGAATCTCCGCGTAAAACGCTGCGTGCAGAATGCCGTAGAAAAGTCCGCTGAGCATGCCGACCAGAATCATCGCCAGCGCGTTGATCAGCCGGAACAGCCCTCCGATGTACGGAATCAGCCCCAGCAGGATCAGCACCAGCTCCGCAGCCATGATCACCAGCACGACCAGCACGTCCGCCCAGAACATCTTGCTTTTGTAGCCCTGGGTCTGCTGCTTGGAAACCTTGATGGCCTCGGTGGGGCTGACGTCGTCGCGCGTCATAAGAATATACGGCGTAAAGCGGTATTCATACGCGCGGATGACCGCAAACACAGGGCCGACGACCGGAATCAGCGCCCAGAGGAAAATCCAGAGCTGCTGCCAGGCAAGGCCGCCGATTACGCGGACAATTTTCTCCTTGCGGAAGGTGGAAAACAGGTCCGCGGTATGCGGCTCCACGCCGCTGCGGTAGAAATTCAGGTAGATCACGGCCATTGCGCCCGCGAACAGCAGCTCCACGCAGAAGCCAACCGCCGGAATGCCCGCGAAGCCCGCATATGCCACGCCCGTCAGAAGCGCGCTCAGAAGCGTGATGCCCCACAGCCGGAACGGGCGCTTCATGAGAACCTGAAATGATTTCGTATACATTTCGTGAATCATAGTAACTCCCTCTCTTTCCAGATGATTCTAATCTGATTATACGCCGCCGCCAGCCTTATGTCAAATTCCGCGGCGCAGAATTCATAAAAACATCATAAAACGTCCGGCGCCCGCATGGGCGCCGGACACAGCGGGGGGAAGGGGGGCGAAAGCCCCTTCCCCCCGCTGCTCTGCCGCAGAGCTGCATATCATAGTTTTTCGGCACGCTCTATAGGGCGTCGAAAAATCTTACTTGCGCGCCAGCAGCGCGTCGGCCGCCTTGTAGATATCGCCCGCGCCGACCGTCAGAATCAGATCGCCGCTGCGCGCGTTTTCCGCCAGGAACTGCGTTACATCCGGAAGCGTTGGGCAATAGACGCTTCCCGGAATCGCTTCGGCCAGCTCCTGCGCGGAAACGCCGATTTTATTCTGCTCCCGCGCGGCGTAGATATCCGTGATCACCGCGAGGTCCACCTCGCGCAGCTCGCGGACAAAATCCGCAAACAGCGCCTTGGTGCGCGTATAGGTATGCGGCTGGAAGGCGCAGATGATGCGCGAATGGCCCATCAGGCGCGCAGCCTGCAAAAGCGCGTGCAGCTCGTTCGGGTGATGCGCGTAGTCGTCGTAAACCTCCGCCCCGTGGAAGCTTCCCTTGTGCTCCAAGCGGCGGCCCGCGCCATGGAACTGGCGCAGCGCCCTGGCGCACGTTTCCCCGTCAATCCCGGCCTTCCAGGCCACGGCGCACGCGGCCAGCGCATTATAGACGTTGTGGCGGCCGATGACGCCAAGCTCCATATGGCAGAAGGGCGCTCCGCCGCAAAGCACGTCAAACTGGCTGAAGTCCGCGCTGAGGTTTTCCGCGCGCACCTCGCAGTCCGCGCCAAGGCCGAAGCGCACATAGCGCAGGCCCGAAAGCGCCTGGCGCGTATTCGCGTCGTCCGCATTGGCCACAATCAGCCCGTCCTGCGGCACAAGCTCCGCAAAGGCGCGGAAGGAGCGCTGGATATCCGCCAGATCCGAGAAAAAGTCCAGGTGGTCTGCGTCAATATCCAGAATCACCGCCGTCGTCGGAAAAAAGTTCAGGAAGGAATTGCAGTATTCGCAGCTCTCCAGAATGATCGTATCGCCGTTGCCGACGCGGTGGCCTGCGCCAAGCAGCGGCAGAAAGCCGCCGATCATCACCGTGGGGTCCTTGCCTGCCTCCATGAAAATATGCGTCAGCATGGAGGTCGTCGTGGTCTTGCCGTGCGTGCCGGCCACGCAGATTGCGCTGCGGTAGGCGCGCATCAGATAGCCCCATGCCTGCGCCCGCTCAAAAATCGGCAGCCCCGCGGCGCGCGCGGCGGCAATCTCCGGATTGTCGTTGTGCGCCGCAGCCGTCCGGATGACGCAGTCCGCTCCGGCAATGTTCTGCGCGCGGTGGCCGATGCTGACCTGAATTCCCTTGGAAATCAGCTCGTCCGTAGACACGGAGGCGTTCATATCAGAGCCTGAGATTTCCATTCCCATTCCGCGCAGCGCAAGGCCCAGCGGACGCATGGAAACGCCGCCGATTCCGACCAGATGTGCATGCTTGCCCGGCTTTAAATAGTCCGCAATATTGCTGCGGTTGGATGAAGACATAACGGTTTCCCCCGAATACAGCGCGCCCCGGAGGGCGCGGAGATAAGATCAGTATATGCAAAGGCGCCCGTATTCAGAACGCCAGTTTTTAATTATACCCTGTTTTCCGGGAAAACACAAGGCAAAATTGCGTGCATTGCGTGCAAATTGCGTGCGCAAGTCATCAATCGCATGCGCCGCGCCACAGCGGCAGCGAGGCCAGCTGATAGAAGGCCACCGCGCTGGCCGCGGCGACATTGAGCGAGTCCACGCCGCGCCGCATGGGGATGCGGACCGTGTAATCGCATGCGGCGATGGTGGTTCTGGCCAGCCCCTCTCCCTCTGTGCCGAGCACAACGGCCAGCTTTTCTATGCGGGCAAGCTCCGGCTCGTAAACCGGCACCGAATCGCCGCAAAGCGCCATGGCCGCCGTCCGGAAGCCGCTTCCGCGCAGAAGCTCCGTCCATTCTGCGTCCGGGAGCCACGTCCACGGAAGCTGAAACACCGTTCCCATGCTCACGCGGACCGCGCGGCGGTAAAGCGGGTCGCTGCAGCCTGCCGTCAGAAGCACCGCCTCCACGCCGAGCGCAGCCGCAGAGCGGAAAATCGCGCCGACGTTGGTCGGATTCATCACATCCTCCAGCACCGCAATCCGGCGAAGGCCCGAAATCAGCGCCGCCGGCTCCGGGCACGCGGGTCTTCGCATGGCGCAGAGCATCCCTCTGGTCAGCGCAAAGCCGGTCAGCCTTTCCAGCACCGGCAGCTCCGCCGTATAAACCGGGATATCCCCCAGCCGCGCCAGAAGCGCCGCCTGCTGCCCGGCCAGGCGCGCCTGCAGCAGCATGGATACCGGCCGAAGCCCCGCGTCCAGAGCCCGGGCGACGACCATCGGGCTTTCGGCGATGAACAGCCCCTCCTCCGGCCGGTCGCGGCGCACAAGCTGATTTTCGCTCAGGCGGGCATAGACGTCCAGCTCCGGCGCGTCAAAGTCTGTGATGGAAATGAAGTCCGGCATTCTGCTTCCTCCCGACGCCGCAATTATTTTTTATCATAGCATTTTCACTTCTGAAAAGCAAGCGCGCCCGGCACTTGCCAAGCCGGCAAAAATCGTGTAGAATATAGAATCAATCATGCGGGTTTTCCGCAGAAACAGGCTTTGCAGGAGGATTTGCAAATGCAGTGGCTGGAAGTCACGATCAAAACGCGCTCAGGCGCGATTGAATTGGTTGCAGACCGTCTGACCGCGCTGGGCTTTGACAGCTTCATCGTGGACGACGAGCAGGAGTTTGAGGAATTTCTGGAGCATAACCGCCAGTATTGGGACTATGTGGACGAGGCGCTGGAAAAGCAGATGAAGGGTCTGTCCCAGATCCGGCTCTACCTTCCGCAGGGGCCGGATGCGCTGGAAACCGTGCAGTCGCTTCAGGCGCAGCTGGAAGCGCTCCGCCGCGAGGCGCCCGGGGTAGACTTTGGCCCGCTCAGCGCGGAGCTTGCGAACGTGAAGGACGAGGACTGGGAAAACAGCTGGAAGCAGTATTACCAGCCGCTTGCCATTGGCCGGAGGCTTCTGGTGGTGCCGGAATGGCTGCACCCGGAAAATCCGGAAAACCGCGTGGAGGTTCTGCTGGACCCCGGCATGATCTTCGGCACCGGCGCGCACGCGTCCACGCAGATGTGCATGCGGGAGCTGGAGCACGCCATCCAGGGCGGCGAGCGCGTCCTGGATCTTGGCAGCGGAAGCGGAATTCTGTCCATCACGGCGATTCTGCTCGGCGCGGCGCATGCCACCGGCGTGGACATTGATCCAAAGGCGGAGGACATTGCCCGGCAGAACGCCGCCATCAATCACATTTTCTCCGACCGCTTCACGGCGCTGACCGGCGACGTGATTGCAGGCGACGACGTACTCGGCAAGCTTGCCCCGCAGTACGACATTGTACTTGCCAACATTGTCGCGGACGTGATCATCCCGCTCGCGCCGGCCGCAGCGCGCTTTCTGGCCGAAGACAGCATCTTTATCTGCTCCGGCATTCTGAACACCCGGCTTGCGGAGGTTCTTGACGCGCTGCAGCGCGCAGGCCTGCAGATTCTTTCCACTGAGCAGCAGGACGACTGGTGCCGCGTGACGGCGGCGCGTGCAGACACGTAGACAGGAGCGAAGCGCCATGCGTATTTTTTCCTACCGAAACAAGCAGATTCTGCGAAGGGTCCTGCTGATTGTACTGTGCGCGCTGCTGCTTGCCGTCGCTTTTGTCGTGGCCAGAATTGTCTACCTGGGGCGCTTTGCCGTCTACACGGCGGATGGGCGGGTCTATTTTGACCGCGAGCAGCTGCTTTCCCGCAGCCCCGCCGCTCCCGCGGCCTCCCCGGAGGGGGATTACCCGTTCCAGACCATTCTGGACGCCGCTTCCGAGGAGCAGACGCCGCAGGCCGAAAGCCTGCAGCTGCGCGGCGTCTACATTTCCACAACCATGCTTGCAAACCATCTTGCTGAAACCCGGCAGGCGCTGGAAAATCTGGATGAGGACTGCAACGCCGTCCTCATTGACGTCAAAAGCCCGCTCGGAAACTTCTACTACGCAACAAGGCTTTCCGGCGCACAGACGGCAGACGCCGATATCGAGGCCTGCACGGCGCTGATGAAAAGTCTGATCGCAGACCGGAAGCTGACTGTAATCGCGCGTGTCCCGGCCTTCTCCGACCCCAATTATATTGAACAGCACGACGCCGACGCGCTTGCGCTGCGCGCGGGCGGGCTCTGGATGGACGAGCGGCGCTGCTACTGGATGAACCCCTCCGCTGCCGGCGTGCAGGGCTATCTGACCTCCATCGCGCTGGAGCTCGCGGACATGGGCTTTGACGAGGTGCTCTTTGATCAGTTCTATGTGCCCGAGGATTCCGCCATCGCCTGGGACGACGCCGTGCGCACGCGCGCGCAGGCCATCAACGACTGCGCCGACGCGCTGCACGCCAACCTGACCGGAACGTCGCTTCTGCTCTCCTTCGGCTCCGAAAGTCCGGATCTGGCAGAATATGCATCCCGCCTGTATATCACGACGGAAAAGGCCTCCGACGTGCAGGCCGTAAGCCAGGCGCTGCAGCCGGCGCTCGGCGATCTGGCTCCGCGTCTGGTATTTATCACCAGTTCACATGACACACACTTTGATTCCTACGGAATCATCCGGGCGCTGCTGTCCACAGAAGAATAAAATCCGCCGCTGTCACACAAAGAGGTTGACAGCGGCGGATTTGCCTGTATAATTATGCAATGTAATCATCTAAAAAATTGGAGCTGAGAGAAAATGCAGAAGAAAAAGAAGCTGCCGGTCGTATCGGTATGTGTGGTCGCGCTCATGCTCCTGCTGGTCATTCTGGCCGGCGTGGAGTGCGCACAGGGCAAAAGCCTTTCCGTCAGTATCTGGTCGCTGGTGCCGCCGCTGATTGCGATTGTTCTGGCGCTGGTCACAAAGGAGGCCTACAGCGCGCTGTTTATCGGCGTGCTGGTCGGAGCGCTCTTTACCACGGGCTTCCAGCCGGTCAGAACGCTGGATACCGTCATCAATCAGGGCCTCGTGGCCGCCATTGCGGACAATGCCGGCATCTTCTTGTTTCTGGTGCTGCTCGGCATTATCGTCGCGCTTGTCAACGCCGCAGGCGGCTCGGCCGCGTTTGGCCGCTGGGCGGAGAAGAACATCAAAACACGCGTCGGCGCGCAGCTGGCGACCTTTGCGCTCGGCATTCTCATTTTTATTGACGACTACTTCAACTGCCTGACCGTGGGCTCCGTCATGCGCCCCGTGACGGACAACCATAAGATTTCCCGCCCGAAGCTTGCCTACCTCATCGATGCGACGGCTGCGCCCGTGTGCATGATTGCGCCGATTTCCTCCTGGGCAGCGGCGGTCTCCTCCACGGCGGAGGACCTCGGAACCGGCATGAGCGGCATCGAGCTCTTTGTCAAGGCAATTCCCTACAACCTGTATTCCTTAATGACGTTCGTCTTCATTCTTTCCCTGGTCTTCATGAAATTTGACTACGGCCCGATGCGCCGCTTCGAGCAGGCTGCAGGAAAGGGCAAGCTTTCCGGCCTTTCCGGCGAAGAGGACGAGCCCGCCAGCACGAAGGGCCGCGTCATTGATCTGGTGCTGCCGGTTCTGACGCTGATCGTTGCGTGCACGCTGGGCATGATCTATGTCGGTGGCTTCTTCGGCGTCGACGCCTGGGGCGGCACGGAGTGCGCAGGCAGCTTCATCGCCTCCTTCGGCAACACCAACGCCTTTATCGGCCTTCCCTGGGGCGGCGTCATCGCGCTGGTGCTGACCGTCATCTACCTTGTGGCGCGGAGGGTTCTGAGC
>CAKUHJ010000096.1 GCA_934655935.1 uncultured Oscillospiraceae bacterium | reverse complement strand
GTATACACCTGCTCGCGGGCAAAGCCGAGCTCCGTCAGGCCCGCAAGCGTGAACTTGATCATAATCGGAGGGCCGCACATCACGACGGTCTTTCCCGTGTCGAAGCCAAGCTCCTTGACGTAGTTCGGCACGAAGCCGACGTGGCCGTCCCAGTCGGGCTGCTCGCGGTCGATGGTCAGGTGGACGTTGATACCGTCCTCCCGGCACCAGACGTCCAGAATTTCCTGATAATCCACCAGGTCCTCCTTGGAGCGCGAGCCGTACACAATGTCAATTTTTCCATAGCGGCTGCGGTAGTGCCGGCAGTAGTTGATGACGGAGTGCAGCGGCGCAAGGCCGATGCCGCCTGCAACGAACAGAAGGTCCTTGCCCGCAAAATCCGTATCGACGGGGAAGCCGTTGCCGTACGGGCCGCGGATGGTCAGCTGCTGGCCCTCGTCCATGCCGTGCAGCCACTCGGTCACGCAGCCGCATTTCTTGATGGAGAACTCCACAAAGTCCTCCTCCGTCGGGCTGGAGGTGATGGAAAACAGCGCCTCGCCGACGCCCGGAATGGAGAGCATGGCGCACTGGCCGGGAATGTGGACAAAGGGCTTTTTCCCGTCAAGCCCCACCACCCGGAAGGTTTTGACGTCCGGCGTGTCCACCCGGATTTTCGTGACAACGCCGAGGGACGGAATCAAGGGATCGTGTTTCATGCTTCGTCCTCCCCCATCGTTTTGATGACCTTGACAATGTTCATATGAATCGGACACTTTGCCAGGCACCGGCCGCAGCCGACGCAGCCGAACATGCCGTCCTGATTGTCCGGGAAATAGACCAGCTTATGCATAAAGCGCTGGCGGAAGCGCTCAAGCTGCGTCGGGCGGGGCTGACCGGCGGACATTTTGGTAAAGTCCGAATACATGCAGCTGTCCCAGCAGCGGAAGCGGCGGACCGTTTTTCCGGTGTTGAATTCCTGAATGTCATAGCACTGGCAGGTCGGGCACACAAAGGTGCACGTGCCGCAGCCAAGGCAGCTTTCGGAAAGCTGCTTCCATTCCGGCCGGTCGAAGAGCGCCTTGGTCTTCCCCGCGCCGAAGCCGTTCAGCGAGAGCGTCTTCAGCGGAAGCCGGTCCAGAATCGCGCGCGTTTTTTCCTGCTGCGCCGAAACCGCCTCCTCGCCGCCCTCTTCCAGCATGGGAAGCGCCTCGGTCAGCGCGCGGCCCTTTTCCGTGTTCGCACGCCAGTAAAGCGCCGTCTCGTCCAGCCAGCAGGTCACGTCCCCGGCGGGGTCCGCCGCGTCGACGCCGAAGCTCTGGCAGAAGCAGGTTTCCTCCGGCCGGGTGCAGGCCAGGGAGATGACCGTGGCGTTTTCTCTTCTCGCCTGATAGAAGGTGTCCGCAGGCGCGCTGAGAAATACGCGGTCGAGAATGTCAAAGCTCCGCGCGTCGCACGCGCGCACGCCGAAGAGCACGAACGGGGAAACTTCGTCCCGCGTTTCCAGCTCCTCAATCTGCTTGCCGGAGACCCGGAAGCCCATCAGGTTTTCCACCTGCGGGAAAAACAGGTCCTTTGCCGAGCGGACGGTGTTGAGCCTCGCGCTCAGCTTCATGCCGGCCTGCCAGAGCGTAAAATGCGCCTGCCCTGCCGCGTCGTCCGCGGGCAGATAGAGCTTCTGCTGCGCGGCGATGGCCGCGAAGAGCGCATCCAGGCAGGATACTGCCGCTTTTTTCATCCCTGCGCGCCTCCTCTCTCATAGATCACCGACGGCTCGCAGTCGCCCGTGGTAAAGTCCATCAGCGGCGGCCGGGAGTCGAAGTCCGCGCCGGCCTGATACTCGCCGTAGAGCTCGTTGATATCCTTGATAAATTTCCGGTTCAGAAGATGCAGCGGAATATGCTGCGGGCAGACGCGGGAGCATTCCCCGCAGTCCGTGCAGCGGGAGGCCACATGGAAGGCCCGGATGATATGGAAGAAGTTTTCCTCAAAGCTGCTGGCCGCCGCCTTGTTGTCCGTGCCGAGATCGTGGTTGTCAAACACACATTTTTCGCACGAGCAGGCCGGGCAGACGTTCCGGCAGGCGTTGCAGCGGATGCAGCGCGAAAGCTCGCCGCGCCAGAAGGCAAAACGCTCCTCAGGGCGCATGGCCTCCAGCCTTCTGACCTCCTCAAAGCGGTCGGAGGGGATTTCCTCGCCCTGCTCGCCGAGAAGCTCGTCAAAAATCACCAGCTTTTTGCTCTTGCAGCACGCGCATCTGCCGAGCAGCGCGTCCTGCTTTGCGACCCTCTGCTCGCCGTAAAGCGTGGAAACCAGAAGCTCCTCGCCCTGCTCCTCCACCGCCGTGACGCCGGAAAGGCCCATGGCCCTGAGCTTTTCCATGTCGCACATGCCGCCGCACTGTACGCCGACAAGATACACGTTTTCCCGCACAATCCGGTGCTCCTTCAGAAGCTGCACGGCGGAGTAGGTGTCGCAGGGCTTCAGGAAGGCGGCCACCTTCCCGCCCTTTCTGGACTCGGCAATGAGGTATTTTGAGAGGTTCGCGCCGGAAAAGACGCTGTAGACAAACCCGCGCTCAATTTCCTCCGCGCTTTCAAAGCAGGCCGGCGTCAGGTCATAGAAGAACTCGCCGCGCTTCCAGCCCAGCACGCGCTCCGCTTTGCCGGACTGCAGAAGCTCTATCGCTTTTTCCTTTACGCTTTGCATCGCAAATCCTCCAGTCTGCGGTTTTCGCCGAGCTTGGTCACGGCGGCGACAAATTCATTCATCGTCGCGGCAAACTTTGCGCCCTCGGCGGCGGAGACCCACTCCACGCGCGTCCGCTCGCGTTCGACGCCGAGATAGTCGAGCATGGAGAACAGCAGCGTCATGCGGCGGCGGGCATAGTAGTTGCCGGTGGTGTAGTGGCAGTCGCCGGGATGGCAGCCGCAGAGAATCACGCCGTCCGCGCCGCGCTGGAAGGCGCGCAGCACGAACATCGGGTTCAGCCGGCACGAGCACGGAATGCGGATAATCTTGACGTTCGCGGGATACTGCAGGCGGTTTGTACCGGACAGATCCGCGCCCGCGTAGGAGCACCAGTTGCAGCAGAAGGCCACGATGGTGGGTTTCCAGGTTTCATTTACTTGCATATCGCGTCCACCTCCGCCAGAATTTGTTTGTTTGAGAAGCCCTTGAGGTCCATCGCGCCGGACGGGCAGGCGACCGTACACGCGCCGCAGCCCTGGCAGACCGCCGGGTTGACCTGCGCCACGCGGCGCACCAGCGTCGTACGGTTCGGGCCGCGGAATTCCTTGTCCGCGTAAGTAATCGCGCCGTAGGGGCAGACCTTTTCACAGCTCGAGCAGCCGTTGCACATCAGCTCGTCTGGCTGGGCCGTGCAGGGGTTGCAGGTCAGGCTGTCCTTGGCAAGAAGGCCGATGACCTTCGCCGCCGCCGCAGAGGCCTGCGCGACGGTCTCGGGGATATCCTTCGGGCCCTGGCAGACGCCGGAAAGGAACACGCCCGCCGTCGGGCTCTCCACAGGCCGGAGCTTGGGGTGCGCCTCGGTAAAGAAGTCGTTGGTGTCCATGGAGGCCGTCAGCATGGTCGCAATCGAGCGCGCCGTCCGGTCCGGCTCGATGGCCGCCGCGAGGACCACCATGTCCGCGTCGATATGCAGCTGGCGGTTGTCCAGCAGGTCGGAGGCCTGGACCCTGAGCTTGCCGTTCTCCGGCACGACCTTGCCGACCATGCCCTTGATGTAGTGCACGCCGTATTCCTCGACCGCGCGGCGGTAGAATTCGTCAAAGTTCTTGCCCGGCGTCCGCACGTCGATGTAGAAGACATAAACGTCGGTATCCGGATATTTTTCACGGCAGAGCATGGCGTGCTTGGCCGTGTACATGCAGCAGATCTTGGAGCAGTAGGGCTTGCCCTTCTGCGCGTCCTCGCACCGCGAGCCGACGCACTGGACGAAGACGATGGTCTTCGGGTGCGCGCCGTCCGAGGGGCGGAGCAGCGTTCCGCCCGTGGGGCCCGCCGCGTTCATCAGGCGCTCAAACTCGAGGCTTGAGACGACGTCCGGGCTCTGGCTGTAGGCAAACTCGTCAAACCTGTCAAGCGGAATGGGGTCAAAGCCCGTCGCGGCGACGATCGCGCCGTATTCCCGCTCGACCAGCTCGTCCTTCTGATGATAGTCGATGGCGCCGGCGGTGCAGACCTTCGCGCAGACGCCGCACTTGCCGTTTTTGAGCATGCTGCAGTAGTCCGGGTCGATGGTGGCGACCTTTGGAACTGCCTGCGCAAACGGAATGTAGATGGCCCGGCGGGTATCCAGGCCGAGATTGAACTCGTTTGGCACCTTTTTCTGCGGGCACTTCTCGGTGCAAAGGCCGCAGCCGGTGCACACGTCCGGATTGACAAAGCGCGCCTTCTTCTTGATTGTCACGCGGAAATTGCCCACGAAGCCCTTGACCGCCTCCACCTCGGAGTAGGCGTAGATATGAATCTTTTCATTCTGCGCGCAGTCGACCATCTTTGGCGTGAGGATACAGGCCGCACAGTCGAGCGTGGGGAAGGTCTTGTCAATCTGCGTCATCTTGCCGCCGATGGTCGGCTTCTTCTCCACAATGTCGACCTCAAAGCCGGCCTCGGCGATGTCCAGCGCGGTCTGGATGCCGGCAATACCGCCGCCGATGACCAGCGCCCGCTTGGTCACAGGACTGCTGCCCGCCTGCAGGGGCGCGTTCAGCTGCACCTTCGCGATGGCGGCGCGGCCCAGAATGACCGCCTTCTCCGTCGCCTCGGCGCGGTCTTTATGAATCCAGGAGCACTGCTCGCGGATATTTGCGATTTCGACCATGTAGCCGTTCAGGCCCGCCTTCTCGCAGGCCTTGCGGAAGGTCTGCTCGTGCATGCGCGGCGAGCAGGAGCAGATGACAACGCCCGTCAGGCCCAGCTCCCGGATTTTGGCCTGGATCATCTCCTGGCCGGTCTGGGAGCACATATAGGGATAATCGGTGGAGAAGACAACGCCGGGTTCCTTCGCGAGCGTCTTCGCGACGGTCTCCACATCCACGGCTGCGGCAATGTTCGTGCCGCAATGGCATACAAATACGCCGATTTTCTGCATTGCTTTCCCCTCCTTACTTCTTATATTTCCGGAACGCGGCGGTGATGGCCTGCTGCGGCAGCGCCTCGTCCAGGCGCGCGGGAACAGCCTCCGGCTTCAGAAGGTCCTTCCCCTGCTGGCGGATGAGCGCCAGACGGACCGCCTCGATGAGCTTCGCCGGCTCGACGTTGCGCGGGCAGCGCTCCACACAGGCAAAGCAGCTCAGGCACATGGAAATGCCGCGGGAATTCATCAGCTCCTCAATCCGACCGTTTTCGACCATGGAGACAAACTGATGCGGATGGTATTCCATCTCGTCAAACGCGGGGCACGAGGCCGTGCACTTGCCGCACTTCATGCAGCGGCGGGGGTTGACGCCGGACGCGTTCGCAATCTCGTCCAGCAGATTCTGATGGTTCATTCCGCGTCCTCCTTTACACCGAGCGCTTCGGCCAGAAGCTCCGTAAAATAGCGGACCGGAAGCTCCGCCTTTCCGGCGCTCTGCAGATTATAAAGGCACAGGGGGCAGGCGGTGATGAGCGTCTGCGCGCCGCAGGCCTTCGCATTATCCAGAATCTTTCCGGCCTGGCGGGCTGCATAGGGCGCGTTGACCGTGGTCGCGTAGCCGCCGCAGCACTCGTTTCGGAGCGCATAGTAAACAGGCTCCGCGCCGATGGCGCGGATGAAATCCTCAAGAATGCGGGGATTTTCCGGGTCGTCAAAGCCCATCTCTGCGCTGGGGCGCAGGAGCATGCAGCCGTAATAGGCGCCGATTTTCTGTCCGGCCAGCGGCTTTACCACCTTCTGTGCAAGCGTCTCAAAGCCGATGCGGTCGCGCAGGACCTCCAGATAATGCAGGACCGTCGTCTGGCCCTCATAGGGCGCGTCCAGCTTCAGGTAGGCGTTGACCTTGGTCCGCAGCGCCTCGGAGCGCTGCATATCGCCGTTCACCCGCTTGATCACGTGGTGGCAGGCCGAGCAAAGCGTGACGAGCTCCTGCCCGGAATCCCGGGCAGAAGCCAGTGCGCGGACGGAAGAAAGCCGCGTTGCAACTTCGTCGGAGGCCTGCGGATAAACCGCGCCGCAGCACTGCCATTCCGGCAGCTCCTCGAGCGTAAAGCCCAGCGCCTCCGCGGCCCTGCGGCCACACAGATCCAGCTGCTTGCCGGTGGTCTTCAGCGTACAGCCGGGAAAATAACTGAATTTCATGTCGTTCCTCCGGATTAAACCATGTTCTCGGGGTGGAACACCTCGTCAAAGCGCTCCGCCGTCAGAAAGCCCAGCTCCACGCAGGCCTGCTTGAGGGAGATGTTCTCCTTGAAGGCCTTTTTCGCGGTCTTCGCAGCATTTTCATAGCCGATGTACGGGTTCAGCGCCGTCACCAGCATCAGGGAGTTGTGCAGGTTGTGCGCCATCTTTTCACGGTTGGCCGTGATGCCGCTGGCGCAGTGCTCGTTGAACGAGAGCATGGACTCGGCCAGAAGCCGCGCGGACTGCAGGAAGTTGTAGATGCAGACCGGCATGAACACATTGAGCTCAAAGTTGCCCTGGGAGGCGGCCATGCCGACGGCGACGTCGTTGCCCATCACCTGCACGGCGACCATCGTCACGGCCTCGCACTGCGTGGGGTTGACCTTGCCGGGCATGATGGACGAGCCCGGCTCGTTCTCGGGGATGAAAATCTCGCCCAGACCGTCGCGCGGGCCGGAGGCCAGCCAGCGCACGTCGTTGGCAATCTTCATCATATCCGCCGCCAGCGCCTTCAGAGCGCCGTGCGCAAAGACAAGCTCGTCCTTCGACGTCAGCGCGTGGAATTTATTCTCCGCCGTGCAGAAGGCCTTGCCGGTCAGGCGCGAAACCTCGGCGGCGACCGCCGTGTCAAAGCCCTTGGGCGCGTTCAGGCCCGTGCCGACGGCCGTGCCGCCCAGCGCAAGCTCCTTCAGAGCCGGCAGCGACAGCTCCAGCATGGCCTTGTCCTTTTCCAGGCTTGCGCGCCAGCCGGAGATTTCCTGCGAAAATTTGATGGGCGTGGCGTCCTGCAGGTGTGTTCTGCCGGATTTCACGACGCCCTCGTTCTCCGCCTCCAGGCGGCGGAAGGTCGCCGTCAGCGTGTCGATTGCGGGAATCACCCGGTCCTCCAGCGCGCAGACCGCCGCGATGTGCATGGCCGTGGGG
>CAKUHJ010000095.1 GCA_934655935.1 uncultured Oscillospiraceae bacterium | reverse complement strand
TGGCGAGATTCGCCAGAAGTTAAATCCGTGCGGAAACCGTGCCGGTTTCTTGCATCCAGCAACGCTTTATACGCCTTACCGCGCTCAATGATCGTCAGATCCTGCCGCCGCAGAAGATTCGTCGCAATCGCAATGCTGATGGCACGCTGATCGTTGACGGTCATGACCGTTGCGGGAATATCCGTCCAGCCCGCCAACTTTGCCGCCGCTGTGCGGTTATGCCCGGCCAGGATTTCAAATTCATCCGTTCCTGCAATGGGACGCACCAGAATCCGCTCATACAAGCCGTTCTCTTTTAATTCTTCCGCAAAGGCTTCCAGCTTGGCGCGAGGGTAGGGGTGAAAGCCAATGTCGGCGGTAAAGAACGGACGCAGCTTTCCAATCGGAATGTCACGGAATTGCGTTTCTGTCTGCGGCACCGGCATCTGAAAGATCTGTTCATACGCTGCGTCGCCGGTCTGCTGCTCGGACGCCTGCTGTGTAGCAGACATCCGCTTGCGCAGCACCTCGTTCATGTTCGCTCTAGCCAAGCCGCAGCACCTCCGAGGCGAGATTTCGATAGGATTTCGCTGCCGGGTTGCCCGGCTCGTAGTCCAGAATACTCATGCCGGCCATGGGGCATTCCGCAATGCGGATGGTGTACTCGATGGGGCGGTCAAAGACGTGCAAGTCATCACCGTAGATTTCCCGGACACTCTGCTGCACGCTTTTGCAGAGCTGCGGTCGGGACTGGTACATCGTCAGCAGAATGCCGGCGATCTTCAAATTCGGATTGAAATGCTTCTGCACGGAACGCACCATGTCCAGCACATCCGGGATACTCTCGGAGGCGAGGAAGTGGGACTGCACGGGAATGATGCAGTAGTCCGACGCGCTCAGCGCATTGACCGTCAAAAGCTCTTGCTTCAGTCCGCAATCAATGATAATATAATCATAAGCATCGCACAGCAGCTCCAGTACCTGCGCAAGCATCTTTTCTGCGCAGCATTCGGATTCGTTCACAGCTCTGTACTGCGAGATCTGCATGACTTGAAGCCGCGCAGCAGCGTCCGATAAGCGCCGGTTTGCGGGGATCAGATCTGGCTTCCCATCTGTATGCAGGATGCAGCGCGGCAGATGGAGCTCCAGATCCTCCGGATAGTCAATGGCGGCAAGCAAGAGGTTCGCCAGCGTGTATTTCTGCTCAGCTGGGGTATAGCCCATAGACGCAGTGAGATTGCCCTGCGGGTCATTGTCGATGAGAAGTACGCGCTTGCTTTCATCCGCCAAAGCAGAAGCGAGATTCAGAGCAGTCGTCGTCTTACCGACGCCGCCCTTTTGATTGGTGATCGCAAAAATTGTACTCATAATAAGCTCCAGAAATAATGATTCGAGTCAGCGTTCTGAACCTACTGTGCAAATCTCTGTTTGCAATTCATTTGCAAATAGTGTAATATAACTTCAAAAAGAATAAGAAAAAACACGAAAATGCTTTCTCACGAAATATTTGCGATTTGGTTCATTTTTTGTTGTAATCTCGACAAAAAAATGAACCCTCGACCTCTGGATTAAGAGTCACCTTGAAGGTAGCTCATAACCCGGAGGTCGGGGGTTCAAATCCCTCTCCCGCAACCATAATTCGCCGCGTTTCGTAAGAAATGCGGCGAATTCTTTTACCAAGAAGGAGGCCTCACGCATGGAAAGTCCAGAAGTCCGGCAGCGCGAGGAGCTGATGGAGGCGCGCCGCCTGCGCCGGATGGAGCAGGCGCACCGAAGAAAATTTCAGCAGCGGCTGGTGCTGCTGATTCTGTGTGTCATTCTTGCCCTCTCCGCCGTGCTGATTCTGCGCGGCTGCCGCAGCCGTCAGGCCCAGCAGGATGCGCCTGCTGCAGCCCAGGCGGACGATTTCTCCCAGCTCGGCGTGGAAACCGAGCCGGACATTGTGTTTACGCTTGCCGCCGTCGGCGATATCACCGTGGACGACGAGCAGCTGGCCGCCGCCCTGCAGGAGGACGGAAGCTACGATTTTACCGAGAGCTTTGCTGCCGTCTCGGGTCTGACGTCGGCGGCGGATCTCACGCTTGGAAATCTGGAATGCACCTTTGCCGGTCAGCCCTATTCCGGCGCGCCGGATTTCCGCACGCCGGAGTCGCTTGCCGCGACGTTGCAGGCCGTCGGCTTTGACGTGCTGCAGACGGCCAATACCTACTCCATCCGCAGCGGCCTTTCCGGGCTGCAGGCCACGCACCGTGTTCTGACCGCAGCAGGCGTCGACCACACCGGCACCTACGATTCCGCCGCCGAGCGCGAGCAAAGCGGTGGCGTGCTGCTCAAGACCGTAGGCGGCGTCAAGATTGCCATCGTCTCGGCGACAAAGGGGCTGGACGGGCTGCGCCTCCCGGAGGGCTCGGAATACGCGGTGGACGTTCTGTATCAAGACTATGACAGCGATTTTGAAAAGCTCGATACCGCCTCGCTGCTGGCCTCCGTGGACGCTGCGCGCGCCCAGAAGCCGGATATCATCCTGGCGTTGCTGCACTGGGGCAGCGCCGGGGAGCTTGCCGTGACCGACCGCCAGAGAAAGCTTGCGCAGACACTCTTTGAAAACGGCGTGGACGCGGTCATCGGCTCCCATTCCCACCTTGTCGGCCCGATGGAGCAGATGACGGTCACAACGAATAGCGGGAAGGAAAAAACCTGCTTTGTGGCCTACAGCCTCGGAAGCTTTTTTGCCGGGCGTACCGGCAGCTACGGAAGCGCCGGCGCGGATTCCGTGCTGCTGAACCTGCAGTTTACCAAAAACGGCCAGACCGGCGAGACCTCCCTGACCGGCGTGAGCTACACGCCGCTGTATTTGGCCGACCTGGGCGAGGAAGCAAAAACCCGCTTTGAGATTCTTCCCGTCCGCAGTGCGATTGCCTCCGGCCTGTTCCCGGAGCTGAACGACGCGATGACCAATACCATCTCCCGTCTGCGCACCAACACTGCCTCCGACTTTGACTCCGGCCGCTGAGGGCCATGCATCTGTTAAAACGGCCCGTCCGGCGAATTGCCGGGCGGGCCTTGAAACTGTCAAAAAATCATGGCTTTCTGGCGTATTTTAGCCCAGCGCCACATCCAGAACCATCATGACGCTGAAGCCGGCCGCAAAGCAGACCGTGCCGAGATTGGAATGCCGCCCCTGTGACATTTCGGGAATCAGCTCCTCCACCACCACATAGAGCATCGCGCCGGCGGCAAAGCTCAGAAGATACGGCAGCGCCAGCGTCACGAGCTGCGCGGCCAGAATCGTCAGCGCCGCGCCGATCGGCTCTACCACGCCGGAAAGTACGCCCCCCAGGAAGGCCCTGCCCTTCCTTTGCCCCTCGGCGCGAAGGGGCATGGAGATAATCGCGCCCTCCGGGAAGTTCTGAATGGCGATTCCGATGGAAAGCGCCAGCGCGCTTGCTGCCGTGATCTGCGTGTTTTTTGCAAGAAGCCCGGCATACATCACGCCGACCGCCATTCCCTCCGGGATGTTATGCAGCGTGACCGCCAGCACCATCATGGTTGTGCGCGCAAGCCTGCTCTCAGGCCCCTCCGCCTCGTCGCTTCCGACGTGCAGGTGCGGAATCAGATGGTCCAGGGCCAGCAGAAACAGCACGCCGAGCCAGAAGCCTGCAAACGCCGGGAGGAACGAAAGCTTCCCCAGCGCCGCCGATTGTTCAATGGCCGGGATCAGCAGGCTCCAGATCGAAGCGGCCACCATCACGCCCGCGGCAAAGCCTGCAAGGCCGCGCCGGACCAGCTCCCCCAGCGATTTTTTCATAAAGAACACGCAGGCCGCGCCGGCCGTCGTCCGCGCTATTGACAAATTTATCTTGCCTCCGTATAATATGCTGTACCGCACAGCGTGCGCGAGCAGGCACGGACCATTGCCTTCCGACGCAAATCCGCGTGCGCCAGCTCCAAAACAGAAAATTTCAAGACGCCAGACGCTCAGACGCAGTGCAGACCGGTAGATTGGTTTGTGCTGCTTTTTATTATTATGTATTATGATTATGAAGAAAAACAAATCGTTTTGGCTGCTCGTGCCTGCGGTCCTGCTTATCACAGCGGCGGCAGCCCTGTTCTTTTATTACCGGCCGGAATTCGCCGGCAGCCGCGCCGCAGGGCCCGATTTCTACCGTCTGGACCCGGAGCGCATGACCGGGACGGATACACATGCCCTGGACCTGAAGGCGGGCGACACGCTCGAGGTTCGCTTTGAAACTGAGAAGGGCGCTTTGCGCATGGAAATCAGCGCGCCGGACGGAACCGCCCTGTACAGCGGCCGCGGGCGGGAACCGTCCGGGTTCACACTCAGCATCCCCGAAGGCGGCGTTTACACCGTCTCGGTGAAGGCCAGGGGCGCAGCAGGCGCCATTCACATCCAGGTGAAGGAGACTACGCTGTGAAAGCCAAATCAAGATTCCAGTCCGCCCGCCATGCGCTCATTTTCTGGACGCTTTTTATTGGCGTCGGCGCAGTTGCGGGCGCCGTCTGCATGCTTCTGGACCCAAGCGGCAGGCGCATGGGCATGGATGCCATCTGCCCTATTTTCAGGTGCTGCCCTTTGCCGGGACGCTGTTTCAGGATCTCACCTTTTCCGGCTGGGCGCTGCTGATTGTCAATGGGCTGCCCAACCTGACGGCGGCAGGCCTGCTGCTTGCCGGCAGAAGCCGCGGCGTCGTGCTGGGCGGTGTGTTCGGCGTGACGCTGATGCTGTGGATCTGCATTCAGTTTTATATGTTCCCGCCCAATTTCATGTCCACAATTTATTTTGTGTTCGGACTTTGTCAGGCCGCCGCCGGTCCGGAGCTTCTGCAGAGCCGCCGCCGGAAAAATCAAGGAGGCAGATTACATCTCCGTGCACCATACGGCAGAGCGCTATGAAAACGCAGTCCGGGAAATGGACGCCATTCTGCAGCTGAGGCATACCGGTTATGAAAGGCTCGGCTTCCGGAAGCTCTGCACCTTTCCCGGCTATTTCAAGATAAACGGTGCGCTGATTGATTTTGATTTCATGAATCTCTCCGTCTGCCCCGCCGCACAGGAAGCCGAAACGCCCTGAAAACCGCGTATAGGAGGACCTGTCGTCATGTCAAAGCGCGCACGGCAATCCATCAGGATTCTTGCGGCGCATGTCACGAATGAGCTTCAATTCGGCTTCCGTGTGCTGGTTTGGATGGCCATGCGGCCGTCTGGACTGGCAGGCCAGGGACGCCACACTTCCGTCCCAGCGCTGTTTCCAGAAGTAAATGTATGACCGGCTCTTGTTGTATTTCCGGCTGGCGCAGCTGACGCCGTACTTTTCTGCGTGCTTCATCAGGGATTGACGATACTTCATGTCCCGTGTTATACTCTGACTCATGAGGGATATGGTCTCCTTCCTGTAAAGTTGGTGTGACAACTTAACTTTAGCACATGAGACCCTATTCCTCATATCTTCTTATTCACTTGTCCAAGATGTATTGTAGTCCTACACCCGCAGATGACGCGGCGAACGCACCGCCGCATTGACAAGCCTCCCGCCCCTGTGATAAAATACAGCAGGCGGCAGGAAGCCCTGCCGCTCATATCTGCGCCCGTGGTGGAATTGGCAGACACGATGGATTTAGGTTCCATTGCGTAAGCGTGCAGGTTCAAGTCCTGTCGGGCGCACCACTCAGAAATGACCTTTGGATGTCAGGCAGCCGCGCAGGGCGCGCCCGCCTCGACAGCAAAGGTCTTTCTTCGTTCAAAATCGTGGCCGCTGACGCTGGGCCACGATTTTGTTTTTATTCTTCCCGCAGCTTTTCTGTATAATCCCAGACAGCTTTATCCAGAACTTCTTCATGAATGCGGTGAGAGCTGCAATAACCTTTCCCGGTCCGGTGGTAACCCCGGCAGATGTATTCCACACGGCGGCTGCCATTCCAGCAGCGGATCATGGGGCTGAATACGTTCCCGCATTCCTGACAGGACAGCAGCCCGGCGTAGCGGTGCTTTGTACGATTGTTGACCGCCGGACGCGCCTGCTGCTTCAGCCGCGTCCGGACTTGCTGCCAGATTATTTTTTCAATGATGACCGGATAGGAATTCTCGTGGCGAAGCCAGTCCGTTTCGCTGACGGCTCGCGCTTTGCCGCCGAGATATTCTCTGCGGTGGTTGTTCAGCACGCCGGTGTACGATTCTTCCACCAGGATGTTTCTCACACTGGCATATGTCCAGAGAAACTGCCCGTCACGGGTTTTGTGCGGCTTCTGGCTGTCGTAACCAAGTCGCTCCGTCATGATCTGCGCGGGCGTTTTGCATCCGATGGCGTTGAGCCTGCGGGCGATTTCCTTCTGTCCGCGACCCTGCAAGTACAGAGCGTAGATAAGTTGTACCGTCTCCGCTGCTTCCTGCTGCAGCAAAACCTGATTCGTATTTCTGTCTCTCCAGTACCCAAAGGGCGGCGTGATCACGAGCCCCTCTTTCTGCTTCTGCCGGTAGCCTGCGCGGATTTTCTTTCCGATGTCCTTGGCGTAATAATCATTCATTAGACCTCGGATACCAATCACAAGATCATCTTCTTCACAGAAGGTATCCACGCCCTCTGTCACGGAGATGACCCGCACTTGCTGCTGTCTCAGGTAGTCGATGAACAATGCGGTTTGGGTTCGGTGGCGACCCAGCCTTGAAAGGTCTTCTTGTGTCAAGTAGGGACTAAAAAATTTTGAGAATTTACAAGCCGTTCATAGACAGACAACCACCCGTGAACGGCTTGCATGTAAACTAAACTCATAATGAATCCAAGCAAATTCATCATGCCCTGCGAAGTTCTGTCAAATGTAGATAATCTGATAATACGATCATGGCTTACATGTAGCTTTCGACTCTGAATATCAGCCAGCTCCACATGTGGATGGAAATTGCAGCGGCGTTTGAAAAGAATATTGCTTTTTTCTGTTCAAGGCGTTATAATCGGTATATACCGGAAAAAAGGAGGGCGTGTCCATGCCAAGACCGCCACGGTGCCGTCGGATTTGTGGCGCACCGCAAGTCGATACATTCTGCCCCAACGGATGCGAGGATACCGAGCCGATTCTGCTGACGCTGGACGAGTACGAGGTCATTCGGCTGGTTGACTTGGAGCAGCAAACCCACGAGCGGTGTGCCGTGCAAATGGATATTTCCCGCTCTACCGTGCAGGAGATTTACGAAAGCGCACGGCGCAAGATCGCAGCGTGCCTTGTCCACGGGAAACCGCTGCACATCACCGGGGGAAACTACCGCATCTGCGGAGGACAGGAGGCAGCCCACTGCGG
>CAKUHJ010000094.1 GCA_934655935.1 uncultured Oscillospiraceae bacterium | reverse complement strand
AGCCGGGCCGCACGCTCCAGAAGCCGGGAGTGCAGATAGAACACGTCGCCGGGGTAGGCCTCGCGTCCGGGCGGACGGCGGATCAGAAGCGAGAGCGCACGGTAGGCCGTGGCATGCTTGGAAAGGTCGTCATAGATGACCAGGACGTCCTTCCCCTCGTGCATGAAATACTCGCCCATGGTGCAGCCCGCGTAGGGCGCGATGTAAAGAAGCGGTGCAGGCTCGGACGCAGTTGCGGAGACGACGGTGGTGTATTCCATCGCACCGGCGCTGTCCAGCAGCTCCACAAGCTGCGCCACCGTCGAGCGCTTCTGACCGATGGCGACATAGATGCAGACGACGTTTTTGCCGCGCTGGTTGATGATCGTATCGGCGGCGATGGCCGTTTTGCCGGTCTGGCGGTCGCCGATGATGAGCTCGCGCTGGCCGCGGCCGATGGGGATCATCGAGTCGATGGCCTTGATGCCGGTCTGCAGCGGAACCGAGACGCTCTTGCGCTCCAGAATGCCGGGTGCGGGCGACTCAATGGGGTCAAAGCGCGCCGCGTCGACCGGGCCGCGGCCGTCGATTGGCTGGCCCAGGGCGTCGACCACGCGCCCGATGAGGCCCGGCCCCACCGGCACGGAGACCACGCGCCCCGTACGCTTGACGGTATCGCCCTCGCGGATATGCTCGTCGCTGCCGAGCATTACGATGGATACGGAATTTTCCTCCAGATTCTGCGCCATGCCGTAGACGCCGCCGGGAAATTCCAGCAGCTCTCCGGCCATGCAGGCGCTCAGCCCGGCGGCGCGGGCAATGCCGTCGCCGATCAGGGTGACGGTGCCGGTCTCGGACTGGTTGATCTTCGCCTCATAGTGCTTGATCTGGCTGCGAATAATTTTTGAGATTTCTTCCTGTCTTGCTTGCATGGCTTCACCAGCTTTCCGTTCAGTTCAAATAGGAGCCCCGGCGCTCCGGCCTGGGGCGAAAAATCACAGCTGTGCATCCCGGAGCGTACGCCGCAGCTCGTCCAGATGGCGGCGGACCGTTCCGTCGAGCTCCGTGCCGTCCATGTCCAGCCGGACGCCGCCAAGAAGCGATTCGTCGACGCTCAGCTGCAGCAGGACCTTTTTTCCGGTTCTGCGCTCGAGCGTCTGGCGGAGCCTTTCCTCCAGCGTCGGGGGCATCGGCGCGGCGCAGCAGGCGCGCACCTCCAGAATGCCGTGATCGCGGTAATACTGCGTGCGGAACTGACGCTCGCACGAGAAAATGATCCGGATCAGGCCTTCGTCGCAAAGAAGCTTCATAAAATTCAGCGTATACGCGTGCAGCGCCGCCCGCCAGGCTTCGTCCAGAAGCCCGCGCTTCTCCTGCTTGGTCACAGAGGGCTCTGCAAGCAGCGCCAGATAATCCGGCTGCTCATGCAGAAGCGCGCAGACAAGCCTGAGGTCCTCCAGAATGCGCTCCTCCAGGCCCTCCTCACGTGCAAGCGCGTACAGCGCCTCCGCGTAACGCACGGCAGTTTTGCTGTTCGTCATACGCCTTCACCCAGCTCGTCGATGAACTGCTCCATCAGCTTCTCATGCTGTGCGGCGTCAATCTCCTTACGGCTGACCTTTTCGGCAATTTCAACCGCCATATCGGAGATTTCGCCCTTGAGCTGCTGCATGGTCTTCCGGCGCTCGAGCTCGATGTCGCGGCTGGCCTTCTCGCGAAGCGACTGCGCCTCGCGCTCGGCAGCGCCCACAATATCCTCGCCCGCCTTGCGCGCGGACGCGACGGCCCGCGCCGTGATGGCCTCCGCCTCGGCGGCGGCCGTTTTCAGATGCGCCTCATATTCGCTCTTCGCGCTCTCGGCGTCCAGCTTCGCCTTGTCGGCGGTTTCATAGAGCGTGTCGACCTCCTGCTGGCGCTGGGCAAATATTTTCTGAATGGGCTTGAACAAAAAGCGCTTGAACAGATAAATCTGAATGAAAAGGTTCAGAATCTGCGCAATGAACGTCCAGCCCGAAAAATCCACCAAAGATTGATAGGACAACGCAAGCGCCCCTTTCTTGTCGTAATTTCGGGGTCAGCTGCCTTACAGCTTGCCAAGGAACAGGTTCGGCGCGACAAAGATCAGCAGCAGGCCCGTCACGAAGCCGTAGATACCCGTGGTCTCCGCGCAGGCGATGCCAAGCAGCATGGAGCTTGTCAGCTCGCTCTTCATCTCCGGCTGGCGCGCAATGGCCTCCACCGCTTTGCCTGCCGTGTAGCCTTCGCCGATGCCAGGGCCGATGCCCGCGATCAGTGCAAGACCGGCGCCGATGGCGCAGCCCATCAGAACAAGTGCTCTTTCCATAGTTGTTGAATCCTCCTGAAAAATTTTCTTTTTATTTTATTCTTTTATTGTTACTCCGCCGCCGTCGAGATAAACATCATCGTCAGCATGCAGAAAATGAACGCCTGCATAAAGCTTGAGAACCAGTCAAAGTAAAGGCTGATGAACGCCGGCAGGCCGACCGTCAAAAACGGAATGGCCGAAAGCCACTGCCCCACCACGCCGGGAAGAATGCCGAACAGCGCGTGGTTCGCCGCCGTCAGCGCCGCGTAAATAAGCGTGGTAATGACCGTGCCGGAAACAATGTTTCCGAAATGACGGAACGCCATTGACACCGGCGTAAAGACCTCGCCCAGGACGTTGAACGGCGCCATGACGAAAATCGGGTCGCAGAAGCCCTTGAGATAGCCGCCCAGGCCATTTGTCTTGAGCTTGGTGTAGGTGATGATGACAAAAACCACAATCGCCCACGCCATCGTTGTGGAAAGATCCGCCGTCGGCGGGAAGACGCCGAGCAGAGAGGAAAGGCTGGAAAAGATTGAAAGCGCAAAAATGGTGCTGACAAACGGCGTGTAGCGCATCCACTTTTCGCCCATATTTTCGCGCACGAATTTTTCCGCCGTGCGGACAATGAACTCCGCCGCGGCCTGGCGCTTGCTGATGTTTTTGACCTTGAGGTCATGCGTCAGCCATACGCAAAGAAGCGTCAGGACCAGCATCACGCCCCATGTCACAACCAGCGTCGCCGAGATGGGAATGCCGCCAAAAAGCGGAATCTCAAAGTAAACCGGCGCGCCCTGAATGTTCACTTCCATGGCGCTTACACCTCCTTTGAATCAGAATCCTGCGGCGCGGCCGGCTTTTTTTCCGCCGTCTCGTCCTTGGAAAGACCGAGCGCGCGCATGCCGAGAATCACCAGCTGCGGGAAGAACAGCGGAATGATGACCGCGATCACGTCGAAGCACGGCGCAAGCGCGCCCACGGCGATTCCCGCCGCATACAGAAGCATCCGCCCGTTGTAGGCCGCCTTCATGAATTTGGGCGCTCCCTCCCCGCGGTCCATCGCCGATTGCAGGCTCAGCCCCAGCAGGAAGAAATTCAGAATCGCGCAGAAGCTTCCCAGCAGCGCGCCCAGCGCGACGGCAGACCGAAATCTTCCCAGCAGCGCGAAGACGCCGCACATCGCCGCACTCAGGATCAGCGTGCCGAGACCGACATGCCAGGTTTCCTTCAGAATCACCTTTTGAACCTTCAATTCCGGGCCCCCTGTCCTTTCAGATATGACCGTTGAACGAAGAAGGGCCTTCGTCCTTCTTCCTGTGCTCCGGGGAAAGAAACGTCTTCCTGCAGAAGCTCCATACGCTGCTTGCCGCCGCGAGAAGCCCGACGACCAGCGCCGCGAGCATCACCCAGACGCCCCAGCCGTGCCGGTCGATCAGAAGCTGCGCCAGATACATCAGCACAAGCGGCGGCGTGATGACGAGAAAGCCCAGCTGGCCGACCAGACTCAGGCCCCTGAGCAGCTTCTGCATGCTCTTCATACCGCTCCTCCTCCGCCGCGCAGCCGGCTCTGCCGGAGAAAATCTCCCCCAAGATAATTTTCGTCTATTCTAACACGGGTCCGGCATTTTCGCAATAGACAAAGCATACGAAATGTGTCTGCGGATTCGGAAAAGTCCCCCGCCGGAGCGCCCGCGCGCGTCCGGAGGAGGACCTCCCCGAGAAAAGAAAAGAAAGAAGCGGTCTGCTATTTCATCAGCAGCTTCGGAAGCCACGTGGAAAGCTCCGGCCAGAAAATCAGCAGCAGAAGCACCAGAAGCATGGCCGGCAGGTAGCGAAGGCACTGCTTTGTAACCTGTGAGACGTTCAGCTTCGCGACGTCCGCCATAACGAACAGGCAGATGCCGAACGGCGGCGTGATGATGCCGGAAATCAGCGCGACGGTCATAATGACGCCGAAGTAGACCGGGTCGATGCCCATCTGATTGATAATCGGGTAGAAGATGGGCGTAACCAGAAGGATGGCCGCCGTCGTATCCAGGAAGCAGCCGAGGATGACCAGGATGACGCCCAGTACAAATACCACCATCTTCGGGCCGTAGCTGTAAAGCGGCGTCAGCATCGCCTCAAGCACCGTGGCAAGGCCGATCTTCGTGACAATCCAGGTGAAGAAGCCTGCGATGGCGATGATGAGCATGAACGTGCCCGCGGTCTCCACGGTGTCCTTCACGGCCTGAATGAGCGATTTGAGCGTCAGCTCCTTATAGATAATGCCAAGCAGAATCGAATAGTCGATGCAGACCACGGCCGCCTCCGTCGGCGTAAAGAAGCCGGAGGTGATGCCCACCAGAATGATGACCGGAGAGAGCATCGCCGGAAGCGACTTGAGCAGCTTGACCGGGATTTCCCTTGCCGGGATGCGGTAGGTCGGCCAGCTTTTGCCCTCCTTCGTCATGTGGGCCTGGAAGAAGACGGAGATCATCAGCGCAAGGCCCATGATGATGCCCGGAATCAGGCCGCCCAGGAACAGCTTGCCCGTCGACACGCCCGCGGACGAGCCCAGAACCACCATCGCCACCGACGGCGGAATCAGGGGGCCAATGACGCTGGAGGCGGCGGTGATGCCGGCGGCATAGTCCTTTTTGTAGCCGGCTTCCTCCATCATCTGCATTTCAATCGCGCCGAGGCCGCCCGTGTCGCCCACCGCCGTGCCGGACATGGAGGCAAAGAGCATGCTGGCCAGAACATTCGCATAGGCCAGACCCCCGCGGAAGCGGCCGACAATGGCAAGCGCCGCGTCAAACAGCCGCGAGGTCACGCCGCCGGAGTTCATCATCCGCCCGGAGAGCAGGAACGCCGGAAGCGCAATGAGCACGTAGGTAAAAAGCGGCGTCGTCATCGAGTGCGCCAGGTTCACAATCGGAACCGTGCCGCCGGACATGGCCAGGTACAACAGGCCGGGCGCGCCCAGCGCGAAGGCAATCGGCACGCCGAGCAGCAGCAGTACCAGAAACGCGGAAACCAGAATCACAATCTGTAAGCCCATCTCTCAGCCCTCCTTGTGGTGTGCCAGCGCCTGCACCGCTTCCGTCAGCTCCGTCAGATACACAAAGAACATGTACAGGGAGCTGAAGGCAATCGGGATGTAATACAGGCTCTTCGGAATGTCCAGGCTGGTGCTCGCATGCGTGCCCATCTTCGGGATGAGGATGACGGCGGAAACCACCATGCACCCCAGAAGCGCCAGAATGACCACGCGCTGGACGATGGCCAGAATTTTTTGTCCTTTTTCTTTAAAGTGCTGCGTCAGGAAATCCGCGCTGACGTGCTTTTTGTTCATCGCCGCAACGCTCGCGCCGAAAAACGCCAGATAGATGAACAGGAACGTGCAGAGCTCCTCCACCCAGCTCAGCGGCGAATTGAACGCCTTTCTCGCCACAATTCCCGCCGTGACCGACAGAACAATCAGCAGCATGCACGCAACGCCCAGATACATCTGCGCCTTGCCCAGAAGCTGCAGCACCTTTTTCAGTTTTTTCATGCGTCAATCCCCCGGATTACTGTCCAATCGCCTGAATCTGCGCGAACAGGCCCTTGGTCCAAAGCCCCTGCTCCTCAAGCTCGGCCGCGCGTGCGCGCACCGCCGCCGTCATATCGGCAATCAGCTCTGCAGACGGCTCGTCAAAGACGGTTCCTTCGGATTTCATCGTCTCGACAAAGCCCTGGGCCGCCTGCTTGACGGATTCGGTATACCACTCGCCCGCCTCCTGCGCGGCCTCGATGAGAACCTGGCGCTGCGCGGGGCTCATGCTGTTGAGAATGCCCTCGTTCATATAGACCATGACGCTGTCGCGCACATGCTCCGTCATTTCCACATGCTTTGTCGTCTCGTAGAACTTCATGGTGTAAATCGAGTCGATCGGCGATTCGCACGCGTCCACAACGCCCTGCTGCAGCGCAAGGTACGTCTCGCCCCAGGCGACCTGCGCCGTGCCCATGCCCAGCGCCGAGGCGGATTCCAGATAGGACTTGATGTCGGGAACGCGCATCTTCATCCCGTTCAGATCCGCCATGGTCTTGATCTCGTTCTTGCAGACCAGAGAGCGCGGCGTGCGCAGCCAGTTGTTGGCGATGACGCGGATGCCCTCCTGCTCAGCAAGCTGCTGCTCGAAATCTGCCTCAATTTCACTTTCCAGGAAGGCCTTGAAGTGCGCCTCGTCCCGGTAAAGGAAGAACATCGACGTGACAAGCGCGTCGCTGACAAAGGTCGAGAGCCAGGAGCTTGCGTCCACGAAGATTTCCTGCGTGCCGAGCGAGACCGCCTCCATTTCGCTGGTCGCGTCGCCCAGCTGCGCGGCGGGCGAGACGGTAATATTGATGGTGCCGCCGGAGCGCTCGCGCGCCAGGTCCGCCATCTTCTGCATGGCGAGCGTCACGTTGTCCTCGGCGGACTGGATGCCGCCGGCGCTGAAGTTGTAAACCTGATCCTTGCTGAAATCGTAGCTGCTTAAATCCACGCTTTCCTGCGCCGCCGCGCCGCCGGACTGATTCTGCGGCTTTGCGGCGCACCCGCCGAGCAGAGCCGCGCAGAGGCACAGCGCCAGCATCCATGCAATCGTTCTTTTCATTGTAAAATCCCCCTTATAAATTCTGTTCGCCGCAGCGAAGCGCCCGCGCACCTCCTTCTTCGTTCCGCGGCTGCAAGCTTTGTGATTTTCTACAATTAATTCTTCTCTTTGCGTATATTATAGTGCATTCTGCAAAATCTCCGCTGTTCTGCAAATCCATATTTGCCGGGCTTGCCTGTGCTGGCAGCACAGGTGTGATTTCTTTACTTTTCGCGCCGCGCATGCTAAAATATTGGCGTCATCCGACAAGCGAAAGGAGGCTGCGCCTTTGATCGACCAGGCCTTTGCCCAAACCTTTGTATCCGCCATCCGGCGGAAGCTCGGCATTTGCGTCAACATCATGAACGAAAAGGGCGTCATCATCGCCAGCGCCTCCCCGGAACGCATCGGCTCGTTTCACAGCCTCGCCT
>CAKUHJ010000093.1 GCA_934655935.1 uncultured Oscillospiraceae bacterium | reverse complement strand
GCCTGAGGCTCCGGAGCGACCTTGCCTACGGCTATGGGCGCGACGCCCAAACGGGCGAGGTATGGGTTGCGGACCTGCGGAGGGGAGAGCTCTGGAGTCTGTCGGAGCTGCTGGGAGCGGAAATCCTCACAGACCGGATTTCCTTTGGCGCGGCGGAGAGCCTTATGGTCTGGACGAAACAGGCCGGCGGAGCCTACACGCTCTTCGGCGCAGACCTCTCCGCGCGGAGCGCGCTGCAGCTTCAGACGCGCAGCGCACAGCCGCAGGCGGTATGCCTGCCGAACGGACTTCCGGGAAAGCTTCTTTGGAATCTGGACCTTTCGACCTCGCTCCGCTACGACGAACAGGGCGTGCTGACGCTGAAAAGCGGGAACGACGTTTTTTCTGCCTTTGACACGCAGCAGCCGCTTCTTTGCCGGGGGGACGACGAAGGCAATTTCTGCTTCCTGGAGCTGGCGGACGCAGGGCTTCCCTGCAGGCCGGAGCCGGGCGGCGCAGTGTTTTTCTTCAGCGCGGCGGAGCGGAGGCTCCTGCGCGTGCAGCTGCCGCTGCCGGAGGGGGACTGGACGGTGCGGGAGCTTTCGGCGTCCGCGCGCGGCGTCCGGGTAAGCCTTGCGCCGGGAAGCGGCCAGGCTGCGCCCGCGCAGCAGATTTTCTATGCCGCAATGGGAGAAGCAGACTGAAAATTTCAGAATTCTTCATTTTTGCGCATCTGCGGCTGTGCTATAATGTAGGCACATGGAGGGATGCAAATGAAAAGGAATCAAATTCTTGCGGGTCTTATGCTCGCGGCGCTGCTGCTTTCGCTGCTTTCCGGCTGCCAAAAAGCGCAGCCGCAGCAGGGCCCGGAGACGCCTGCCCAGACGGACGAACTGCCTGAGACCGAGGCGGAGCCCAGCGCCGGCGCGGAGGACCAGACGCCGACGCCGCCCGAGCCGGCGGCGGAGGAGCAGCCGGACAGCGCGCCGCAGGAGGAGCTGCCGGTCAGCGAGGATCTGCAGAGATACCGCCTGTGCCGGGACACGGCGCTGAGCCTGGAGCCGGAGGACCCGCTGGAGGGCTATGAAAATCACTTTGCGCAGACAGCGGCGAAGAGCGCGCTGGCAGATGAGCTCTGGCAGAACTGGGAGAAGTGGCAGCCGTGGGTGGAAAACCCGGAACGCATCCGGCTCTATGGGCTGGAGCGGCTGACGGATTTTCTGTGCGTGCTGTCCGACCCGGACGACTATGACGACCACTATTTTCTGATTTCCGACGGCGTTCTTCAGGAAATTACGCCGAGTCCGGCTCTGCTTGACGTGCAGTTTTCCGTTTCCGCGCAGCTGCAGGCTGCCGTCCTGGACGCAAAGCAGACAAAAGCGCTGGACCGGCTGTACTTTAACGATGATATAGCGCCGGAGCACCGTGAAAGCCTTGTGAGCTTTACGGCGGCGGCAAAGGACGCGTTTTTACAGCTTCTTTCGGCGCACGCGGTGGAGTTTGACGAGCTTCTGGCCCAGATGACCGGCGCGGAGCTGGACCTGGATGAAAACCATGTGTTTTATCTGACGCTGACCGGAGAAAGCCCGGCGGCGCTGCAGATGGCCTATGTGCCGGGGAAGGGCGCGTGGATTCCGGGGCGCGAGGAATATCTGGGGAAAACCGAGCAGTGGCGGCCGGACGAGGCGCTTCTGACGCAGGAATATCTGCGCTCGCTGCTGGCGTCCATGGAAATCGGCATGACGGATCTGAACGGCTTTGAATTTTCAGACGCGTCTGCGCTGACGCAGGCGCAGCTGTGGCTGATGTTCTCGCTTCTGTCCAGTCAGGAGGAGCAGGAGGCCTGCTACCGGGAAGCGGACGGCGCGTACCATGTGACGCAGGCGCAGATGGACGCGGTCCTGTCCCGCTATCTGGAGGGCTACCGGCTGGATATTACAAAAAATACGCTCTACGACGCCCGACAGGGCGAGGTGATTGCGCCGATGCTCTCCGGCTTTGGCGGCGGGCGGAGGATGGAGCTTGTCCGCGTACAGCTGGAGGACGATATCGTCACGGCAAGCTTTGATGTGTTTCTGATGGACGGCTCCCTGGAGGCCAGCAAGGTCTACCGGCTCCGCTTCGGCTATGGAAGCGTGCACTACCTCAGTGCGCTTCCCGCCGCCGCTTCCTGACGGAGATGATCAACCGGCGCTGCCGCGCCGAAACAAAAGGAGCAGACGGCTGAATACCGTCTGCTCCTTTTTTGAATTTCTGAATCAGTCGAATTCCGGGCCGAAGGCGCCGGCGGGATTGGACTCTTCGTAGCAGATCTGGCGGTAGAAGGCGGCGGTTGCCGTCTCCTCATAGGGGCGGAGCCAGAGCGTGCCGACGCCGAGCGTCAGCGCGGAAAGCAGCGCCCAGCCGATAAAGCTCATCTGCAGGCAGAAAAGCCGCCAGCGCTTGCCGTACATCAGATTCTTGGAGGCGGTAATGGCCTCGTTTGCGCCCATCTGCGGATTCTCGGCGAGAATATAGGGCGTCATCGCATAGCTGTAGGCCTTCATAATGCCGGGGACGATCAGCAGGAGAGTCCAGAGCGTAATATAGACGCCCATGAGCAGCTTCATCAAAAAGCCCTTTCCGAAGCAGTCCATCTTTGAAAACAGATCGGAGAAGGAGACTTCACGACGGTCCACAAGGCCGAGACTGAACTTTGCGTAGCCGAGTGAAATCGGGCCGCCCAGGACAAAGCGAATCAGGCTGAGGGTGCCCGCAAGCGAGGCCAGCATCAGAATCAGCGGCAGCGCGGTGCGGAAGAGGTCGCTGCTGAAAAACGAATTGTAGGCGTCAAAATAGCCGTTGTTGTCAAGCTGCGCGGTGACGTTTCCGAAAAAATCCTCTGTGCCGGAGCCAACGGTTGCGCCCAGAATCGCAGCCACAAGGCCCACAGCCAATGCCAGCGCCCAGCGCCCGGCCAGCGCCTCGCGCGCAATGCGGCGAAAATCTCTTGCGTACATGGTGTAGATTCCTCCCATGATTTCTGTATTTGAAATAAGAATATACGAAATGCAGAAATTTGTCAATTCCCGTTTTCTGCGCGCAGAAGCTCCTCGTCCACAAGCAGGCGCAGGAGCATCCGCCGCTCCGGTCCGTGGTCAAAGCGGATGAGAACAATGCCGTCTGCATCCTTGCTCAGAAGAAGACCCGGCCCGAACAGCCTGTGCACCACGCGCATGCCGGGGACAAAGCCGCCGCAAAGACGCTGCAGCGTCTGCCGGGACTTTTTTACGATGGGCTTTTTCACCGCGGGCGGCTTCTTTGCAAACAGAAAATCGGAGAAGCAGGAGCGCAGCGCAGGGCTTTTGAAGCGCAGAATCAGAAGCTCCTCCTGCGCTCGCGTCATGCCGACGTAGAATAGCCGCCGCTCCTCCTCGAAGGCCTGCAGCGCGTCCTCGCGGACAACGCCCTCCGGCGGCAGGACGTTGGGAAGAAGTCCGTCAGCGACGTCCATCAGGATGACGCGCGGGAATTCCAGGCCCTTTGCGGAATGGATGGTAGAAAGAAGCACGGGCGCCTGTTCCGCGCCGCCGGCGCGGAGCAGCGCCTCCAGCTCCTGCAGGCGGGCAAGAAGACTCTGCGGGCTTTTTTCCTGCGTGCCGATGGCGCAGAGAATCTGCACCTTGTTTTCATCCAAACCGCGCTGCTGCAGATAGTTGGAATAGCCCATGCTGAGAATCATTTCAATGGCCTTTCCGGCCGGCTCCTGCGGCAGCTGGAGAAGCACGGCGCGTGTCCGGCGGATCAGGTCGCGCGTCCAGTCGCTGAGGGACGCGTCGCACAGAAGACAGTCCAGAACGCTCTGCCCGCCGGCGCGGCTCCGGGCCGCCGCGGCCTCGGCAGCGGCCTTGCTGATGGGCGCGCCCAGCTTATAGTAAATCCGCAGAAAGCGCACGGCGTCGCAGGGGTCCATGGAAAACAGCAGAATATCGACGATATCCTGCACGGACTTGTGCGTAAAAAAGCTTGAGTCGGTTTTCCGGCAGCAATAGGGGACGCCTGCGCGGCTGAGAAGGTCGATCAGCGGAAGCGCGCTGTCATTGTCCCGGTACAGGATGGCGGTTTCCATGCCGCCCTCCTGTGCAAGCCTTGCAAGAAAGCGGTACTGCTCCAGCCGGTCCTTGACGACCACCGCGCGCACCGGCGCGCCCGCAGGACGGACAGGCTTCATATTCTTTTCCCGTCTGGCGGAATTCTGCCGGATGAAGCGCCCGGCGGCGACGACAATGTCCGCGGCGCTGCGGTAGTTCTGCTCGAGACAGAGCGTCTGCGCGCCGGGATAGTCCGTCTCAAAGCGCAGAAGCGCCTGCGGGCAGGCGGCGCGGAAGCCGTAGATGCTCTGGTCCTCGTCGCCGACCATAAAAAGATTTGGCCGGGGGCCCGCGAGCAGACGGACGATGGCGTGCTGGAGCTCAGAGGTGTCCTGCGCCTCATCCACACAAAGGTAGCGCCAGCGCGCACGAAGCTCACCCAGCAGCTCCGGGCTTTTCTGCAGCAGCCGGTAGGCATACAGAAGCTGATCGTCATAGTCCATCAGCCGCAGCGCGCGCATATGCGCGGTATAGGCGCGGTAAAGCTCTGGAAAGTCCGAAATGCCCTCGGGCTGGTAGCTTTCGAGCGCCTGCGGGTCCAGCATGGCGTTCTTGACATAGGTGATGTGCGTCTGCAGGCTTTTGATTGTGCTTTCAGACGAAAAATCGCCCGCAATGCCCCGGTAAATTTCAGAAAGCATCGCGGCTTGTCTGCCGCTGTCCTCCAGAAGCTGGAAGGCTGGCCTTCCGTAAAGCTGCTCGCAGCGGCGGATGACCCGGCTGCAGAGCCCGTTGATGGTAAAAAAGCTCAGCCGGGGCGCAAGCTCCGGGCCAAAGAAGCGGGTAAAGCGCGCACGCATATCCTGTGCGGCGGAAACGGTGTAGGTGACGGTCAGGATTTTCTCCGGCGCAATCCCGCAGCCGTAGATGAGATAGCCGAGCCTTGCAATCAGCACCGTCGTTTTGCCGCTTCCGGGTACGGCAAGGAGCAGAACGGGCCCGTCCTTTGTGCCGGCTGCCGCGCGCTGCTGCGCGTCCAGGGAAAGATGATAGGTATCCAGAAACTGTTCCAACGTCACGGCGCGTACACTCCCCGGGCAGAAATAGCGCTTCCCTGGATCAGATCATCCTGCAGGAAGCGGCGATGAATTTCATTGAGTACGCGCTTCTTATCCGCGCTCCAGAGGGGCGCAAGGAGCGCCCGCTTTGCGCCGTCGCCGGTCAGGCGGTGGACGACAAGCTCCGGCGGCAGAACGCGAAGGCAGCGCTCCAGAAGGGTAATATATTCTTCCAGCCCGAGCGTCCGGAGGCGCCCGGCCTCGTAGTCCAGCGCCAGCTGGGTTCCGCGCAGCACGTGCAGCAGATGCAGCTTGACCCCAGCCGCGCCGCAGCGGCCGATGTAGGCCGAGGTCTGCACCATCTGCTCCGGCGTCTCGCCGGGGAGCCCCAGAATCTGGTGCACGATAACCTCCGCGCCCAGCGCGCGCAGCGCGCCGACGGCGTCTTCGAAGCAGGAAAGGGGATAGCCGCGGCGAATCCGCCGCGCAGTCTCCTCATGCATGGTCTGAAGGCCCAGCTCAACCCACAGGGGCTTTCGCTGCGCAAGCTCGCGCAGGAGAGCCAGAATATCCGGCGGCAGGCAGTCCGGCCTGGTTGCGATGGAAAGGACCGCAACGTCCTCCGGCGCAATCGCCGCCTCAAAGAGGGGCCTGAGCACGCCGGCGGGGGCGTAGGTGTTCGTATAGGACTGAAAATAGGCGATATAGCGCGCATCCCGGACCTTTCCGGAGACCAGGCGGCGCGCCTGGGCCAGTTGCTCCGGGATGGGGAGCGCGGCGCTGGGGGAAAATTCGCCGCTGCCGCTGCAGAAGCTGCAGCCGTCGCGGCCCAGGGTTCCGTCGCGATTCGGGCAGGTGCAGCCGGAGCAGAGCGAAAGCTTATACACCTTGCAGCCAAAGCGATCGCGCAGATATTCGTTCAGCGCGCGATAATACATGAAAATCCTCCGCCTGTAAAATAGGCCAGCGTGTCGAAAACGTCTTTTCGCCCCGCTGGACCCGGTTTTTTGAACTTCAAAAAGTTCAGAAAACCGACTGATTGAACGCGAAGGGGGCGTTTGCCCCCTTCACACTTTCCCGCCGCTCTGTTGCAGAGCAGCATATCATGGTTTTTCGACAGTCTCAGGCACGGCAGACGCTGCAGTGCCTGGTGCGTTCAGGTCTCCTCCGGCTCCGCGGAAAACGGAACCCGTTCGGGCTCGTCAAGCGGCGTTTCGCTGCGCATGACGGCTTCGAACTGCAGCCGGGACATGTTCTCATTTTCCAGCAGGAAATCCGCAATCCGGTCAAGCTGGGCAGTATGCGCGGTCAGAAGCTCCTCGCAGCGGGCGTAGGCCAGGCGCAGAAGCTCCTCCACCTGGCGGTCGATCTGACCTGCGGTCGCCTCGGAATAGGACTTCGTTTTTTCGTAGTCGCGGCCGATGAAGACCTCTCCGCCGGTGTCAAATGCGACGGGGCCAAGCGCGTCGCTCATGCCGTATTTTGCGATCATATCGCGCGCAATCGATGTGGCGCTGCGAAGATCGCTTGAAGCGCCTGTAGAGACGTCCTTCAGCTTCAGCGCCTCCGCGACGCGGCCGCCAAGGTAGGTGACGATGGTCTCAAACATTTCGTTGCGCGAGCGGTACTGCCGGTCGTCCTGCGGAAGACTGATGGTCATGCCGCCGGCGGCGCCGCGGGGAATGATGGTAATCAGGTGCACGGGGTCCTGCGTATCCAGGCAGTACATGCAGATGGCGTGCCCGGCCTCATGGACCGCCGTCAGGCGCCGCTCGGCCTTGCCGACCACGCGCGAGCGCTTTTCCGGGCCGGCGATGACCTTGATCATTGCGTCCTCGAGGTCCTTCATGCAGATTGCGCCGGAGGCTCTGCGCGCGGCGAGCAGCGCGCCCTCGTTGAGAAGGTTCGCAAGGTCCGCGCCGGTAAAGCCTGCGGTGGCACGCGCAATGGCAGAGAGGCTGACGTCGTCCGAGAGCGGCTTGTTGCGCGCATGCACGCGGAGAATTTCCTCTCGTCCGCGCCAGTCGGGACTGCCGACGTAAATCTGCCGGTCGAAGCGGCCAGGGCGCAGCAGCGCCGGGTCCAGAATGTCCTGCCGGTTTGTCGCGGCCAGAACAATCACGCCCTCGTTTGCCGAGAAGCCGTCCATCTCAACCAGCAGCTGGTTGAGCGTCTGCTCGCGCTCGTCGTGCCCGCCGCCAAGGCCTGCGCCGCGGCGGCGGCCGACGGCGTCGATTTCGTCGATGAAGATAATC
>CAKUHJ010000092.1 GCA_934655935.1 uncultured Oscillospiraceae bacterium | reverse complement strand
GCCATCTTTTTTGTCAAAAATTATTGACAAACAATAATTTTCATGCTATGCTCTCTTTGTGATTATCGTAAAACAATAATTCAGGAGGTGCCTCCATCGTGAACCTGAAACGTTGGCGCTGGGTCTTTGCACTTGAGGCCGCATGCTGCGCGGCCATGAATCTGCTGCCGCAGCAGGAAGCCGGCCTTCTGCAGCTGTTTTCCTTTCCCTTTGCGCAGCTCGGTCTGGCGCTGCGGGCGCTTTCCCTGTCCGGCGCGGCGGGCAACGCCGCGGCCATCGCCCTTTATGTGCTTGTCTGCCTTCTTCCGGCCGCAGGCTTTGCTCTGCTTCTCAGGCGCGAGGGCGCGGCGGCGGAAAATCTTCTTCTGCCGCTGATGAGCCTCTCCCTGTTTTATGTGCTTTTCGGAATGGTCAATCCCGGCTATCTTCCCTTTGCGCAGGCGGACGCCGGCTTCCGCCGGGCGATGGCGGGCGGGCTCGTCTACGCGGAGCTTGCGGTTTTCCTGCTTCTGCGGCTGCTGCGCTGCGCCGCCTGCGCGGACCGTGGGCTGCTGCGGCGCTATGTCCGCGGGATGCTGCTTACGCTGGCGGCTGTGCTCATTTACAGCGCGTGCGTTTCCGCGGTGCAATCGCTTCTGGCCGATTTCCGCGCGCTGGAGCAGGCCAACACCGACGGCGCGCCGCTTTTTCCAACAAAGCTTTTTCTCACGCTGCGCATGCTGCAGAGCGCCGTACCCTGCATGCTTGACGTGCTGGTCATATTCGCGGCTCTGCGGCTGCTTGACGCGCGCCAGGCGGGAGAGGCCGGAGAGGCTGACCGTCTTGCGGGCGTGCTCAGCGTCCGCTGCCGGCATGTTCTGAGCGCAGCGCTGCTGGGAAGCCTCGGCGTGTACCTTCTGCAGCTGCTCTGCGCGCGCTGGCTGCGCCAGATCAGCTTTGAGCTTTCGCTGCCGCTGTATTCGATCGCGCTCTGCCTGGCTGCGATGCTGCTTGCGCGTCTGCTGCAGGAAAACCGCCGCCTGCGCGAAGACAACGACCTGTTTATTTAAGGTGACGGACATGGCAATCAGGGTTTATCTGGACGACGTGCTGCGCGCGCGGAATATGACGGCCAAGGAGCTTTGCGGCAAAATCGGCATCACGGAGGCCAACCTGTCCATACTCCGCAGTGGAAAGGCAAAGGGCGTGCGCTTCGGCACGCTCAACCGGATCTGTTACTATCTGGAATGCGAGGCCGGAGATATTTTGAAATTTGACGGACAATTGGAGGACGACGATCATGAAGAAGGCTGACCTGCTTCTGGCGCTGCTTCTGGCAGCCTGCCTGCTGCTTACCGGCTGCAGTCTGGCCCTGCCGGAGCAGGCCGGCGCGCAAACCTCAGACGATACGCTTATCGGCGCGTTTGTCACGCGCGAACCCCTGGAGACAATGGACCGCGTTCTGGCCCTTCAGCCGGAGGCGCTATTCTCCGGCGCTCCTGCGCAGGCCGAAGAAAAGCTCTGGGCCGAATTTGATCCGGAGACCCGCGACTACAGCTTTCCGCAGCGGAAGGGCTTTCTTCTTTACTGCATGGAGCAAACCGACGACGACGGCAGCTATACCAAAGTCTGCAGCGACCCCGTATTTTCCGACGGTGGAAGCCATATCCGCTATATCAACGACGAGCTTTCCTACTCGCTGGACGCCAAGCTCTTTTATGCAGAAGGCGGCGGCGTTCAGAGCTGGTATGTGAACCCGGTCTACCAGGCCTCAGACGGCGTTTACGTGCTGCCCGGAAGCGGCGTCAGCGCAGACGGAGGCTCGCTGACGCAGACGCTTTCCCAGACGCGCAGCGAAACGACCTCAGAAAATGGACGCAGCGCTTCCCGGCAGAGAAGCTGCGAAATCCAGATTACAATCGAGGCCTCAGCGCAGCCGGAGCAGGTGGTGATTCTCTGGATGGACGCAGAGCACGGCGTTCTCGGGCGCAAGGTCTTCCTCCCCGGCCAGCTTCCGGAAACGCTTTCCTGCGGCGACGCAGAATTCCTCCTGGTGGAGGAGCGCGCCGCAGACGGCAGCGCGCGCCGCGCAATCTACGACGCGCAGGACGAGCAGCTTTTCGCGCTTTCCCCCCTGCCCGACGGCATGCTCACCCGGCAGTATGCCCAGCTCCTCTGGCCGGCGCAGGAAACCGGATAGACGCATGGAAACTGCCAAAAAGCGAACGCTTTTTGGCAGCGGGGCTGTCTCAAAATAGAATTATCTAAAAATTAGCCCAACAAATAAGTCGTGAGAATCCATTAAAAACTGGATTCTCACGACTTTGTCTAACTTTTGGCGGGGCTATTCTCTTGCAATTTGCATTTTGAGACAGCCCCCTGTTATGCTCATTCTGCGCTGTCTTCCGGCAGGCGCGGGAAGACGAGCGTCGCCTTGAACAGGTCCCCGTCGACGTCCAGCAGGAACGTTCCGCCCTGAAGCTTTGTCAGGCTCTGGGCGATGGACAGGCCCAGCCCGCTCCCCTCGGTATTGCGCGAGCGGTCGCCGCGCACAAAGCGCTCCATCAGCTCGTCCGCAGAAATATTCAGCTCATACCGGGAGACGTTCTTGAAGATGATGCGCACCTGCGTATCCGTCTGCTGCGTCTGGAAGTAGACGCGCGTACCGGGCTGCGCGTATTTGAGAATGTTGCTCAGCAGATTCTCCAGCACCCGCCACAAAAGCCTTCCGTCCGCCGGAATCTGCGGCTGCGAGGGCTCCGGCTTGAACACCACGTCAAGCCCCGCCGCCTCCAGCCGGTCCAGATACTCCCCTGCCACCTGCGAGAGCAGCACGTTCACATCCGTCGGCGCAAGCGCAACGGAAAGGTTTCCCGTCGAGGCCTTTGAGGCCTCTACCAGGTCCTCCGTCAGCTTTTTGAGTCTGGCGGACTGCCGGTCCAGAACGGCAAGGTATTCCTCCGCCTGCGCGTCCGGCATCGGCTTCTTTTTCAGAAGGTCCACATAGTTGACAATCGACGTCAGCGGCGTTTTGATATCGTGGGAAACATTGGTGATCAGCTCTGTGCGCAGCCGCTCCGCCTTTGTCTGCTCGGCGACGGCCTTCTGCATGCCCTCCTTGATGCTGTTCAGGTCCTCCCCGCAGCGCCGGAGCGCAGGAAGCCAACCGGGCAGTCTGCGGATTTCATAGGCCAGATCGCCGTCTGCAAGGGCATGCGCGCCGGTCTGCAGCGTTTTCAGCCCCGCTGCAAAATAGAAAACCACCGGCGTCAGGAGAAGCCTGGACAGCGCCCACCACGCAATGACTCCCGGCGTCCAGAGCGCCGCGAGGACCAGCAGCTCCGCTGTGCACCAGCCGAGCCACACAACCCCCGCCCGTCTGCACACAGAAATGCTCCCAATACCCCGGAAAAGCCAGCGCAGCACCCGCCAGAGGCCGTGCAGGACGAAATAGGACACGCTGTTTTTCAAAAAACCCGGCGTCTTCATCCGCGCGGCCAGGCTCATCAGCGTCAGCATCGCCAGGAAGGAAATGGCGTAGATGCCCAGGCTGACCAGCGCCGCCGTCATCAGCGTGCCGGACAGGCCCTGAAACGTCAGATAGCCGCAGATCAGCTGCGCAAAAATCATCGCCGCAAGAAACAGATCGAGCGGAATCCGGTCAAACCAGCTCAGATGGACGCCCTCCTCCGTCTCGCTGTGCCCGGCAGAGCACAGCAAAAATACGAACAGAACCAGGCATACCGCAAGGCTCGCCAGGCAGGCCGCAGGCAGCACATAGCGCGCCGAAACCAGCTTTCCAAGCCAATAGGCCTCCTCCGTGCCGCTCCAGGCCTGCCTGGCTACAAACGACTTTGGCGCGGAATAGCCGCCCTCTGCCACAAGGACCGCGGTTCCAACCCCGCTCCAGAAGGCCAGCAGCACAAACACGCCGAACAGCGGCAGCGCTGTGAGCTTTGCCCAGAGCTTTGATTGCAGGCGTTTCATTTTGCTCCCTCCTCCAGCTTATAGCCCTTTCCCCAGACGACCTTGAGATAGCGCGGATTGGCCGGGTCAAACTCCAGCTTCTCGCGCAGATGGCGGATATGAACGGCCAGCGTGTTATCCGCGTTCAGGGGCAGCTCATTCCAGACGGCCTTATAAATCTCCCTCGGCGCGAAAACCTTGCCGGGGTTGCGCATGAGAAAATAGAGAATGTCATATTCCTTCGGCGTCAGCTGTACGCTCTCGCCGTCGAGCGTGACGTGCTTGGCGTCATGGTCGAGCGTGATGCCGCCCAGCTGAAGCAGGCTCGTATTCTCGCTTCCGCCGCCCAGGCGCAGGTAGCGCCGCAGCTGCGATTTGACGCGCGCAAGCACCTCCATGGGGTTGAAGGGCTTCGTGATATAATCGTCCGCCCCCGCGCCGAGGCCCAGAATTTTATCGGTATCCTCCGATTTGGCCGTCAGCAGAATGACCGGGATATTGGAAAATTCGCGCAGGCGCTCCATGGTCTCAATCCCGTCCATACCCGGCATCATGATATCGAGAATCGCCAGCTGCACCGGCTCCCTGCGCGCCAGCTCCAGCGCCTGCGGACCGCTCGCGGCCGTATGGACCCGGTAGCCCACATTTTCAAGATAAATTTTCAAAGCGGCAGCGATGTCCTGTTCGTCGTCGCAAACCAGAATCTGATTCATAGCGTCTCACCTCATGCGCTTATCATACGGAAAAACCCCTGAAGAAACAAGTGTGCTTTGCCTTAAGATTCACTTAATTTCGAAATTACAGACGAGGTGCTTTACATTTTTACGTTGTTATGTTAACATGAATTGACTCAATCACCAGAAGGGAGCGATTTTCTTGAAACATTTCCTGACCCGGCTGACCGCCCTGCTTCTGCTGCTGGCTATTTTAAGCGGAAGCGTCTGCGCCGCCTGGGACTTTGCGCAGGCCTCGGTGGACGCAGGCTATACGCACACGCTGGCGCTCTATGACGGCGTCACACTGACCTCCGGTCTTCAGAAGCAGGATACGCAGGCGCTGCACGAAAATTATGTGACGCTGCAGCCGCACAGCGGCGTACGCCCCATGGTCGTGTTCGGCAGCACGCTCTATGGCCGCAGCGCCATGAACGACGCTGTGAAATTCCTGGAACATGAGGACCTGACCATGGTGGCCGGCGTCAACGCGTCCTTCTTTGATCTGGACACCGGTATCCCGCACGGCGTTGAAATTACCGACGGCATTCTGCGCACGCTGGGCGGCACGCGGAGCACCATCGGCTTTTATTCCGACGGAAGCGCCGTGATCGGCGAGGCTGATTATGAAATCCGGCTTACCATGAACGGCCGCACCGGCAATATTCTTTATAACAAAGCCCTGACCCGCGGAAGCGGCCTGGTGCTCTATTCGCGCGATTATGATCTGAAAACCAAGAACACGCTCAAGGCCTACAATCTTCTGCTTGCGCCGACGGACGCCGAGCGCTCTGCGGAGCTTCTTCCGCAGGACACGCTGGAGCTGGAGGTCACGGAGATCGTGGAGGACGTCGCCTCATGCGATATCCCGAAAAACGGCTTTGTTCTGAGCCTTGCAAACGCAACCGACTATGAAAGCGCGCTCAAGCAGCTGCAGGCGCTTCGCGTGGGCGACACGGTCCTCGTCGAAACCAGCTGCAGCCGCGCCTGGAAGGACGTTACATACGCCTGCGGCGCGGGCGAGCTGCTCGTTTCCGGCGGCAAGGTGCAGACCGATTTTACCCTTGATACCGCCGACAAGCCGCGCGCGCGGAGCGCGGCGGGCGTCAGGCAGGACGGCACCCTCCTTCTCTACACGGCCGACGAAGCCTCCGGCTCCTCCGGCCTGACGCTTCCTGAGCTTGCAGAGCGCCTGCAGGCGCTGGGCTGCGTGGACGCCATCAATCTTGACGGCGGCGGCTCGTCCACGCTGGGCGTCCAGTACCCCGGCTATACCGGCGGCTCCACCGTCAACACCCCGTCCGACGGCGAGCTCCGCCCCTGCGCAAACTTCATCTTCCTGGCCCGCGAAACCACGCGCGCCAGAAGCGCCGCGCAGCTGTTTGTCTATCCCTACCGCGCCTTTGCGCTGCCCGGCGCAGAGGTAAGCATGACCGCACGCGCCGCGGACCGGGACTATAACGCCGCCGAGCTTCCGGGAGATGTTTTCTGGGACGGCGACGGCGTCACCGCGCTGAAAAACGGGAACCTCCGCATTGACGCCGATCTGAGCGAGAAGCAGACCTCTGTCACCGTCCGCGGTCAGTCCGGAGACCTGACCGGCGAGGCCCGCATTCAGATTCTGCACGAAATCGACAAGCTGAGCCTTCAGGACGCGGACGGAAAAGCGGTCGCCTCCCTTCACATCCCGGCCGGGAGCACTGTGAAGCTCACCGCCGCGGCAAGCTACGGCGGCATGCGCGTTCTGGCGGAAAACGAAAGCTTTTCCTGGAGCGCCTCCGAAAGCGTCGGCTCGTTTGAAAAGCCCGGCGTCTTCACCGCCGTCCGCAGCGCGGAAAAGGAGGTCAGCGGCGTTCTCACCGTGCGCTATGGCGACGTCCGCAAGGAAATCAAGGTAACCGTCGGCACAGCGGAGCCCTTTGCCGACGTCAAGAATCATTGGGCCGCCTCCTATATTACCGCCCTTTACTATGACGGAACCCTGCAGGGCTCCCATGGTAAGGACGGCAAGCTCTATTACCGCCCGAACGACACCATGACGCGGCAGGAATTTGTCAGCGCGCTGATGCGCTATCTCGGCACGGATCTGAAGGCCTACGAGGATACGCCGCTGCCGTTCGAGGACGTCAAAAAGATTGCCGACTGGGCGCAGAGCGCGGTGCAGGCGGCCTATGCGCTGGGCTATATGGGCGGCGTCAAGAAAAACGGACGTCTCTACGCCAACCCGACCGCCACCATTTCCCGCCAGGAGGCCATGACCATTCTTGCGCGCGCCGCGAAGCTCTCCGGCGGAGATCCGGACAATCTGCTCGCCTTCTCCGACCGTAAGGCCATCGCCGCCTGGGCGGAGGAGCCGCTGGCCGCGATGCTGGAAAACAAGCTGATCTCCGGCTCCAACGGGCGTCTGGACCCGACCGGAAGTGTTACCCGCGCGCAGGTTGCAAAAATGCTCTACGGCATGCGCAGCCTGAGCTGAGCCTCATAAATACAAGGCAGCCTGGGCCGAACGACCCAGGCTGCCTTTTGCGCTTCTTGTGAAGCACTGGCGCGGGAGCGCCTGAGGCTCCCTCTGGGAGGGAGCTGTCAGCGAAGCTGACTGAGGGAGAGCGCGTGTCGGGCTTTTTCTCTCCCTCCGTCAAGGCCTTCGGCTTTGCCACCTCCCTCATCAGCGGGAGGCTTACGAAGGTACCCAGCAAGCCTGCAGCTGCTTTCGTGCCTTGCACTGGCGCGGGAGCGCCTGAGGCTCCCTCTGGGAGGGAGCTGTCAGCGAAGCTGACTGAGGGAGAGCGCGTGTCG
>CAKUHJ010000091.1 GCA_934655935.1 uncultured Oscillospiraceae bacterium | reverse complement strand
GGGCGTCGTCAAGGGCACAGGCAATAAGTTCAACCCCAGCGGCAAGGTCACGCGCGAGCAGATTGCGGCCATCCTCTGGCGCTACGGCGGTCAGAAGAGCTCCTCCAAGAGCCTGTATTCCTTCACGGACTACAGCAAGGTCAGCACCTATGCGGAGACTGCCATGCGCTGGGCTGTGGAGAACGGCTATGTCAAGGGCGCCAACGGCTACCTCAACCCGCAGGGCAACGCCACGCGCGCCGAGGTCGCTGTGATGCTCCACCGCTTCCTCACCCGCCTGTAAAACACCATCGGCCCGGCTGGAAATCCAGCCGGGCCGCAGCGTGTCTTCAAAGGACCTGCAAACGCTTTTGTCAGAAAGCCTTCGCAGCACGTTCTTGAAATTATCTGCAGATTGGGTATAATGGAAGCAGAATCAGGAAAAGGGGGTGCGTGATGCTGGATATCCAGACAATCAAAGACGGCGTGCAGCTTGCCGCGCAGGAATATCCGATCAAGAAAGCAGAGCTGTTCGGCTCTTACGCGAATGGCACGAACCGCCCGGACAGCGACGTGGACCTTTTGCTGGAGTTTCAATCACCGCGCATTTCGCTGCTCACACTGAGCGCGATCAAGTATCGCCTGGAGGACATCCTGAAAGCAGACGTCGACGTCGTTCACGGTCCGCTGAGTCCGGACAGTATGCTTGTGATCGACACAAAGGTGCCGCTGTATGAATTATAGAAGGGGCTGCCTCGCGAAAGAGTCAGCCCCCTCTGTTTACCTTCAGCCGTCAAATGCGGCGGAAATCGCCTGTACGCAGGCCTCCGGGAAGCGGCAGGACCGGTGCGGCGCAAGGGCCGGCGCGGGGTCCTCCTGCTGTGCAAGGGCGGCTTCAAAGCCTGCGCGGTCGGTCAGCGACCAGATGACGCCGCAGCCGCTCCCGTCCATGGAGACGACGGTTCCGTTTCCAAAGTCCGCGTAGAAGGCGGCCGGGCCAGGCTCTGCGGCTTCGTCGGTTTCAAAGGCTCCGGACAGCTGTTCTGCCTCCGCGCCGCGGAGCAGGACGCTCTGCCAGCTTTCGCCGTCCCAGCGGTAGAGCGTCAGCGTGTCTGTGACGAAGCTCCAGGCGTCCTGACCGGCCGCGCCGGACCCGGACGGTGTCTGCGCCCCGGCGGGCTCCTCGGCAGGAGCCTCCTCCGCCGGAGACTCGGAAGGGCTTGCCTCGGCCTTCATTTCGGCCTCATATTCTTCCTCATGCGCGGCGCGGGGCTCGCTGGCCTGCGGCGCGGCCTCGCTGGCGGCGGCGGCAGAGTCCATGGCCGAAGCGGCGGATTTTGCGCCGAAAAAGCCCGGCAGCACCAGGGCCGCAAATGAGACGACAAGCGCGCAGCACGCGGCCAGCGCCGCCCAGCGGACCCAGGGCGCGCGGCGCCCGGCCGGCGCCCGGTCGGCGCGGACGATCAGGTCGTCTCCGATCTGTCCGATGGCTTCAAATAGCTCCTCGCGGTTCATACGGCAAAGCCCTCCCCGGTAAGATAATCGCGCAGCTGCGCGCGTGTGCGGAACAGCACGGATTTGACCGTGTTTTCCTTCAGACCGAAGCGCACGGCAATGTCCGAAATGCTGTCCACATACCAGTAGCGCCGGAGGAAGACGCTGCATTCGCGCTCCGGAAGCTCCCTTAAAAACCGGTCGATGGCCTGGGCAAGCTCCTTCTGCTCCAGGTGCTCTTCTACGCGGCCAGGCGCGCCGACACACTCGCCCAGCTCCTCCAGCGCCAGCGGCAGCGTGCCGCCGCCGCGCTTTTCCGCCGCCGCACGCCGGTGGCGGTCAAAGCTCAGGTTGCGGGTGATGCGGCCAAGAAAGGCCTGCAGAAGCGCGGGGCGCTGCGGCGGCATGGCGTTCCAGGCGCGCAGCCAGGTGTCGCTGACGCACTCCTCGCTGTCCTCATGGCTTTTTAAAATATTCATGGCAATTGCGCGGCAGTAGCCGCCGTATTTCCTGTCGGTTTCGGCGAGCGCACGCTCCTGGCGCGCCCAGTACAGGTCGATGATCTGTGCATCTTCCATAAACCTGCTCCCTTCTTCCTTCCATAGTAAAGGACGCAAAGCGGCGTCCGGCGTTGCAGATTTTTTTCAGTATATCATAGCCAGCGCGCTTTGAAAATGGTATACTGTAGAAAAAATCGGCAGGAGGCAGGCGTATGGAGCTTCGCGTGCTGGCGGTCGGCGATGTGGTGGGGGAGGCCGGAGTCCGGTGTCTTACGCAGCATCTGCGGGCGCTGAAAAGGGAATATGGAATTGATTTTTGTGTGGTAAACGGCGAAAACGCCAGCGTCCTGGGCCTTACACCGCGGCAGGCGGAGGCCATGCTGGACGCGGGCGCGGACGTCCTGACGCTTGGGAACCACACGTTTGCGCGGCGCGAGATCTGTCCGTATCTGGACGAGTGCGGCTATATTCTCCGGCCGGGCAATTTTCAGCCGAGTCTTCCGGGGCGCGGCTGGGGCGTCTTTGAGACCGGCAAGGGGCCGGTCGGCGTCGGCAGTCTGATTGGCCGCTGCGCCATGGACTTTACCCCGGACAATCCCTTCCGCGTGGTGGACAGGCTTCTGCGGGAGCTGGGGCAGATTCCGGTGCTGCTGGATTTCCATGCCGAGGCGACCAGCGAAAAGCTCGCCATGGGCTATTATCTGGACGGAAAAATCTCCGCGCTCTGGGGCACGCATACGCATGTGCAGACCGCGGACGAGCAGATTCTGCCGCGCGGAACCGGATATCTGACCGACCTTGGCATGACGGGCCCCGCACGCTCGGTTCTGGGCGTGAAGCCGGAGCAGTCGATTGCAAAATTCCGGGGCGAGCTGACCAGCCGCTATGAGGCTGCGCCGGGGCCCTGCCGGCTGTGCGGGGCGGTGTTTGTCATAGACTGCGCCTCGCGGCGGTGCATACGGGCAGAAAGGGTGAATGTGCATGATTAAGGTGCTGCATGCGGCGGATCTGCATCTGGATTCGCCCTTCTCCGGCATGACGCCGGAGGCCGCGGCGGCGCGCCGGCGCGAGCAGCGCGCGCTTCCGGGCCGGCTTGTGAAGCTGGCGAAGGAGAAGCGGTGCGCGCTGATGCTGCTGGCCGGAGATCTGTTTGACTCGGACAATGTGTTTCCGGAAACCCTGGAGGCCATGCAGGAGGCCTTTGCGGCCTTTTCCGGGCGGATTTTTATTGCGCCCGGCAACCACGACGCATGCCTGCCGGGCAGCGCCTATCTGACGGCGCAGTGGCCGGAGAATGTCCACATTTTCAAAAAGCGCGGCGTTGAAAAGGTCTTCCTGCCGGAATATGACCTGTATGTTTACGGCGCGGGCTTTGAAAGCGCGCACGAAGCGGGCCTTCTGGAGGGCTTTCGCGCGCCGGATGACGGGGCCCTGCGCGTGATGGTTCTGCATGGGGACCCGGTCAATCCGGACAGCGGCTATAACCCCATTGACCGCGCACAGATTGAGGCCTCGGGTCTGACCTATCTGGCCCTTGGACACATCCACCAGGCAAGCGGCCTTCTGCGGCGCGGAAAAACCTGGTATGCCTGGCCCGGCTGCGCAATGGGGCGGGGCTTTGACGAGCTGGGCGACAAGGGCGCTTACATTGCCGCGCTTTCGCCGGAGGAGGTCCGGCTGGAGTTTGTGCCGCTTACCGAGCGCCGCTATCAGATTTTCCGCGTGCCTGCGGGGGACGACGCGGCGCAGGCTGTTGCGCAGGCGCTTTCCCAGACGAAGAACACAGATATCTGCCGCGTGATTCTGACCGGCGAATCCGGGCCGGTCGGGCTTGTGCAGCTGCACGCGCAGTTTTCGGGCCGGGTGTTTGCCCTGACGCTGCAGGATCAGACCTATCCCCGGCGCGCGCTCTGGCAGGCCGCGCAGGAGGATACGCTGCGGGGCGTCTACCTCCGCATGCTCAAGGCGCAGTATGACGCGGAAACGGACGAAAGCCGCCGCCGCGTCCTTGCGCTGGCCGCGCGGCTGGGCCTTTGCGCGATGGAGGGGAGGGAGATGACGCCATGAAAATTCTTTCCATGACGGCAAGCTTCGGGCGTCTGGAAAATGAGACGCTTACGCTTGCGCCGGGGCTCAACATCCTGCAGCTGCCGAACGAAGCGGGAAAATCCACCTGGACGGCCTTCCTTCTGGCCATGCTCTACGGCGTCGATACCGCCGAGCGGGCGAAGGCCGGTCAGCTGCCGGACAAGACAAAATATCTGCCCTGGAGCGGCGCGCCCATGGAAGGGCGCATGGAGCTTGAGTGGCAGGGCCGGCGCATCACAATCACCCGCCGCTCGACGGCCCGCGCGCCCATGAGCCAGTTCCGGGCCTATGACAGCCAGAGCGGCCAGAGCGTCCCGGAGCTGACGGGCGAAAACTGCGGGGAGACGCTTCTGGGCGTTCCCAAAAGCGTCTTTCTCAGAAGTGCGCTGGTCCGGCAGCAGGCGCTCGCCGTGAGCGCGGACGCGGCGCTGGAGACGCGGATGCGCGCGCTTGTGACCGCCGGGGAGGCGGACGTCAGCGCGCCGGATGCGGCCAAGCGCCTGCATGACGAAAAAAACCGCTGCCGGCATAACCAGACCGGCAGAATCCCGCAGGCAGAGCGCGAGCTTGCGGCGCTGCAGGATACGCTTTCACAGATTTCTGCGCTTCACCGGCAGGACCTGACGCTGCAGGAGCGGGCGCAGACGCTTGAAGCGCGGCGGCAGGCGCTTGACCGGGAGCGGCAGGCGCTGATTGCGCAGGAAAACCGGAAAAAGCTTCAGCAGAAGTACGACGCGCACACGGCGATGATTCAGGCCTCCAACCGCGCGAACGCCGCGGCTGCGGCTGCGGCCGGGCTTCCGGCTGCAAAGACGCTGGAGGGCTATGCCGCGCGCCTTTCCGAAATCGCCGCGCTTCCAGAGCCGGAGAAGCCGCCCGCGCCTGCGCCCGCGCCTGCGTGCCCGGAGGCCTTCCGCGGCGTTGCGGAGCAGGAGCTCCTTACGCGCGCGCAGCAGGACGGGCGGAGCTTCGACGCGCTGACCCGGCGGCGCTACCGCGGCGCTGTGGTATTCTGGATTCAGATGTGCCTTCTGCTGGCGGCTTCGGCTGTGCTTGCGGTGAAGGAGTATTGGCTTTATGCGGCGGGCGCGCTGGCGCTGGGGCTGGCGGCGCTTCTGGGGGCGCTTCTTGCCCGGCGCTCCAACCGCCTGCGCGAGCAGGAGCTTTCGCAGGCGCAGGCGCTTCTTGCGCGCTACGGAAACAGAAGTCGGGACGAGTTTACGCTGCTTGCCGCGGAATACGGCCAGGCAATGACGCTCTGGCGGCAGGAAAATCTGCGCCTGGCGCAGCAGCAGCAGGCCTACGTGCTGGCCTGCCGCCGCCGCGAGCAGGCCTGTGCGCAGCTTCTTGGCGCGGTACAGACCTTCGCGCCGGAGGCGAAGACGGCGGAGGAGTGCAGGCAGGCCGTCGGGCAGGCGCTTTCCCGCTGCCGCGCGCTTGAGGCGGCCCGCCAGCAGGCGGAGCTTATGAAAACCCGCTATGAGGATATCTGCCGCGCGCTTGCGGACGTGCCCGAGACGGAAGCTCCGGACGAGGATTTCGGCGGCCGGACGCTCGCGGAAAACGCGGCGGAGCTGGCGCAGACGGAGCGGGCGCTGAGCGAAATCAGAACGCAGCTCTCCGTCAGCCGCGGAAGAGTGCAGGCGCTGGGAGACCCCGCCGAGCTGGAGGCAAGGTGCGAGGCGCTGCGCACGGAGCTTACGGCCCTGGAGGCGCGCTATGAGGCGCTTTCGCTTGCGGAAAGCACGCTTGCAAAGGCAGCCGAGGAAATGCAGAGCCGCTTCTCCCCGGCGCTTCGGGCCGAGGCGGAGCAGATTTTCTCCCGCCTGACGGCAGGACGGTATGATAAGGTCGTGTTTGACCGCCAGCTTTCTTTGCAGGCCGGCGCGGCGGACGAGGTGGGGCTGCATCCGCTTCAGACGCTCAGCTGCGGCACGGCGGATCAGCTCTACCTGGCGCTGCGGCTCGGAATGTGCCGCCTGCTGCTGGCGCCGGATGTGCCACTGATTCTGGACGACGCGCTGGTGATGTTCGACGACGCGCGCGCGGAGCTGGCGCTCCGGGAGCTTCTGCGCGAGGCGCGCGCCCGCCAGATTCTGCTCTTCACCTGCCAGAGCCGGGAGCATGCGCTCCTTTCCGGAATGGAATCCACGTAATACTCAGGCCCGCTGCCGTTCCGGCAGCGGGCCTCAGCGTGTCGAAAAAGTCATTTCGCTCCGCTCAAGTCTGGTTTTTTGAGCTTCGAAAAGTTCAGAAAACCGCTTGCTTGAATGCTCGGTGGTCGTAAAACAGTAATATGTGAATTTCTTGGAACAGGCATGATTTCGGTCATGCCTGTTCCGCTTTTATCAGTTCATCCACAGGAATATAGCCAACAAGGTCATATTCGATATGTACCCTCTGTTTGCGCTTACCGCTGGACTTGTCCGGTGCCTCCACATAAACCGCCTTTACAAGCTCTCTGAGCGCATATGGTGTAAGTTCTGTGAGGTCGGTGTATCTGCGTGCCCGCTGAATAAACTGTTCAAGGTCTTCTATCTGTCGTTCCTGTACTTCAATCTCTTTTTGCAGATTTACGATTTCAACTTTGAGCTGCGCCTGCTCATCCTCGTAGGTCTTGCTCATCATGGCAAAGCGATCATCGTTCAGCTTGCCCTTGGCGTTGTCCTCGTAGATTTTGATAAACAGGCGGTCAAGCTCCCCTATACGCTTTTCTGCCTGCGTCAGACGCTTCTTATATACCCTTATGGTTTCCTCGCTTTGCAGACGGAGTTTTTGCTCCATTTCCCCCCTGAAATGTGCTTCATATCTGGTCACATACGAGATAACCTCTTTCATGTGATTCCAGACCAAATCCTCCAGAACTACGGCACGAATGTAGTGTCCGCTGCACTTGCCCTTGTTGGCTCGATGAGTAGAACAGGTGAAAAAGTCCTGTCGCTTTTCAAAGTATTTGGTGGTGGAATAGTAGAGCTTCTGCTTGCAATCAGCACAGAACACCAATCCCGAAAACGGACTGCTCTTACCTGTTGCCGTTCGCCTGTGTCGCTGCTGACGAATCTCCTGCACCTTGTCAAAGACTTCCTGCTCGATGATGGCAGGATGGGTGTTGTAGAAAATCACTCGATTTTCTTCGGGATTTTCCCGCTGCTTTTTGTCCCAAATGGAATTGGTGTAGGTCTTGAAATTAACCGTTGCGCCAATGTACTCTTTTTGTTCAAGAATATTGACAATGGTGCTTTCGTGCCAGCGGTAAGGGTTCTCCGGCTCGGTGTGCGGTGTTTTCACGCCTTGTTTGTTTTTGTATGCGGTAGGTGTGAGTATCTTGTCCTTTTCAAGCTGGTCTGCAATTTGGCTCGGTCCACGCCCATTCATGCAGAGCGTGAAAATCTTCTTGACCACCTGTGCAGCTTCCTCGTCAATAATCCATTCC
>CAKUHJ010000090.1 GCA_934655935.1 uncultured Oscillospiraceae bacterium | reverse complement strand
GATCCAGCGTGTTGTCCAGGTAGATGTGTTCCCGGACGCGCAGCCGGCAGTCCGGCTTTGTCATATAATGGAGCAGAAATTCCAGAATCAGAGCGCTGCCAAGGCCGCGGCCTTCCAGCTTGAAGTTGGAAAAGCCCATCGGCAGGTAGCGCTCCTGAATTGCTTCCGGGTCGATAAAGCCGGGGTTTTCCATCGCTCTGGAGAAGCGATACCCTTCGGCGGCGCCGGGGGCCGGGCAGCGGTGCTCCGGGCAGGGCTCGCCGAGGTTTTTCCGGCTGACCGTCTCGTAGCAGGCCCTTCGCGCCCCGCAGCCGAACCAGCAGCATTCGTTGCAGAGAAATTCCGTCTTGTCCTTCTGGGCCTGAGGCAAGGACGCCAGCTCGGCCCAGGCCTTGTTCAGGCGGAAATCCGGCACGACATAGCAAAACTCGCTGCGTGCCAGCTCCTGCCGCAGCTGCCGGAACTCCGTCAGGACCTTGGTTGTGGAGGAAACCAGGTAAAGCTGGGGGTATTCGCGCCGCAGATAGCGCAGGAGCAGCTCCGAATGAAGAATCACGCCGTTGCGCGGCCCGCCGCTCTGTGCGAACAGCCGGCACAGCGCATTGCATTTCCAGTCCGCGAGGTGCGCCTCGCGCAGCAGAGAATTGCTGAAGGTGAGCCGGGCGGAAATCCCGTACTCCCGCGTCAGGGCCAGAACCTCCCGCGCATCGCAGGCTCCGCAGCCGACGCGGCCTCCGCCCCAGATGCAGTCTGCGGGCGCGCCGTAGATCGAGCCGACGTCACACCAGTCGTAGAAATATTCCCGGTGCGTCCGGAACAGGGGCAGAAACAGCCGGTACAGCTCGTAAAATTCAAACAGACCGGGAAGGTGATAATAGGCGACGGCTTTTTTCATGGCGGAAGCAGCTCTTTTCTTTTTGGATATTCAGAGACTGTCGAAAACTTTTTCGACACGCTGATTCGGATTGGTCCGGATGCGCCCGGGGCGGCGCGGAAGCATGCTTCGTCATAGCAGATGAGGGCCGGAAAGGCAAACGAAGCTTTAATGTTGACAAAACAACTTCTGTGTGCTATAGTCTGAACGTTGATAAAACAACATCTGAAAGGGGACGCGAATATGCCGGAACGCTTTGAAACCTTTACCGTGCTTGCCGCGCGGCTGAGCCGGAGCATCAAGCGCATCAAATCGGAGCAGATGGCGCGCTTCCGGCTCAGGGGCGCGCATGTATCGTGCCTGTACTATCTGGCGCAGTTCGGGCCCATGACGGCGGCGGAGCTCTGCGAGCGGGCGGATGAGGATAAGGCGGCGGTTTCCCGGTCTGTGGAGCAGCTGGAGCAGGAGGGCTATCTTTCCTGCGGGGAGAGCGGCGGGCGGCGCTACCGCGCGCTGCTGCGGCTGAGTAAAAAGGGGCTTGAGACCGGAGCGTTGATCCGGCAGAAGATTGATGGAATTGTGGAGCAGGCCAGCGCTGGAATCGGAGAGCAGGAGCGGGCGGTAATGTACCGCGCGCTGGAGCGGATCTGTGAAAATCTGGAGCGCCTGGCGCAGACGGAGGAAAAAAGAGCATGAAGGTACAGATCATTGTGGACTCTTCGGCAGATCTGCCGGAGCGCTGCCGCGGGCGCGTCCGGACGGTGCCGCTGACGGTGCATTTTGGCCAGGAAGCGCTGCTGGACGGCGTGGAGCTTGACCGGCGGCGGTTTTATGAGCGCCTGGTCGAGACGGATACGCTGCCGACGACCAGCCAGGCCGCGCCGGCGGCCTTTTTTCCGGCGCTGGAGGAGGCAAAGCGCGCCGGGCAGAGCGCGGTGGTGATCACCATCGCGTCGGACTTTTCCGGCACCTACCAGAGCGCGTGCATCGCGGCCTCGGAGTATGAAAACGTCTGGGTGGTCGACAGCAGGAGCGCGGCCATCGGCGCGGGCATTCTGGCAGAATATGCGCTCATCTGCGCGGACGCGGGGATGGACGCGGAGCATATCGCGCAGGAGCTGGAGCGACGGCGGGAGGAAATCTGCGTGGTGGCGCTCCTGGATACGCTGGAGTATCTCAAGCGCGGCGGAATAATTTCAAAAACGACGGCGCTGGCGGGCGGCCTGCTGAATGTGAAGCCGGTCTGTGCGATTCAGGACGGACAGATTCTCCTGATCGGAAAGGCGCGCGGCTCAAAGCAGGGGAACAACCTTCTTGCGCAGAAGATTCACGAATGCGGCGGCGTGGATTTTTCCATGCCGATTCTGCTGGGCTATACGGGCCTGAGCGACGCGTGCCTGAAAAAGTATATCGAGGACAGCCGGAGCCTCTGGGCCGAGGGCGTGCAGGCGCTGGAAACGACGCTCATCAGCGGCGTCGTCGGCACGCACACAGGGCCAGGCGTTGTCGCAGCGGCCTTTTTCCGCCGGGAAAAGTAGCGGCTTGCGATTGTGCGGACTGAGCGAAGAAATCCCAAGCGGCCGCCGCAGGACGAAGCCTGCGGCGGCCGCTTGGGATTATTCTTTCATGAGCTTGCGGCGGGCAAGGTTGATGGTGCCCTCCTGCATGGAGCCGATCCAGGCCAGACTTTTTCCGCAGCCGTTGGCGACGCACGAATCCGCATCGTCGGCGATGGAGCAGGCAATGCCGGTCCGTTCGGCGATGAGGCGGTCAAAGCCGTAGAGCTGGCAGCCGCCGCCGGTCAGGACGATGCCGTTTCTGGCGACGTCGGCCACGAGCTCCGGCGAGCTTTTTTCCAGGACGGCCAGAACCTCGTCGACAATCTGGCGCGCGGGACGGCGGAAGGCCTCCATGAGCTCGGAGGAGGAGATAACGGCCTCGCTCGGAAGGCCGGTCTTTGCGTCCCGGCCCTTGACGTTCAGCACGGCCTCCTCCGGCCGCTCGTAAACGCAGCCGATGGCAATTTTGATTTCCTCTGCCGTGCCGAGGCCGACGAGCATGCCGTAGCGCTTGCGCAGATACGCGGCCACCGCCTCGTCAAAGGTGTCTCCGGCGACCTTGATGGAGGAGGACGAGGCGATGCCGTTGAGACTCAGAACGGCGATATCCGTCGTGCCGCCGCCGATATCGACCACCATATGCCCCTCCGGGCCGGAGATGGGCAGCTTCGCGCCGAGCGCGGCGGCGAACGGCTCTTCGATCAGATACACGCGCCGCGCGCCGGCTTCCATCGTCGCCTGAATGACGGCGCGCTCCTCCACCTCGGTCACGCCGCTCGGAACGCTGACGATGACGCGGGGCTTGATGAGGGCGAAGCGGTTGATTTTCTTCAGGAACTGCTCGAGCATTTTCTCCGTCATCTCATAGTCGGAGATCACGCCGTCGCGCAGCGGGCGCACGGCGACAATGTTGCCCGGCGTCCGGCCGAGCATGTTTCTGGCCGCCGCGCCGACCTGCAGGACCTTTCCGGTATTCTTGTCCACCGCGACCACGGACGGCTCGCGCAGGACGATACCGCGCCCTTCCTCATAAACCAGGACGTTCGCCGTGCCAAGATCAATGCCGATGTCGCGGATCAGTTTCATATTCATCATGATTCATCCTTCACTTGAGTCTCCACCGGGAGCACACGCCAATCCTGCGGGTGCGCTTCGGCCTCCAGCCGGAGCTTGAGCGCGCTGTAGCGGCGCTGGCGGCGGTCGCTGCGGGTCATTGCGGCGACGACGCGTTCGTCGCCGACCAGGATCAGAAGCTCCCGCGCGCGCGTGACGGCGGTATAGAGCACGTTCCGGGTCAGAAGAACCGGCGCGCCCGAGAACACCGCCAGAATAACCGCGCGGTATTCGCTGCCCTGGCTTTTATGGACCGTCATGGCATAGGCCGGCTCCAGCTCCTGGAGCATATCAAAGCCGTATTCGGCCCGGCGGTCGTCAAAATCGATGGTGACGAGCTCGGTTTCATAATCGATGGTGCGAATGAGGCCGATATCGCCGTTGAAGATACCGCTGCCGCTGCCGGAAGCGTCCGTCTTTTTCCACATTATATCATAGTTGTTGCGGATTTGCATTACCCGGTCGCCCTCACGGAAGGAAAAATCGCCGGATTTTTTCTCCCGCCGGCCGGGTGCGGGGGGGTTCAGGACGGCCTGCAGCGCGCGGTTGAGCTCCTTCGTGCCGGTTTCTCCCTTCCGGGTGGGAGAGAGCACCTGAATTTCGGACGGCGCGACGCCGAGCTTTTGGGGCAGACGCTCCGCGCAGAGCGATTCGATGGTCTTCTGCACGGCGGCGGGGTCCTTCCTTCTGAGAAAGAAAAAATCACGGTGCGTTTCGGTCAGCACGGGCATTTCCCCGCGGTTGATCGCATGCGCGTTCATGACGATCAGGCTCTTCTGCGCCTGCCGGAAAATTTCTGTGAGGCAGACGGTCTGTGCGACGTGGCTGCGGATCAGGTCGGAAAAGACGTTTCCGGGGCCGACGGACGGGAGCTGATCCGGATCGCCGACCAGAATCAGCGTGCACGACGGGCGCAGGGCGCGAAGAAGGCTCGCCATGAGCGGCAGGTCGATCATGGAGGCCTCGTCCACAATCAGCGCGTCGCAGGCAAGGGGATTCTCCTCGTCGTGGAAAAAGCGCATGGAGCCGGATTCCTCGTCAAACTGCGCCTCGAGAAGCCGGTGGATGGTGGACGCGTCCCGGCCGGTGCATTCGCTCAGGCGCTTGGCGGCGCGCCCGGTCGGCGCAGCGAGAAGCGTTTTGCGCTTCATGGCGTCAAACAGGCCCAGAATGCCGGACATGACGGTCGTCTTGCCGGTGCCCGGACCGCCGGTTACCAGCAGCAGCTGCCGGCCGGCCGCCGCGCGTATGGCCGAAAGCTGCATCGCAGCGTAGCGGATTTCACGCGTACGCTGCAGCCCGGACAGGATTTCCGCCAGACCCGGCGGCGCAGGGAGCGCGGTTTTCGCCATCGCGCAGACGCGCGCGCAGACGTAGCATTCGTCTTCGTAAAGCGTGGGCAGATAGCAGGCCTCAAGCCCCGCGACGGTATCGAGCGTCATGCGCGACTGCTCCTGCAGGCGGGAAAGGCCGGCCTCGATGACGTCCTCCTCCAGCCCGAGCAGCGACGCGGTGACGGCGCGCAGCTTGCTCTTCGGAATGAAGACGTGCCCGCCGCTGAGATTGTAGGAAAGCTCGAAAAGAATGCCGGCCTCGACGCGCCGCTCGTCGTCCGCGGGAATTTCCAGCTCGATGGCGAACGCGTCCACAAGGGAAAAGTCTGCGCCGTAGTAAGGATCGGTCAGAAGATAGGGATCGTCCCGCAGCGCGTCCGGCGCAAGCTCGCCGTATACGCGGTACAGGCGCACGGCCAGCTGCGCGGGAAGATGATGTACGGTTAAAAATTCGATGAGCCGGCGGACGCCGGACTGCCGGCGGAAGCTCTGGCTCATCTGCTCGGCCTTTTTGAGCGTGACGCCGGGGATTTCGGCAAGCCGCTCCGGCTCGTTTTCCAGAATTTCCAGGCTCTGCGCGCCGAAGCGGGAGACGATTTTTTCCGCCGTCCGCGCGCCGACGCCCTTGACGGCGCGGGAGGATAAGAACGCCAGAATCTCCGGCGTGCTTTCCGGCATCAGACGCTCGAGGAATTCCGCCTCGAACTGCTCGCCGTAGCTGGCGTGGCGCGTCCATTTCCCCGTCACAATCAGGCGCTCGCCGGTTATGGTCATCGGGATGGTCCCAACCACCGTGACCTGCGCGCCCTCCTCCGTGCGGAGCTTGAGGACGCTGTAGCCGTTTTCATGATTCTGAAAGAGGATGGCCTCCACTGTCCCGCGGATAATCTGTTCGGGTGCATCGTTCATGGTTTTGCTCCTGTAATTCTTCCATCAGCGTCCGCGCCGGTATGCAGCGGACAAATTCATAGCGCTGCGCGAGCAGGCAGAGCTCGCGCGGTCCGGCGTCCGCGTCGGCCGGCAGCAAAAAAATGACCTGACACCGGAGCAGTCCCGCGCCGCGCAGAAACGCAAGCGCGCGCACGCAGCGCTCCGGACTCTGAACGCGTGCGGCGGGGTAAATCAGGCTTCCGGACTCCGCCGGCAGCAGCAGGGCTCCGAACAGCGCCCAGAGAAGACTCACAACGCCAAGCGCGCACAGCGCGGCAATCAGCATGGCGCTCACCTCCGGGCCATTCTATGCGCCCGCGGCGCGCGGCGCGACCGGTTCAGCCGAAGCGTTCGGCCATCTCCTTCTGCCGGCCGCAGCACATGCGCCCCTCGGGGCAGCGGCCCGTCTGAAAGCACGTCGGGCCGTACAGAGAAAACAGCTCCGGCTCGATTTCGCGCAGCGCGAAGAGCGCCTCGCACGCGCACGCGCGGATTTCCCACTGCGCGCGCGTGCAGCAGCGCAGGCGGAAAAATACGCACAGCTCCCCTGCGTTCATTGTGGTCAGCACCGGCACGCGAAGGCCGCTTAAAAGCAGGTAGCACTGCACATCCCGGCCTGCTCCAAGCGTGCACAGGGCGCGGGAGGCCTCGCCGGCTTTTTGAAAGGCGCTGCGGTACTGCGCCGCGAGGCCTGCCTTCTCCACGCTTTCCGGCAGAACGTAATCCGAGAAATCGGCCGCTTCCGGCAGCGACGGCGGACACAGCGCCTGCATCCGGTGCCGCGTCAGATGCGTGAGCGCGGCAAGGCTCATGCCGCCGAAAAGAAGCGTAAAGCCGGCCTGCTCCAGCTCGCGCCTGCGAGGGCCTGCAAGAAGCCCCTTCAGAAGCGCCGCGCGCGCCTCCGGCTCCAGGGGCCGGGGCTGCAGGCCCTGCTCCAGGAAGGCCGCCTCGCAGATCAGATCCGCCGCGTCCGGCGCGGCGCGCAGCACGCGCACGCCCGTTCCGCGCGGAAGCGGCTGGCCGGAAAGCGCGGCGGCGGGCCGCCGGTAAAGCTCCGGCTTGCGCACGGCCAGATACGGCGCGCGGTCTTCACACTGGGCGAACAGGCTTTCGCCCAGCGCGCGCAGCTCCGCGATTGCGGCGCCGCGCCCGTAGGTCAGCTCGTTCATGACATGCACCAGCTCGCGGGCGTTCATGGTGCAGAAGAAATTGCTGCAGAAGCAGTAGGGGAGGACGAAGCGAGCGTCCTCCTTCGGAACGCCGGCGGCGCAGAGCTCGCCGTAGACGCCGAAAAGCGCCTGCACGGCTTCGTCGTAGCAGGCCTGCGCCCGGGCGGAAAGCCCGTCGGGCGAAACGTAGCCAGCATTCTGAAAATCGACATACCGCCGGGATTTGACGGTGAACGACGCAAGACGGAACTCAATGAGAAACTGCTCGGCCAGCACCGAGACGTTTTCAAAGGCCAGGTTGACGCTTGCATGCTCCAGAACCGAGCTGTGCCCGGAGGAGAGCACCTTTTCAATCAGGCGCTCGTTTTTTTCTGTGCCGGCGTCCAGCGCCCTGCGGTAGATTTCCTCCGCCGTGCCGTCCATGGTGGAGATGCGTCCGCCGGAGGAAATGATCGCGGCGGCGTTTTCGTTGATGTTGAGAATTCGGACGTGACCGTACATAAGCAGGCTCCTTTTGTAAAATGCGGACTGTGCTGCAGCACGTCCCGGCTCAGCGGAAAACGTTTCCGTCCGCGTCGTAGACCTCCAGCCGGCGCACGCGGGAGAAGTCCGGCGCGAGCGCGGGCAGGTGCGTTTCGATGGCCGAAGCGAGCAGCTGCGGGTTCAGGCCCGGATTCTGGGCCTGAACGCGCACATGCAGCGAAAGCTCCTGCGCGCCGGCGCGGCGGATTTCGAGCGTGTGAATCAGAGGCCGCAGATCCAGCGGCTGGTCGCCCTTTTTTCCATGCTTGAC